>CAPKVJ010000006.1 GCA_948648655.1 uncultured Candidatus Saccharibacteria bacterium | reverse complement strand
CCGCCGTAATATCCGTATCACTAGCCTTTAATCCAGCCGTAGTAATATCTAACGCTAGATTCTGTGTCATCCAACAGTTACCATCCTTCATTTTGGCGACGTAGTACTTGTTGCCATCACGAGTGTCAACAAGTTGTTTAGTATCACCTTCTGAACTACCAGCGCAAATCGCAGACGTCATTTCTTGCATATAATTTAACTGTGTCAACTTTGTAATTGCAGTTGGGTTCGCCACTGCAGAAACCACCACAGAGTTCGTATATTGATCAGTCGGCAAGTCTGTACCAACCTTCGTCGCAAAAGTAAGATTATAAGTACCAGTCATACCAGCACCAGTGGTCACTGCACTTGTAGTCGTAGTCGGAACTGGCTTGTACTGTGTACCAGCACCAATCGATGTCGAGCTAGGACTCAAATTATAACCCCAAGAGTTTTTAGCAAAACTCGCCTGCGTTGCGTTATTCGCTACTGGACCAATCGTCGAAGTATTAGACCCAGTTCCACTCAAAGTATTTTTACCATTCCCTGTCTTCATATACACACTATAACCGCTCGCGCTATTCGTCGAGACATTCATACTCGCTGTACCCGTCTGAAAAGCACCATCAGCCGTTGGCGTTACATCAATTTCGACATTCGGCGTCAATCCCATCGAAATCATCGGAGCTACGTTCACCCCAACATCTGCCGCCGCTGTCGCAATCAGACAATTCGGGTCCGTACTATCTGGCGTACAATCCGCCGCATTCGCCCCCTCGCTTCGCATCGGACAGAGCATGGCTACCGCTAGCAAACCCAACATGCCAGCACAGCCCGCAATTCCCGCGAAACTAATTTTCTTAGTTTTGTTTAGTTTCATTTTTAGTTGTTCCTTTTTACGACCTTATTTTATAAATGACCTTATATACCCTCCATTATTACAAACCTAAATGGTTATGTCAATACGTTTTGTTTATGCTTTTTAAAAATTCCATAAAAAATTACACCCCGAAACGAGGTGTAATCCGATATGGGCTGACCTAATGTTTACAACACTAGGACGCCCATATCTCTGAAAGGCTGACCTAATGTTTACAACACTAGGACGCCCCTCATACCCATATGATAACATGCCTCACGACAAAGCACAACTTATCTTTTTCTATATCTATTGATATTGCCATCCTTCGTAATGATATACATATTCCGCACACGACGCGTGTTCTTGAAGCATTTCTCCAAAATTATAGACACCGATGTGTCATTCTTCTTTATTCTCCTCAAATCAAACACTAAATTACTCGATTGCCCGGTTGCCCGATAAAACAATCTCTCTATAGCGCGCCTCGTGCTATTCACTGGACTTTTTACTTCCCATACTAAACCATCCATATATAGATCGGGGCTTTTTACTGATGGCGTGTGCGACTGCGGTATCAATTCAATATTCTTCCCTAGCCCCACCAAAAACAGCACCGTCGCATATTCATGTGATTCCAATTCTACTCCATTCATTATCAGCTGCGAAGTCTGACGCTTCCCTGTTCGATTCATTCCATCACTCTATCACAAATCTCAAAAAACCTCCACCCCCAGATATAAACTCTTGTGCTTGCGGAATTTTTCACTTTTTCATACGATAATTGCATGTCCTGGCCAGAACTTAAATCACATCTGCAAAATCACCGACCACCTCAATTCAACGAAGGCGAAATTTGGTGGACTTGCGTCGGCGAAAACATCGGTTGCGAAATTAACGACAAAGGCGAGCATTTCACACGCCCAGTCCTCATCTTGCGCAAACTTAATTCCAATTGTTTTGTCGGCATACCACTAACTATCGATCGTTTCGATCTAGTACTGGTACGCAACGGATATCGCAAACTACTTTTTGGATATTAAAAATAACACTCCGATCATCCAGAGTGTTATTATATGCCCCCAGCCTGCGCGCTACAGTTAATGCTGGGGTTCTCGCCGCTACGCCGAAACGCAAGTCTTCCTTGTTTACTTCAAATATACTATATATTATATATTATATATTCGCAAGACATGCAATTCTTATGCTTGCGATAAACTTTTTGGCTATGATATATTTACAAAATGAAAAAAGGAAAAATTATACCTAATGGCGTGCCCCTCGAAAAACACGAATATGATACTATTTTATTTCTGACCACGCTTGGCTATGATATTGAATTAATACCCCCATCTCACACTCCAGGAGTTCGCACACCAGATTTTAAAATGAATAATATATCATGGGAAATGAAATGCCCGCGCGGTAGAGGGAAATACCTGATACGCGATACAATTATCAACGCCTTGCAGCAATCAAATTACATCGTTATCGATTTACGTCGCATAAAACTCCATCAAACAAAATGTCTCAACAGTATCAGAAAATATTTCCACCTCTACAAAAGCATAGCTAACATCATTATTATCACCAAAGACGCAAAAATAGTTGACCTGAAAAGATAATATGCTAAAATATACCTATTGAGGGCACCCTTGCCTCCGATGTTAAGAACAACGCGTCAAGCATTGGGATCGGATATAGGCGAGGCCAAGCCCTCTTTTTATTCTCCCAACTTCCTCTGCCTGGTTTCCCTTGTAAAGAATTCTAGCTTATCTCCCACCACCAAATCAATCTTTTTCTCCGTTTTCATTGCCAAGCCACCAATTTCTTTCTCAATCAATTCCTTCGCATCAATTTTCTCTTTCTGCACACTCTCAACCACCGCTTCGCCAATCACCTCTTTCCCTCGTACCACTCTCGCATACACACCCGGCATCAATTTACCGCTCGTCATTTCACCACCCGCGATCAGCTCTTGTTTAGTCACGCGGAATACACCCATCACTTTCATTGTACCTACTTCCGTCTCGACAACTTCTTCACCTAATAACTTCTCCATGCTATCACGTGCATCATCCAATAGCTCATAAATCACCCGATAATTCCGGATCGTCACACCATCACGTGCCGCCAACTTGCTAATATTCGTCGGTACATTCACATTAAAACCATAAATCACCGTATTATTATCGCCCGCCGCCATATAAACATCATTCTCCGTCACATCACCTACACCTGTCGCCACAACATTGAGTGTCACCTCCCCCTTCGTATCAATCAACTTCAACGAATCAACCACACTCGTCACACTGCCCAACACGTCCCCCTTCACAATCACATTGAAAACTTTTGAATTGTCCTCGACATTCATCATACGCAAGAGGTCCATGCTCGTTACATTTGCGCTCGCCGCTTCATTTGCCTGCGCTTGCGCCGCAATCACCGCCGCTCGCCGTGCACTCTTCTCGTCACTATATTCCAAGAATCTATCACCAAAGCTCGGCAATTCCTTAAACCCAGTCACCGTCACCGGCGTACTCGGGCCCGCCTTCCCGCGTGGCTTCCCTCTAAAATCAGTCATCGTCCGAATCTTGCCATATACACCCCCTGCCGCCACAAATTCCCCAACTTTCAATTCGCCACCCGTCACCAACAAGTTCACAACACTTCCTTTGCCGGTTTCCATATGACTTTCAATTACTAATCCTTCCGCCGGAATCTTCACATCCGCCTTCAATTCTTCCACATCGGCAATCAGCAAAATCCCTTCAATCAACTTATCCAGACCTTCCCCAGTCTTTGCACTCACCGGGATCATCATAATATCTCCACCCCACTCTTCCGGCATCAGCCCATGCTCCGCCAGCCCCGCCTTCGTTCGCTCAATATCTGCCCCTTCACGATCAATCTTATTAATCGCTACAATAATCTTCGCATTTGCACCCTGCGCAAACTTAATTGCCTCAATCGTCTGCGGCTTCACTCCATCATCCGCCGCCACCACAATTACCACAATGTCTGTCAACATCGCTCCATGCTGACGAATCGCCGCGAAAGCCTCATGTCCCGGAGTGTCCAAAAACGTAATCTTCCTGCCTTCGTGTTCCAACTGATACGCCGAAATATGCTGCGTAATACCACCAGCCTCTGTCGCTACCGTCTTTTTCTTCAATAAATTATCCAGCAACGTCGTCTTACCATGATCGACGTGACCCATCACTGCTACTACCGGCGGACGCTCCACTGCGTCCTTGCTCAATTCTCTACGCCCCTCATTTGCAATTTGTGACGCAGTATTCTTGCGCTCCAAACGTACATTCTTCATCCCTAGCTCGTCAATCATAATCTGCGCCGTCTCGAAATCCAAACGCTGATTAATTGTCGCCACAATCCCATTCTTAAACAACTCACCGATCAATGCCGTCACTGACAACCCCAAAGCCTGCGCCAGCTCATCCACAGTAATCGAACCAGCAATACGAATTACCTTTTCCGCCTCCTGCCCATTCTCCATACTAATACTAGCTCCTTTCATCCCCGAAATACCGCACACAAAGCGCGCATATATATTATATGTGTATAAAATTTATGCTCTAGTCCGAGCACATCACTTACTTTTATTTTACCACATTCTACGCTTTTTTTACAAATTCACTTTATCTTTATGCTAAAATGACTCTATATATGAAAAATCACGAACACACCGCCCGACCCGATTCAAACGAATCCTCCAAATGGGACGACGTCGCCGCACTTGCAAATCAATATCCCGAGTCCGATACTCACCATCCCGAAACCACCCCTACCCAACCCGACAAAACCACTTATCATATCAATCTCGGTCCTCATCCAAACCATAATCGCCCTATCAATACCCGCCCTGAAGAGACTTTCCAAATTCCCGGCCAATATATCAAGGAAACCCAGCCTCTCACGCCACGTGAAGTTTTGGAAAAACAGCATCGCAATGAAACTATCTCCCACCAAGCCGCCATCAACGTCATCGAATCTCAAATCAAGCTCAACGAATTCCAGACCACATCTCTCAAATCACAAATCGATGCTTTCAAAACTTCGCATAACTTCTTTAAGCGTCGTTTCGGGAAATCCGCCGCCGAATTCCAACATCTCCAGCACCAACTGCACTCACTCGAAAAGCAACGCACGGAGCTTAATCAAGAGTTGGCCGACGCCCATAAACCTCATACGCCTGTTAGCGAATCTGCCGCCTAAATCTATTTTAGAAAAAGTCTAGCCAAACCCATTTCAAATGTGCTATAATACAATCAGTTAATCCCCGGTAGCTCAATGGTGGAGCAAGAAGCTGTTAACTTCGAGGTTACTGGTTCGAGTCCAGTCCGGGGAGCCACAGAAATATCTCGACATTTGTCGAGATATTTCTTGACTTTGCTTTACTCGAAGGCTAGACAAGAACTATGGGCGCTATCACATATCTCCGCCCAAAACCACGTCACAAATCACTTTATATCTCGGCTCGGAATCACCTTTCGTTCTATCACTCAAATCACCAAAAATCATATTTACCCGGATCATTCACTAGATACTCATCCGATTTCTGCAAAACCAGCGCCTTCACTTTTGCCACGATGTCATCTTCTATACACATATCTCATTTTATACACCCTCAAATCAAAAACTTACGCCACATTATTCCCATAATTCAACTATACAATTCTCCATTTTCCCCTCCTACTATCTCATTATTTTGACATTTAACATAATCTATGCTACAATGGACATATGGATAAAGTATTGATCACTATCGCAGGTGTAGCCGTTGCTACCTTTTTTGTGATCTCTATTATTGCTACCATCGAAACTACTAACCAACGCCGCAACGCCATGAGCCGTTATCG
Source organism: uncultured Candidatus Saccharibacteria bacterium (assembly GCA_948648655.1). GTDB lineage: Bacteria > Patescibacteriota > Saccharimonadia > Saccharimonadales > Saccharimonadaceae > Nanosyncoccus. Next base: position 56,172 of record CAPKVJ010000006.1, on the reverse strand, counting down.
TTATCGCTCACGCAAGCAGCTCATGACCGGCAATGAGAAGCATTGTTTCCAACTCCTTAATGATATCTTTGGACAAAAATTTTATGTCATCCCCGATGTCAAGCTCTCTGCCCTTTTAAGTCACAAAGTCGGTCACCAAAATCGCACCGAAGCCTACCGTTATATTGATCAAAAAACTGTCGATTTTGTCTTTTGCAACAAACAAACACTCCGACCAGTCTGCGCCGTCAAACTTGACGATGGCACACAAAAGTCGCGTTCTCCCGGTAGCCACCCCAAAGAAATGGAACAATTTTTCCGCTCCGCCCACCTCCCCTTCGTCCGCATTACCGACCCCAAGAAGCTCGACCGCCAAACCATCATCGAAGAATTCTCTCGTGTTATTTACGAAACCAGTATTCTTTCCGGTCGTTCCAAGACCAAAGTTAAGCATCTCAAATCCAACTCGCCCGAAGAAATCCCCGATCTCTTTGCTGACGCCGATATCGAATAACTTTTTTATTCGACCACTCAAAAACTTTATCATAAACAGCCTCAACCTCATCAAAAAACCAGGCCTCACCCCGCCTGGTTTACCTCTCCGGTATTTTACTTTACAATCGTCAAGCTAATCTTGCGACCATCTCGATCAATATCAAGAATTTGGAATTTCTTACGCTCATTCAGAGTAAATACCTTCTCTGGGTCAGCGTCATCACCATTCCCGAGCTCTGACACATGTACCAACGCCTCCACTGCTGGAGAAATCTGCACAAAAGCCCCAAACGGCGTAATCCTCGTAATCGTACCTTCGACCTCATCGCCACGCTTCAGACCTTCAACTTCAGATAGCCATGGATCTTCAGTCAACTGCTTGATTGAAAGTGACAAACGTTCCTTATCAATAGCAATAATCTTTGCATCAACCGTCTCACCAACCTTCACGTAGTCAGCTGGATTATTGACACGCTCCCAAGAAATCTCGGAAATATGAATCAGGCCTTCCACGCCGTCGACATTCACGAACGCCCCGAAGTCAACCACACCAGTCACGACACCTTTGACCACATCACCAACATTCAACTCGGCAAATCTCTCGGCAAGACCATCCTTCACCGCTTCTTTCTCGGAGAAAATCAACTTATTGTCTTTACGATTCGCATCCAAGATACGCACCTTCATCGGCTGACCAACTAGAGAATTCAACCTCTGCAAAATCTCATCCTTATCGGCACTACCGACACGTGGATAATGCTCCGCCGAAAGCTGTGATACGGGCAAAAATCCTCGAATCCCCTCATATTCCGCTAGCAAACCACCGCGATTCGCGTCAAACGGCGTAATCTCAACGATTTCCGCTGCATCCAGCTTACCTTGAATCTCATCCCAACCCTTTTCTTTCGCGGCTTTACGCAACGACAAGAGAATACTCCCATCGCCCATCTCTGCTTCAATCACGGATGCCGATACTTCATCCCCTACATTCAAGTTCCGCGCAAACGAAACTTCACGACGTGGGACTACCCCGACACCTCTCGCACCAAGATCAACCAAGATCTCATGCTTCTTGATCGACAGGACTTTGCCTGTAACCGTCTCCCCCACAGTTGCTCGCTTCACGCTCGCATCAGCATTTGCTAGCAACTCATCCATTGTTATTTTGGCTTCTGCCATATTTAATATATCCTTTCTTCAGGTTCGTTCAAAAACCCATCCCCACTGAACAAATTTTTGAACGAACCCAAAATCTTCTACAATTATATCAAACTTCGTTCCGACTGTCCAGTCTACCTGCGCCGGTTATTTACCATCTTTACCCCTACCGTAACAACCATCACAACTATCACACCAATAATCAACCACCACGCTTGAAATCCTGGACCAGTTTCTGGCAACCGCTCTATCTCCGCAGTCTTCCCTACTCGATCACCATCTTGTATTTTATTGTTCTGTCCAGTTTGCACACCCAACGCACCCGGATTCTGTGATGCAGACCCGTTATTACCACTATCTCCGCCATTATCACCCTGCTCATCTCTATCCGACGCGGTGCCGCCATTATCCTTATTGCCACCATCACTATCATTACCCCCATCATTCACTCCCCCACCTGGTTTACCGCCATCAGCACCATCCGAACTACCTGGATTACTTGGATTACCTGGTTCACCCGAATCGCCCGGCTCACTCGGACGCTCATTCCCACCTGGAGTTTCCGGATCATTATTTCCACCCGGAGTCTCTGGCTCCGCTACATATGTTCCATCCTTATAAAAGTTAAACATTCGCGCCGCAATGAAACTTGCTTTTGACGCCGACGACGTCCGCTCCCCAACAATCTTTACATACTGTATTGGCTTCTCCAAATTTTCAATATCCACCGTCTTTATTGTTTCATTATTAGCCCAATTCCGTACCGTCGCAATCTCAAAGAAATTCACCCCATCTTCACTTCCCAAAATTTGTGCATCAAGAATCTTCCCATTACCTCCTCCCGCCGGCACATAATCTATCGCTGTGAGCAACACCGGCTCATCAAATTTCACTGCAATCCACTTATCTTGATCAGTTCCATTCCAAGCCGAATGCCAACGTGTATTGTAATTTCCATCTAATGCGTTTGTCGCCTGACCACCTTGCGATGTTGCCTCTGTCGACACCCCCGCAATCGACAAATGATCCACTGTAATGTACTGTTTCCTCTCATCAATCACATCCTGTTTGAAGGCATACGTCGAAGCTTCACTCGCCAGCCTCGTCCCCGTCGCACCGTTTCTCACTTCAACTGTCTTGTCACCCGTCAAATCTGGTACCGCTGTAGCATACGATGTCCACTTATCTCCCGCTTGGAGACGCCATTCCATATTGTCTGTCGCCCCAATTACACGATTTTCTAAATCGTTTGCATACAAATTACTCGGCGCACTTTGCTCAGTAATATCAATAGCAAAACTATCGTCCTCAAATTGACCACCCTCACCATAGTTATAAGCACTACCACATTTCGTCCCGACAATACATATAACAATGTCGTCTTCTGCGTTCACCTGTGCAATTTCCGCCGCAGTCAGTCCCCGCTCCTGCACCGAAATCGGCTCCGACCATGTCCGCTTACCATCCAAACTATACTGCCAAGTCGTCACCAGCGAATCGCTGAAATATCGCTGCGCCATCACAATCTTATTTGCTTTCTCTCCATCAAACGAAAAACTCCCCATCGACAAATCATTCGTCTGTGTCAAGAAATTCGCCATCGTAATCGATACACCCGGATCCGTTACATCATCCGCCGTCGCCGTTTTTGCCGTATTTAACGCATTCCGCTGCACCCGATAAAAATCCGCCTGCCCCACCGAACTCGTCACATGTGGCTTGATCAAGTTCATCAAATCCCACATCGGTAAAGGATAATAAGTCAAAGCATCCGCAATCTCCTCCGCCAATCGCACATAATCCGCTTCCGTCTTATCCGCATCACTATTATATAACTGAATCAAGTCATACCAGACATCCATATTTATATTCTGGTATCCTAATGCTTTCCGATAAATCGCTTCTGTCTTTTCCTTATCTCCATTATACACATCCGCAAGTAGCAATGTCTCCTCTGCTTTGACCAAATTCCCCATATCATCAATCGCTTCCTGCGCATACGGCACATAGCTCACCTGATAATAACTATCCCAATTATTTGAGCCCCAACCTAGCGGCAATCGCTCACTCTTTTCCGATCGCGTCCAGCCTGAAATATTATTTCCAATTGACCATTTCCCTCTCCCTTGCGCATCTTGTGAATATGCCAAATACGCTGCATGGCCCGGCTGACCAATTACCGATGCCGGATAACCCCACGTATTCCAAATATTTGTACCCGTTTTCGAAAGTCCACCGCACACTGACCCTTCCTCAAACACAATCCATAATTTTGGTTTCCCAGCCACACCATATTCCACGCCATACTCCGCCAAATCGTATTTCTCATCCCAAGTCGCACGATTCTCTTCGCTATAATACTCTGGCTTCCCATATGCATAACCAAACGTGTATCGAATATAACTATATGGATTACTACTTCCCTTCTTCCTTGAATAATAGTTCAACCAATCCACTTCGGCATCCGTCGTCATCGTATCTAGGACCCAGCGCATTTCTTCTATCTCTAGCGATTCAAATATACTCTTATTATGTAGACGCCCCTCATCGTACAACATCTTAAATACTTCGTAGCGTTTCACCGCATCCGATTGTTGATTCCCGCCCACCCATGAGACCACCGCACTCGAATACACCAAAGACTCCGAAATCATCATTTTTGCCACCAAATCACCTAGTCGCAAGCCGCTTTCGCCCACATCATCATTCGCCAAGTCATCCTTATGCGCCCCATACAAACTCGCCAACACATTTAGCGACTGCCGATAATTATTTCCAACTGGTGCTCCGCCCGTTATATACCATCTCAAAATATCCAAATTATTATACAGCCACTCCAGAGTCTGTCGATTTACCTCACTCTCTCGCACGAACTGCGTCAAGGTATATTGTCCCACCTTTTTAATCAAACTCCGCCTGAGCAATGCCAATTCATATTCAGCATTCGTTGCAGGATCAACCACTCCCATCTGTTTGAAATAATTATCAAACTCATTCGCCGCCGGCACTACCGAAGCGTTATATCCCTCTTTTACTAGTCGCGCATCGCCCCAAACTGCATGATCATTCCCGTTGCTACCATTATCATATGCCTGCAAACGCAAATATTTATATGGTTTAATATTTATTCTTATATAATCCGCATTCTGACCTGGCAAGGTCACCTTCCTAGCTTCGTTATAAAGTACATCCCAATTAGTTCCATCTCGCGAACCATAAACAAAAAACACCACACCATTACTACTCGATGCCGCCGTCGTATTCAACCCCGCATAAGCCGTCAAATAATCATATTCCCCTTCAACCCCCGCCTCCTCAAGATTATAATATACATTTGAGCTCGCATGCGCCCAAATACCTTTGTCAAATGTCACCACATTACCTTCATAACGCTCTGCGATCTTTCCGCCACCATTTACCTGATCAAACAATATCGACCCCCAACCCGCCTGCGACCTGTGCGTTGTATCTAATTCCAAATCCGACAAATAGACATATTTACTCGTATCATCTTCTAACCCAAAATTCGCCTCCGGCAAACTCGCCGCTGCCGCCCGTGTCTGCAAGCCCAACATCGACGCTATCGCCACCGTCACCAACGCCACTACACCACACGACAACACAGTACCTATTGGTAAACGGTGTTTCTTCATTTGCGTTACGTCATCTCGATTCATAGTCAATTCCGTATTTTCTTCAAATATACCACATCCGGTTAAAAAGCGAAACACCCCTACATCTCACAATTCGGGCAATGATAATCGCCACCTCGCGTTTGAAACCTTGTCGCTTTACATCTCGGACACTGCGATCTTCTATGAAGCCAATCCCGATACGAATCTAATTTCTCTTCTACAAATTCTTCATCATAATATATATTATATTGTTCAGCCAATTCCCGCGCCTTTTCCCAAGCCGCCCGCTCAATCTTTATCCGCTCCACATCCGCCCAAAACTCCCTATGCCCCAATATCGCATGCCCAAGTTCATGTAATAATTGTAGCCTACATCCGTTCTCATCCTGCCCATCGCAATCCTCATAAATAATTGTACGTGGCGCTCGAAAGGCAAATCTCTCCCCTTCTCTGAAGCTATACTCCGAATAATCTTTTTTTAATCGCTGAACAAAATCGCCATAATTTTCATTTACCTCCGTCATAGCTCTATTCTATACCAGATGTAATTTTTTGCCCAACACAAGCAAAATAGCCAGTCATTACTCACGACTAGCTATTTTGTATTCAATAATTTCGTAAATTTATGCAGCTTTTTTCGCTGGACCACGACGAGAAATTCGTCCACCCTTCGCACCGGCAATGCGTGCTAGGGCTGGGTTTGCCGCGAAGCCACCAGTGTGACCATTCTGACCACCCTTACGACCGATTTGAGAATAAAACTCTTTACCATATTTCTCACGATTGGTCTGCGCAGCTTTCAAGCCACCTGCTTTCGTTCCTGCCATTAGAACTCCTTTTCTGCCCACCAATTAACTACTATAAGCCACCCTTTTTGCTAGTTGCAGTCCATCTACGCACCACAACTATTTGGATGTTACTACCATTGTAGCATACTGCTTTAGTTTTGTCAATATGTTTTTGCTAAAAATATGTCATAATTTGGCATCACCTCTGTTATTTTACCCATAATTTCGCTCTTGTTTTATCATAAAACTCATTTTATGGCTATATTTTTCATACCGAACATTACACCGAACAAACCTCCCTATACTTTTTCGCATCCTGTGGAAAATCCCCATTGACTTTATGCATTTCATGATATAGAATAAAAATAACTTTGAACAAAAACCTGCGAGGTTGCTCAAAGTTAAAAATGACCTATTCTTATAAGAATCGCCCATCACGGGTGATTCTTGCTTTTTTAGTTACTTTCCCTACAAATCCGCACAAATTCAACAAAAAACCGCCGAAATTCAGGGCAGTCAATCACTAATCATTGTCTCAAACGAGACTAAAGTCTTTTCTGGTGCGGGTGGAGAGAGTCGAACTCTCGTCTCATCCTTGGGAAGGATACATAATAGCCGTTATACGACACCCGCAGATACCCCCATTATAGCAGTAAGTCTCCAATTAGTAAACAAATCTTGTGCGCAGCGGAGATATTTTCATAGCTGGTAGTAAGCTATTGCACTTGGGTTCACGAGGGTTTAGCCGTTCTTCATATGCATATGATTATGACTATAGTTCTTATACGTTATCTATTACTACTGTGGTTAATCCTTCTGCAGCTGGTAGTGGCCCCGACATATATACTTTTGCTGGCTACCCCCTCCGCTGCCTAGCTAGTTAGAGTATAGGTAGTAGAAATATCTAGCGAGCAACGCAACGGACAAAATAACCAAAGTCACGTGAACCATAATTGTGAGACACGGAGACGCTATCGGCGGATAAACCCATGTATTCGGCATAATTATACTCGTTTTTTGCACGAGATGACCGATAGTAACCAACATACCCCAAACCAGACGACCCAGTCTTTGGACTAATAAACCCGCCACACATAAAGTAAAGTGGTTTTGTTGTGATATTATAATTTCCTGTTGATGATTCAAAACTCATAGGATATGTAGCGCTTATATTTAAATATTTAGTTAGCAACCTAGCAAAAGTCTTTTGAGTCGTGCTTGGATTAGGAGCATTATCGCCAGCACTAGGCAATTGCCAGCCTTTAGGACAGATACTTCCTGCTGCATCGCTACTCGTTATTCTACCTCCCGTCCCCGCCGTCGCAGCGTTCCATGTATAGTAGTTGCCAATTAAATAGTGTGGGTCATATTGTTTCTTGTCATAATCAAGAGTTATATAAGTAGTTTGACCGGTATAATTAGTATTAGGAGCATTGAATACACCTTCTTTCGCTTCAAAAGTTGGCGACCAACTATCGTCAATTTTTACAAGACCGACTTTGGTACAAACATTAATATCTATTACCTCTACCCCACACCTGTCTCCCATTTTGAGTGGTGTGCCTAGTACCCATTGATTCTTTCCTTGCCCACTCAAGTTCCAAGAAAGCGTGTTAGTCTGCGATGTATCACCACTAGTTGGTACAGTATACTCAGTGGCCTTCGGTGGATATACTGTCGTTACACTCGGATCGGCACTTTGGCTAGCTGTCCAGTCTCTAGCAATATCCGTATCACTCGCCTTCAGCCCTTCCGTAGTAATGTCTAACGCTAAGTTTTGTGTCATCCAACAGTTACCGTCTCTAAGTTTGGCTACCCAATATTTCTGTCCATCTCTTGTATCAACCAGCTGTTTAGTTGCTCCCTCCTTACTTTCGGAACACACTTGACTGGTCATTTCTTGCATATTGTCTATGAGCATCAGACCGGTTAGGAGTTCTGGCTCTGCCACCACCGACACGATAACGGAATTGGAATATTGATCGGAGGGGATGTCCATGTTGACTTTAGTGGCAAAAGTGAGGTCATAAGTATTAGTGAGATCATCAGTATCATCAATGATAGTACTAGCTGTCGGTACGGGTTGGAAAGTGGTGGTGGCGGAGCCAGGTTTGTTTAAGCTGTATCCCCAAGTATTGTTAGGAAAGTTGTTCTTATTAGTATTAGCGGATATAGGTTTAATAGTAGAGCTATTACCACTAGTGCCTTTGAGCGTATTGCCATCAACTGCGTTCATATAGACCTTATAGCCAGAAGTATAATTATCGGGAACAGTTACTGCTACCTTAAGCTGTGCTGTACCAGTCTGGAAAGTACCATTAGTAGTCGGCGTTACGTCTAGCTCCGTTCTAGAAGTCAATGCCATTGAGATAGAAGGCGTAGTACTAGTAGTACCATATGGATCATCGCCCAAGCTAGGCTCACCTTCCGCACTCGCTCCTTCTGGCAGCAGAGGACAAAGCATGAGAAAGGCTAACAGGAACAAGCAGCCCGTGCTAGCTACTAGGCCATACCAACTTAGATTTACCTTTTGTATTCTCATGCTTTGTCCTCCAAGAGTTTTATGGTTGATTGATTGCTTGGTTTAGGCAACAAAAAGCCTGCCATGTTCTAGTACTGGGCTACATTTGCTAGGTCTAGCTAGTCTCAGTACTAGAACAAGCTCGCTTCTAGGCTTTTGTTGTCTAAACTCCTACTTGTGTTTATCTGACACCTGCGGGTCGCTTTTCTAGCCTCTTGTTGCCATTCTTACTACTAGGTCATTTATATAGTCGTGGCAAGCTAAAGTGCTAATACAAAAAGCGACACCGCAAGGTGTCTACTCCATTCATAACCTGTTTGATTTATATCAAATCACCAGTTTACTTATGCGGTGCCGCTTAAGTCTGGTGAATAACAAAAGACAAACAGGCATAAAAACGCATACTACCAAAAACTGGTCATGAATTAAAGTAGACAATCCTATTATACTACAAAAATCCAAAACACAAGCACTAAATCCTAACATGTCCATACGCTACTACCTATACTCTAACTAGCTGGGCAGCGGAGGGGATAAGCGTAGTAACGACTGCCGTCAGTATTTAATGGATTGACATTATTGCTATAGAGACCCAGTGCATAAGAGTAATCAGCATTAGCGCCGGACCGTGATGACCATAAGTATCCACTATACCCGGAAAACCTTAATTTACTATTAAATATACCGACATCCCCACTGCGCACAAAAATTATTTTTCTTCAAAAAATATGCTATTTTAGCCAAATTTAACAGAGGTGCACTGATCAAAGCGCGGGAGCAAGGGAGCGGGAATTTGTGCGCAGCGGGGCTACCGCATACTATAGTTATGCTGGAGGAGGTGGGTATTATAATCAGAGCATATATAGAATTGGGCAAGATGGCTATCTGCGCACTTCATTTGCAGGTGCAAGTATGGAGGATGCTTATAGGATAAGTTTCGATCGTACATCGATTAGTGTTGGTTCCAGTTACTACGGTCGTTATAGTGCCTTCCCCCTCCGCTGCCTAGCTAGTTAGAGTATAGGTAGTAGGAGGAGGAAAACAAAACCTCTATTTGCCCAAAACAAAAAAGGCCTCACGACCTTTTTTGTACTAAATACAATACATGGTGGAGTAACAGGGATTCAAACCCTGGACCTCTGCCTTGCAAAGGCAGCGCTCTAATCAGCTGAGCTATTACCCCAATTGCTGATGCTAGAATTTCGGTACTAGGATGGAGATATTTTGGATTCTTGCTAGCAAAGCGCGTCTAAAGACGAGCAAGCGACGCAAGAACTTCCAAAATAGCCCATCCTAGCCCGAAATTTGGTGGGGATATGTGGACTTGAACCACAGACCTCTAAATTATCAGTTTAGCGCTCTAACCAGCTGAGCTATATCCCCAATATCCCCATTCTACCCTAACTCACCACAAAAATCAAGCATCTACGGTCGAAAACTCCCATAAGTCCATCCCTTTTCCATCTTCACACCACGTAGACTCGCCAATTCCGAAACCGTAACAAACTCATACCCATCTGCCCGCAAATCGTCAATAATCTGTGGCACCGCATCCACCGTCGTTGCATAGACATCATGAAGCAATATTATCGCACCATCAAAAGCAGCCGCCCGCACTCGCCGGATCACTTCCGCCGTGTTTTTCACCTTCCAATCCTCTGGATCTATTGACCACAGCACCATCGGCTGCCCCATACTCCGTCGCACTTGATCATTTACTGCACCATACGGCGGTCGAAGTAAGCCAAACTCCTTTCCTACCGTCTCCCGAAATATTTCTTTCATCCGATTCTCTTCCCACGCCATATTCTCGGGCGTCGCTTTCGCCAAATTCGCATGCGTTACAGTATGGCTTCCAACTTCATGCCCCTGCGCCACTTCCTGTGTCAACAACTCTGGAGCCGCCTCCACCATCTTTCCTACGACAAAAAAATTCGCCACCACATTCTTCTCCTGCAAAATCCCTAGAAGCCTCGTAGTTGTCGTCCGCGACGGACCATCATCAAAACTCAACACAATCAGCTTCTTTCCCATCAAATCCCGTTTCACTGAAGCCGCTTCCGCCTCTTTCTGTACATCGTCTTCTTGAACTACCTCCTCTTCTTCTGTCGATTCCTCTTTTGGCTCATTTTTCACCCCCTTCTCTTCCTGCTCTGCTACCTCTGGCTCCATCGTTTCAGTAACTTCCACTTTCTCACCACTACCTCGCCAACGCAAAAGTCCGGTTACCCCCACCACAACTCCTATACCTACGCCCACCAAAAACAGTACCTTCAAATAGGGGAATCGGATATTCACCTCGCGCAAACTCAAGCTCACTCTTCCCTAGCGCCCCCATTCGCTAGCACACATTGTCGCACCCATTCATACATCGCAATTCCTGCCGCCACGCCCACATTCACCGACCTCGTCGACCCAAAACTCTCAATCTCTCGCACATCGTCCACCCCTGTCAACATCTCCTCCGATAACCCGTTTCCTTCGCTCCCAAAAACCAACGTTACCCCCTCTACAAATTTCTTCCTACCTAAAGGTTGCGCCCGCCCAACTTGATTTTCGATCGCCACCACTTCTCGCCTTCGCTTCCTCTGGTCATCAATAAACTCCGCCACACTCGGCCAAAAAACCACCTCGAGATACTTCTCCGTGCACATCGCACCCCGTCGATTATATTTCCGCCGCCCAATAATATGCACCTTCGCTACATTAAAACTGTTCGCACTCCGCACGATCGTTCCAATATTAAAATCATGCTCCACATTCTCAATCGCAATCTCTAAATCATTCCGCTTCTCCGCCAAATCCGCAAAAATCTCCCCCACCGTCCTCCCCTTATACTTATCAATTAGATTACGTCTATCTTCCGTTTTTACCACAGATTGCATACTTATATTATACCTCTTTATACAACTCCTAAAAATATCAAAGCCTCTGCAAAAAGCAGAGGCTTTATTCAATAGTAATCGGCCAAATTACTAGCTCTGTGACACTTTTAACTGTTCCTGCATTTCTTCCCAAATCGCTTTTCTCTTCTTTCTATCTCCAACCAGGCGAGAGTAAGTCTCATAAGAATACTTCGCTCCGTTGTTTTTATCCTTCATGTCTTTCACAGTCGGCTCATGCCCCAGTCTCCGCATTAAATCCTTGAAATCACTCAAAACCTCCACCGGACTTGCACCATACCTTCCAGGCCTTCTTCCACATTTTCTTTCGGAATCTACTTTGATAGTAGCCTTATTACCTTCACTGGTAAAAGTCTCCTCTTCAAGCATCACCGTCCGCTTCTCCAAAACATTTCTGAGCCCCTTAAGATGCTTATCTTCAGGTGATGCGAACTCATACCCAGCTTCCAACGCTCGCCCCCGTACCACTCTTTCACTTACACGATTTGGGATAAAACGTCTCATTAAAGCGTATCTACTACCATTCACTTCCTTACATTTCTTAATCTGCCTATCAGTCGGCATCTTACCGCCATTTTGAATATACAAATACGTGATTATCGCCAAGACATCTTCAATTTCCTCTTCCTTAAAAAACGCCTCACAATTTGCCATATATCCACCTCCATCTTCAAATCAGCCGATTACTACTAAATTCTCAAAGACCTCCCCCTTATCTAAAGTTTACACCCCCATAAGACTAAATACAACCTTGAGTACAAAAAACACCCTCACGGGTGCATTCTGGTTAACAACTTGGTTGTGCAATTCATCGAAAGTCAAAGCTTGTTATGTCGCGCCCTGCGAACAGGTATGTTGTACTTCAAGCTTGCGTCACCTCACGGTAACAGTACAACTCACGACCGACCTAGCTACAATATATATTGCTATATACTGCGCATCAAATCCTTCTCAAGAAAGGAGGTAATCCATCGACACGTTCTCGTACCGATGCCTTGTTACGACTTAACCCCAATCATCTCCCCCACCTTAGGCCGCCAAAGCGGACTTCGGGTGTTGGTGACTCTCATGGTTTGACGGGCGGTGTGTACAAGACCCGGGAACGTATTCACCGCAACATGCTGATCTGCGATTACTAGCGATTCCGACTTCAAAGAGGCGAGTTTCAGCCTCTTATCCGAACTGGGACCGGCTTTGGTGCGATTTGCTTCACATCACTGCTTCGCTTCGCATTGTACCGGCCATTGTAGCGCGATTCTAGCCCAAGGCGTAAGGGAAATACTGACCTGACATCATCCCCTCCTTCCTCCCCGTTACCGGGGCAGTCCTACCAGAAAAATCCAACTGGTTGCAAGGGTTGCGCTCGTTGATGGACTTAACCAAACATCTCACGACACGAGCTGACGACGGCCATGCATCACCTGTCTCGAGGTTCCCGAAGGCACAGTTCTCTTTCGAGAGCCTTCCTCGGATGTCAAGCCTTGGTAAGGTTTATCGTTTACCATCGAATTAAAGATCACGCTCCACCGCTTGTGCGGGTCCCCGTCAATTCCTTTATGTTTTAATCTTGCGATCGTACTACACAGGTGGGATACTTAACGCGTTAGCTTCGCAACTCTGGGGGTCGATACCCAAAACTGCTAGTATCCATCGTTTACGGCGTAGACTACCGGGGTATCTAATCCCGTTTGCTCCCTACGCTTTCGTGCCTTAGTGTCAGAACCGTCCCAGTAACCTGCCTACGCTATCGGTGTTCCTTCTAATATCTACGGATTTCACTCCTACACTAGAAATTCCAGTTACCCCTAACGGTCTCGAGCTTAACAGTTTAGCTAATAGTCTGAATGGTTGAGCCACCAGATTTCACTAGCTACTTATTATGCCACCTACGCAACTCTTTACACCCAGTCACTCCGGATAATGCTCGGATCCTACGTATGACCGCGGCTGCTGGCACGTAGTTAGCCGATCCTTATTCATAAGTTACCATCATATTTCTCGCTTATAAAAGCAGTTTACAACCCGAAGGCCTTCATCCTGCACGCGGCGTTGCTCCATCAGGCTTTCGCCCATTGTGAAAGATTCCCTACTGCTGCCTCCCGTAGGAGTCTGGGCCGTGTCTCAGTCCCAGTCTGGATGATCATCCTCTCAAACCATCTAACGATCGTCGACTTGGTGAGCCTTTACCTCACCAACTATCTAATCGTACGCAGGCCATTCCCAAACCGGATAAATCCTTTAATCCGAAGATCACATGCGGTATTAGCCACTCTTTCGAGTAGTTATCCCTCAGTTTGGGGTACGTTCCCACGCGTTACTCAGCCGTCCGCCGCTCGTCAGCAACTTCACTGCGTCCTTGAAAAGAACTTCCGCTATAAAAACAGCCCGAAGTCTCAAGAACACGGTGAAGCCCTGTTACCGCTCGACTTGCATGTATTAGGCACGCCGCCAGCATTCATCCTGAGCCAGGATCAAACTCTCCATTAAAGTAAGTTTTCAGATAAATCTTATTCACTTACGAAAAATTCGAACCAAAGTTCATAAATAACTGACGATGATATGGAATGTAGAAAAACGCCAAATTTCTTCAACGACACATCTACAAACCAATAATTGCACAACTAAATTGTTAACATTTCTCTAAGACTTCTCGCAGTTCTTAGACTAATTACCATATTAGCGCACTTTTCGAGAAAAGTCAATAGTTTTTTCGGAGATTTTTCACTTTTTTGCCACTTTTTGTTAAATAAACAGCCTAAAAGCCACCTTTTACGATCAAAAACAGCCCTGCGCCTACAACTACTCCTATAATCGCTCCCACTGCCGCCTGCGCCAAAGTATGCCCTTCTACTACCGGCAACGCCTTCTTCCCTGCTTTTTTCAATATCTCATTTAGTGCCTTCCCCTGCTCTCCCACTGCATATCGCACGTGTATTGCGTCATATAATACAATAGTCCACACACAAGCCCCCAGCATAAACAATCCCGACCCAAATCCATATACACATCCTAGATATACAACTGCCGCCGTAAAACTCGCCATATGACCCGAAGGCATCCCACCCGACCTAGCAAAATACCCAACCGCCGAAAAGAAATCCTTAACCTGCGCCGCGTCGCCTTTCTTCCCGTTCCTCGCCAGATCACTCACCGCTTTCCAAGTCTGTGCCACCAAGAATCCCAACACAAAAGCCAGTATTGTATATGAACTTAACATATCTATATTATAGCATAAATACTTTGCACAAATCTATTTTCGTCTAAAATGCCTTATCGCCAAGCCAACCGTCCCCACAAATACCACAATCGGCAATAAAATCCACCAAAGATTCACTTTGTTCTCCACCTCCCCTAGTGATGGCACGTTCACTTCGACGTCCTCATTTTTCTCATCCTGTCTACCCTGTTCATCGTGTCGTACATCGTCTTGTGTGGCTTCACGATCCTTCGTGTCCTGATCGCCTACTACCGCTGCAGAAACATCGCCACTCACGGCCACTCCTTGAGCCACCCTTTCTGGGACACTAATATCACCGTTCGTACTCACTCGGTCACCATCATCATTCGTCACCTTTGCTTCAGCCTGCGCCAATTTCTCTTTTAGTGTAGCTACTTCCGTCTTCAGTACTTCATTCTCATCTACAGCCATCTGTTTTTCTCCTTCCAAAGTGACGCATCTCTCACTTAACTTCACAAGCTCCGCCTTCAACGCCTCCAGCTCCTCTTTTATCCCGTCAATATCATATTCCGCCATCAGCTCCTGTAATTTCTTTAGAATCATCTGTAGATCCTGCACACGCAATGCCAAATCCACATCCTGATCTCCATTCAAAGTTACCTCAAGCTTCTCGAGGTCCGTCTCTGCTTCAGTAATAATTTTCTCAAAATTATCTACGTTCCACTGCAAGATTTCGAGTTTTGACTGCAAACTATCCAACCTCTTCTCACGAATCTGTCGCCATTCCTCTTCCCATGTAATGACCTTTTCTCCCACTGGAACGACTTTTTCTGCCCCCGTCTTATTATCTGAAGCGACATAAGTCACCTTCGTACCACTATCGTCAAACTTTTGATTGCACAATGTAGTGCCTTGACTATAGACCGATGAATGTACACACCCCCGATAATCAATCTTCCCTCTCTCCCACCAGACATCTTCCCAAGAAACTTCCCCGCCCACATCAGATACCTGATGCCCATGTTGCACCGCATAGTACAACCGATCAGTTTTATTTTTAAGTAAACCATTATCTTTCAAAACCGGCGACCACAATGGGATAAATGCCCGATTACGCATATCTTCATCATACAAAACTACAAACCGCGAACCTTCATCCGTCCCCAGTTTTTCTAGTTCTGTGTCAGCTTCCGCCTCCGTCGCTCCCGCTTCATAATCTTCCTGCGCAATAACAACTCTCATCGTCCCCCAAGTTCCATCACCATCACCCGGCATAAAAACCAATTGATTTTTACCCGGCTCCACTTGCATGATAGACATCCAGCCACCATATTCATTTGACTCCATGCGTAGCACATCTCTCTGCATACCATTATCAGCCAAAACATTCGCTGTCAGCATCCCCGCACAGCCCGCCGTCAACGCCAACGCCGACATTACTATATTTGTTACTTTTTTCACGATTTTTCCTCGCATTAATTTAATAATGCCGCCACTATATCAAAAATCGTTAAAAATTAACAAGCACTAGTGCGTTATTTCGCGAAAAAAGTCTCAAACCCCACTTTTTTCGCGAAAATCAGCCCCTATTCACTGTCATCTTCCGGCAGTACAACTCCTAGACTTGCCACTGTATCACCATCATTCATGCGCATAATCCTCACCCCTTGCGCCACTCGACCCAACGTCGGAATATCTGCCATCGCAATCCGGATCGCAATTCCCTTCGTCGACATCATAATCAACTCTTTCGCTGCCGGATCTAGCGTATGCACCGCTACGATCGGTCCAGTTTTTGCCGTCACACTAGCAACTTTGATCCCTACTCCACCTCTCTTATGCACTGGGAAATTCTTTGCTTCTGTCGCTTTACCATAGCCATTTGCTGACACTACGAGCAACCTCTGCCCTTCGTCACGCACGATATCCATACCCACAATCTCATCTTTCGGGCGCAATCTAATCCCCTTCACACCTTTCGCACTCCTACCCATCGCGCGCACATCTTTTTCGTTAAACCGCATCGCCTGACCCGCTGAAGTAGAAATCACCACATCATTATCGCCTGTTGTCTCTTGCACCCATTTCAGTTCATCACCAACATCAAGTTTAATCGCAATCATACCATTAGACCGCAAATTCAAGAATTCTTTGACCGCTGTCTTCTTAATCGTTCCTTTCTTCGTCGTCATGAATAGATAACCGCTCGGATCACCCCCCTGTTTGACAATTGCTGTCACTTTTTCATCTGGATGCATACTCAACAAATTAACCGCCGCCGTTCCCTTTGCCGTGAGCGACGCCTGTGGCACCTCATAAGCCTTCATTCGGAAAATACGCCCCTGATTCGTAAAGAATAGCAGATAATCATGCGAATTCGCTGTAATAATCTCCGCAATCACATCCTCATCTTTCGTCGTCATCCCCTTACGACCTTTTCCACCCCTGTTCTGCTTCTTGAAATCGCTTTGTGACACCCGCTTCATATACCCCTCCGATGTCATCAAAATCACACTCTCTTCATCCGGGATTAATTCTTCCTCCGAAAATTTACCCACTTCATGATTAAAGATCTTGCTCCGACGCTCATCACCATACTTCTCCTTTAGTGCCAAGAGCTCTTCCTTTACAACTCGCAGAATCTCACTCTCACTTGCCAAAATCTTTTCATACTCCGCAATCTGCGCCAGCAACGCTTTCAACTCATCTTCAATCTTGTCACGCTCAAGTCCTTGCAACCGTCGCAGTTGCATCGCAAGAATTGCCGCCGCCTGGATTTCCGACAATCCAAACCGCTCCATCAAACGCTTATCAGCATCATCATAACTCTCTCGAATCGTCTTGATAACTTCATCGATATTATCCAACGCTATCTTTAACCCCTCGAGAATATGCGCACGCTCTTTCGCTTTCCGCAGATCATACTCCGTCCTCCGGCGAATTACCTTTTGACGATGTTTAATAAACTCCGATAGAATCTCTTTCAATCCCAAAATTCGTGGCTGACGACCATCAATCAACGCCAGCATATTATAATGAAAAGTCGTTTGCAACCCAGTCATGCGATACAACTGATTCAAAATCTTCTTCGGAAAAGCATCCTTCTTCAGCTCCACTACCACCCGAATCTTGCCACGCGCACTCTCATCGCGTGCATCCGCAATATGGTCCAGCTTCTTCGCCAAAACTAATTCTCGCACTTTTTCAATAAAACCTTCCTTACTCATACCGTAAGGCACTTCCGTAACCACGATCTGATAGCGACCATTCTTCCGCTCTTCAATATTTGCCACCGCTCTGATAACTACACTACCCTTACCCGTCGCATAAGCCTGCTTCATCGGCGTGCCACCATACACTTCTGCCGCCGTCGGGAAATCCGGACCCTTGACGTACTGCATTAGTCCATCCAAGCTAATCTCTGGGTCGTCAATCAAAGCCACCGTCGCATCCACTACTTCACCTAGATTATGCGGCGGAATATTCGTCGCCATACCCACTGCGATGCCCATCTGCCCATTCAAAAGAATATTTGGCAACGCCGCTGGCAAAACCTCTGGCTCTTTCTCTGTACCGTCAAAATTATCTCGTAAATCCACCGTCTCCTTATCAATATCCGTCAAAAGTTCCGCGCCAATTTTATCCATACGCGCCTCAGTATACCTTGAGGCCGCCGGTTCATCACCATCCATCGAACCGAAGTTTCCCTGCCCCTCAATCAAGGTGTAACGCATCTTCCACGACTGCGCGAGATTCACCATCGCCATGTAAATCGAAGAGTCACCATGTGGATGATACTTACCCATCACTTCACCGACAATTCTCGCCGATTTCACCGTCGCATGCGGAGCTTTCCAGCCATTCTTATTCATCGCATATAATATACGTCTGTTTACCGGCTTCAAACCATCACGCACGTCCGGAAGCGCACGATCAATAATCACCGACATCGAATACTTCAAGAAATATTCTTCCATCGTATTCTCGACACCACGCTTCTCAATTCCGTCCACGACCTGCGCTTCGATCACTTCACCATCCACACTCACATCTTTTTCAACTTCTTCTGGAGCATCTTGTGGTTGCATATTTTTCACTTCATCATCTTTCGCCATCTTCTTCTCCTTTCCTTAAAAATCCAAGTCATCCAGATTAATTTTTTCTGCACCTGCCTGAATGAAGTTCTTCCTAAGCTCCACTTGATCTCCCATCAACTTCGTAAACACGGCGTCCGCTTTTTCCGCATCATCAATGTGTACCTGCACCAAAATCCGATTTTCCGGATCCATCGTCGTCTCCCAAAGCTGCTTGGCATCCATCTCACCCAAACCTTTGAATCGCTGCTGTGCCGTGTATCCCGCCTGCTTAAACCTCTCCTGTTCTGGATCCACCTTCGTCCCCGCCGCACGTCGTTCCTCGATCTTCTGGGTTAACTTATTCTCGAGTGCCACCTCATCATACATATAATCAATCTTGCGTGCCGACCCAGTCCCTTTAATCAAGCCAAACAATGGCGGCTTCGCCAGATATACATGCCCTGCCTTAATCACTTCCGGCATGTAGCGGAAGAAAAATGTCATCAGTAGCGTCGCGATATGCAAACCATCGACGTCAGCATCCGTCATAAAAATGATTTTATCGTATCGTAAGCCGTTCAAATCAAATTGATCGCCAATCCCCACCCCCAGACCTTTAATCAAGCTCACTAGCTCTTGGTTCGCCAACATCTTATCCAGTCTCGCACGCTCCGTATTCAACACTTTACCACGCAGAGGCAAAATCGCCTGAATCTTCGGATTGCGTCCTTCCTTCGCCGAACCCGCCGCCGAGTTACCCTCTACGATAAACAATTCGCAATCTTCCCGATCTCTAGAGCTACAATCCGCCAACTTACTCGGCAAATTCAATCCTTCAAACGCCCCCTTGCGGATCACGCTATCTCGCGCCGCACGCGCCGCTTTTCGTGCCCGCGCCGCCAAAGTCGCTTTCGTAATAATTTTCTTCGCAACCGCCGGATTCTCCTCAAGATAATACGAAAAATACTCGCTCATCACCTTATCGACATAGCCTCGTACTTCCGGATTTCCTAATTTATTCTTCGTCTGCCCCTCAAACTGCGGATCCGGCAATTTTACCAAAATCACTGCCGTCAAGCCTTCCTTAATATCATCCCCAGTCAGATTCGATTCTTTTTCTTTCAAAATACCATTTTTACGCGCATAGTCATTCACTACCCGCGTCATTGCACTCCGAAATCCCTCTACGTGCTTACCACCATCAGGCGTCAATACGTTGTTTGCAAATGGCTTAATCGTCTCCGCAAAACCATCATTATATTGCAGTGCAACTTCTACCCCTGCATCCTCAATCTCTCGTTCGACATAAAAGATTTCATCCGAAAGCACCTCTTTCCCCTCATTGAGTCGTCGCACATAACTCCGAATTCCCCCTTCAAAGTAAAACGCCTCGCGCGCACCCGTCCGCTCATCCTTAACCGAAATCAAAACCCCCTTCGTCAAATACGCTTGGTGCCTCGCGTAGTTCGACACCCATTCATAATCAAAAGTCGTCGTCTCCTTAAAAATCGCTGCATCCGGATAGAAGATAATCGTCGTACCTGTATCGTTCGTTTCGCCAATGACCTCCAATCCCTTCCCGACGGTCTTTCCACCATTTTCAAACTCCACATGATGCACTTTTCCATCCTTACGCACTTCTGCTATCATCTTCGTCGACAAAGCGTTCACCACGCTCGATCCTACACCATGCAAGCCAGAGCTTACCTTATAGCCACCGCCGCCGAATTTACCACCCGCATTCAGCACCGTGAGCACTGTTTCAAGCGTTGATTTCTTCGTCTTCGGATGTATGTCTACTGGAATACCACGTCCATTATCAACTACTTTCACACCCCCATCAGCCAATAACACAATCTCAATTCGCGTACAAAAACCCGCAATTGCCTCGTCAATCGCGTTATCCGCAATTTCCTTCAATAAGTGATGCAACCCATCAAAACCCGTCGATCCAATATACATGCCCGGTCGTACCCGCACATGTTCTAAACCATCCAAAACCTGAATTTGTGAACTGTCATATTCGTGCCCATCACTTGTTTGTTTTGCAGACATTAACTTTACCTCAACTTATCGTTACCTCTATATTATAGCGCAAGATCCGCTGGGGGTCAACCAATCAAAATACCCACCCCATACCAACCGAATATAACTATGAATTGCTTTACAGCTCTTCCCAAAGCTCCTCAAGCGCAACATACCCTGCCGTATCGGCGTCATCTTTTACCCCACCCATCGTATCCTTCCTCGTCGTCGGAGTAAACGGCAAACCTTTATCTCGCACTACTTGTGTCAGAAACATATTCAATGCCGCACTTGTGCTAATTCCCATATCACTAAAAATCTTCTCGGCTTTCTTTTTAGTCAACTGCCGTGTCCGAAAACTAATCGACGTCATCTTCTCCAATGCCGCGATCTTTTCGGTCGACTCCGCCTCTATTTTTGTAGCAGTTTTTGCCTTTGTAGTCTTCGCTTTTATTGCCATAACCCTACCTTATTTTTACAATTTCCTTCATTTTTATTGTATTACATTATAATTACAAATGCAATACAAAATATCACATATAGCATTACATTGTATATCTAATGTAATACATAACGCTTATTTTTATAATAAAATACTTATGCTTATTATATACAATGTATATAATTTGTCAATACATTGTATTACAATAGCAACACATCATACCCACACAGCAATACACACTATTTCCAAAAGATCGGCACCTCCACGACTGGATCATAAATGTTAGAGTATAGTACTTCAACCACACATCTACTCCCCACAATCTACAGCAGAGAGCGTATGCTCTCTGCTGTAACCAAATCTAGGATCTCTATCCTCCTACTACCTATACTCTAACTAGCTAGGCAGCGGAGGGAGATGCCGAAATAATGATGGCTACTATTGCCAACGCTAGTTGAATCTAGTGTACTATCTATGCCTAAATATATTGGGAAATTATTCCATGATGCGAGACCTTTTGTCCACAGAAAACCACTTTTGCCAGGATTTTTAAATTGGTTACCATCATACATGCCTCCGCTGCGCACAAAGTAAAGTGGGGCTTCGGCGATGTTGTAGTTCACACCATCTACAGTGCCAGTAAGACTGCTGGCTACGCCATACTTACTTAAGAGTCGTTTAGCGTAAGCAGTATGACAAGATGCCTAAAAGATCTCACCCCAATTAAATGACTTTGAATTTTATCATACTTCCCTACCAAAATTCAACCCCCAATCTCTCACAAATAAATAGCATTCACTCATCTAAATCGGCAACAACCATTGACGACCTAAAGTTTGAGTGCTAGAATGGGAACTGTTGTTGGTTTTCTTTCGCTTGCGTTTGCGAGCGAAAGAAATTTTTAGTTTTAAGCTAGGTTCAAGCTGTATTTCTAGCCTGCGCAGCTTAACTAATATCACCATACGCAATTCCTCCTTTCTCCCCACCCGTATGATTGGCTTGTCAAAGAAAGGCTGTTGCCGCTCAAAACATAGCACAAAATGGCATTTACATACAACCATAGCCACGATACACTCATATCGCGGCTATTTCACCCCCAATAATATCAGTTCCAAACCCCCTGCGCCACGAACATCGGGTATAAATCATATAACTCACCGTTCGCCTTTTGCGCAAACATAGTAGGAGCACCGCTACACCCTGTTTCACTTATCCCTATCTCTCAAAGCGATCACCCCCTCAACATCCTCCAGCTTCTTCGGCGTCCAATCATTATCCCTTATTGCTCCAACCAGCCATATTCTCACTGACCCGTCCGCCAGTTCATCACTTAATACCAAAACTACTGGCGTATCATCCTTGCCAATAATCTTATCTCCCCTCACCGGTAAATCCTTCGTCAAAAAACGCCTCATCCTCACTTACCGCATCTTCGTCAGCCGCGACCTTGTCATCGTCCTCCTCCAAATCCGCAATACGTCCTTGCGCTTGCATATTCAAAACCATCCCCGTCACGCCAAATCCTATCCCCGCTTGTTTAGCGCACCTTAAATATCACTTCATCAGCCTCCGTCTTCGTCTCCTCCGGCTCCGCTTTTGAGCTTACCGAAATTTCCTCTGCCACCCTTGCACCTTCCTCACTCTTCCTACCACTCATTGCCTCTCGTTTTTTCTTCCATGCCCCCAAAAAGCTCTCCGCTTCCCCACCACTCGCAACCTCTGGTGGCTTCTCCGACATTGCCTTTGGTCGATTCCAACGCTCTTTAATCTCCTGCTCGACTTCCGCCCGATCACGCCCATATTTCGCCGCCACATACGTTTTCATACTTGCCAACAGCTCTGGATTCGCCTCACCCATCGGCGGTAACAAACTCATCGTGAATGGCGCACTTGGGAGGTCAAACATCATCACCGTCGCTATCGCTTGATAATTCCCCTGTTTATGCAAATCTTCCGCATTAAACACCGGTGAAAACGCCTTTTCCATCAGTTCCGCATCCGTCACCCCTACCCTACCACAGAGAATCGTACCACAGTTACCCAGCACCGCCTCTCGAATCTTATCTGTGAGCTGCGTCATAAACTGATTTGCGAGCAACAGATTCAACCTATATTTCCTTGCCTCCGACAAAATACTCTCAAAGCTATCCGTCGCAAAATTCTGAAACTCATCCACAAACAGACAGAAGTCCTTTCGCTCATCCTCTGGGATATCCGCTCGGCTCATCGCCGCCTGCTGAAATTTCATCACCAGGATCATACCCAGTAAATTCGCATTGATATCGCCTAATTTACCCTTCGACAAATTCACTAGGAAAATCTTCTTCTGGTCCATCATCTCACGAATATTAAAGCCACTCTTCGCCTGTCCCAAAATATTTCGCATAATCGTATTCGATAAGAACGGCCCCCATTTCGACGCAAACCACGTAATCACCTCACCCGCATCATTCGACTTCTGACTCGCCGGGAATTCTTTCGTCCAATAATCATACACTGCCTTATCTTTCACGTACTTCAGCTTACTCTTCACGAACTCCGGATCGGTAAAACATTGTGGAATATCAATAAACGTCGCCCCATTTGGGTCCGCCATCAATAATAATGCCGCATTTCGAAACATATGTTGCCCTCTCGGACCGAAATAACCCTGATTATTGGGGTCAAACAGACTCTGGAGCATCGAAATCCCCTCTTGCACAATGAAATCTTTCTGATCTTCCGTCTGAAACTCAAACATATTCATCCCAATCGGGTGTTCAATATCTGCCGGCTCAAAATAAATCACATCGTCAATCCGATCCTCTGGCACTTTCGACAATAATAACTCCGCCGCATCCCCGTGCGGGTCAATAAAGGCAAATCCCCGCCCTGCCACCATATCTTGATATGCAATATTTGTGAGAAGTACTGATTTACCCATACCTGTCGCCCCGATTACATAGGTATGACGTCGCCGATCTTTCTCGCTCAATCGAATTTCCTTTTTATTCCCTCTAAAGACATTCTCACCCAATAGCACCCCATCTGTCACCAACTTCGCCGGACCATCTACCTGTTTGGTCGCCTGCCGCTGTACTTGCGACGTAGGAATAGCATTTTGCGCTGGCAAATGGAATATCGACGCCAACTCTACACTGTTTAATATATTCTCTTTTGTCCCTTGCGGAAAAATCCGAAACATAAAATCCACTGTCAACTTGCGTGCATCTTTCAAAGCATCATATTGAAACCCGTTATAATTTGCCGAATCAAACTGCGAAAAAGCCGCCACCACCCCTGATAACATCGCCTCTGACCGTTCTTTTACTTGTGAGCTCGCCACCACTCGTACCAAAGTCTCAAATCCTGGATACTTCGTCTTTGCTTCAATTGCCGCAATTTCCTCTTGTTGTAAATTTGAGAGCGGCGCCTTCTCTTCAGTCTTATTTATATCATCTGGTGACCGATAAAATGCCTGTATAAAAGTTTTAAGCACTGACCCAATCCCATTTGCTACTTTTGCGCCAGCTTTTTTATTTTCTTTACCATCCCGTATATTTTGTACTCGCTCCGCCGAATCATTTGTCCAGCCCCCGTCAGTCGGTCTAAACAACATTTGTAGTGCCAGCCCCTCTCCTTCCTTCGTTACTGACATTGCGTTCAAAATTGCGAGACTTGCATCCCGCTGCGTATCTTCATAAGTACTAATCGGATAGACAAAATCTTTCTTTAACTTCATCTCCCCGCCCGCGACTTGGTCCGTCGTCACGTCCTTCGCAAATATACTCTCCTGCTCGATTTCCTCCAACCTCGCCGAAGGATACGCTGATATCACTGCCTGTTTCACAGTTTCAGTAATTACTGCGGGTACTACCGCATAATATCTAATCAAGCCATCCGTCGCAATAATCTCAAAAGAGATATGTCGCTGTCCATACACTTTTGCCTTAAACCCTTTCACTAACGTCGACGAAATAATCGAATACATCACCTGCGCCTGGCTCAAAGCCTCATTTGTCACATCACGCTCATCACGACCCCCTCCTTGAATATCATCTGTTGATGGTGGCAAATGTATCAACATCGGCACCATTTTAAGCCCCCGCTCGTAATTCTTCTCACGCCGTGTTTTATTGAGATGTGCGCCCCACACCATCCCTATTGCAAAGATTACCACCCCTATAACAATAAACACCCAAAACATCCCTATACCGTCGTCTCCATCAATTTCTTTCCCCGACGCTACGCCCCAGCACATCCACCAGCATTGAATTCACCCCCTGCCGATACACTCGCTCTAGATCACTTGGTCGAAAACTCTTGGAACTAACCATCTTCTCCACCTGTGGCATTACCGCCCTCGCTACTGCCTCTTGACTTCTAGCTGCAACTTTCGCCTCAAATTTCAATCCCTCACCTAATTCTCTCTGGAGATCCTCTCTGTCTTCAGCCAAATATTCCGCTCTCTGTACCGCCGTATCTTCCCCTACGATCAATTCTGGGTTTTCAACTTCCGTCTGATCACGCGACAATTCCCCAGCCGTCTCAATATCCGCCACTTCATGCAAACCGCCATCAACCACCTGCCAGCCCACGCGTCGCGCCAAATCCCGTCCTCGTCCAGCCTGCTCTGGCACCACCACGCCCCCAATATTGCCAAATCTCATATTTTCCGCGCCAGCCCCCATCGCCATATCTGTCTCTTGATCAATCTCTTTCGTCAAATCTCGTGCCACTTTTGCCTCTCCGAACTTTATAACGCGATTATCCATAAGCTTATTTTAGCATAAAAATTCAAACTTTGTTCACAATTTTTATACATTTACCCACCCCAGAACAAATTTTCACCCCCACCATCTCCAAAACGTATCTGTTTATTTATTTTTTACAACACTATCTCTTGCTAATCAGCAGACATCCCAAAAACACAAATACTACCGTAAGCGCCACCGTCATCAAGCTCATGGACCCCAAAGATTGCGCCAGAAGCAACATAATCGGCCCAAAAGCTACCACCGCAGCATAAAGAGTAGTCTTGCGACCATTTTTCTTCCCCAACATCCGCGTGATAATCTTCACAACCCAATTCGATACACACAGCATCAAAACATAAAATGTTGTGAAAAAAACTAAAACACCGAACGGACCCACGCCCGCCGGTGTCGTAAAATTCAGCATCACCAGCAAAATAACAACCGCAATCAAACCGCTAATTGAAACCAGACGTCCAGACATACCTACATTATACCACAAGCGAATTCACAAACTTCTGACTCACCAACAATACAGCCACTGCGATCATTTTTTACCTCCACCAAATCACCCCCAAGAAAACAAGATAGGCACACTCGAAATCCCTCTCCGAATCACATCTCGCGACCCTACCAAAAGAGGCAAAATGTGTCTATCTAGACGAGAATGGGTGAGTTATCCGGCAATAAACATCTTACTTTGGGCCGCAACTCGCCCCATTCTCTATTATTTGTTGACCGCTCCACATGTAGTGGGGCATATGTCCTAATTGACTGCTTCCCTGCCTAATTTTTATATGAAAAGGTACAAACAGATGAAGTCGCCAACGCGCTTGCATATATTCTCTGTTTAGGTAATTTTAACAACAGACCATCATTCTATTACTATGACATAGTTTGACAATTGTTATCAAATTCCTATCGG
Organism: uncultured Candidatus Saccharibacteria bacterium; assembly: GCA_948648655.1. Lineage (GTDB taxonomy): Bacteria > Patescibacteriota > Saccharimonadia > Saccharimonadales > Saccharimonadaceae > Nanosyncoccus. The sequence goes on along the minus strand of CAPKVJ010000006.1, from coordinate 29,314 downwards.
AATAATCATTACAACCCTGCAGCTAATAAGTATATAACCCCTAGGAACCTGAAGATCACCGAATGGTGAATCTTTTGGCTCCATCGGGGCAATCGTACCAGCAAACCTCAAGAAATCAACTACGAAAGAGTTCTGTAAACAGACATCTCCCAAGCCAATCCCTATATTTGTATTTTCTACAACAAGGTGGCATGACGATTGCCCTAGCGAAGTTGAAGGGGGTTAACCCATCGACCTCACAAGGTATTCACTTGCTAGCATACATAATCGCAATGCCTCCGCAAGCTACAGGTAATTCCTAAGAGTGTAATTTATGGCTAGAAATTACCCTTCCGCTTGTGGAATCTCACTAATATATGCCGTGATGTTAAATTGCTTTTTTTGTTTGTCCGTTTTTATATTTGATTTGGACTGTCTTTAGCATAGCACGCCAGCGCCAAATTTTCAATACCTTTTATGCTAAAAAACGTTGTTATATTTACAATAAACACAATTTCATATCTGTTAAAACCTCACTATAAACATGTTGTTGATATTACAACATGTTTATAAAAAGTACCACAAAATAACTCATTTTATTGCAGAAAGGAGGGTGAGCAATAGCTTTTAGCCTTGACTTGGCTCTAGATTAGTGAGAGAATGGGATTATCTATTAGCTGATAACTATCGCTCGTTTAGGGCGATAGTTATTTTTAAGCTGGTTTTCTTAAATAGCTTAAGACTTAAACTTACAACCATAGTAACCTCCTTTCTCCAGTACTTATATTAACTCGCACTGGCGAGTGTCAAGGTGCTATTGCTCGTTTGTCAGTCTAGCAAACAAACATCATTTTTGACAACCCCAAAGCCCCCGATTTTGCGAAAATCGCTAAATCGGGGGCTACCACAATTCATATAAGCCAGTCCGTATCTAATATTCAAACCAAAGAAGAAGACCGGTAACTGCGAGGAAAACCGGTCTTCTGTAGAGTGTGGAGTTATTTTGGCTAATTTTTATTTTTGGTTCCTGAATAATTTTTGTATTCAAGAACTATCCCTATTATATGGCCTTAAAGTACTTAAGTCAATAACTTTTTGTATAATTTTTTTTACATTTTTCTGCCAAGTTTTCCACAGGCACTTTTTTATACAGCAAGCCCACGCGGCGCAACAAAAAAGCCCTACGGGCTTCTTGTCATTCTTACAAATGGTGGAGCTGCCGGATACTGCCTCCGGGTCCGAAAAATCGCCATAATACCATTCTACATGCTTAGTCATTTGTTTCTCTCGACATAACCCAGTAGCAGCAAATGACAAAACTACTGGCGTCTTGATCAGAAATTGTCGGATTCGGGCTGATCGTTCCCCTCCTCTTAATATCGTCTATATAATAATCCTCCGCTCACGATATCTCGGCATCGGATCAGCTTAAAATTATATCTTAAGCATACGCAGGTGCATAAAGCACATGCTTTGAAGTGTTCTTTACACTTATTTACAATACTTACGGTATTAATCGACATGCTTGGTACCTGTTAATAATCCGTCTAAGCTTTGTCAGCCCCAACTACCCCCCATTCTACTATGCCTAATCTCCAAAATCAAGCCTCTACCGTCTAATCATTGTAATAATTACATAAACACTGGTCGCCAGAAGAGCAGCCCCATCAACACTGGCAGTGTTGTCAAAAATACATAAACAGTTAATTTTCCATTGCATAATATGTTGTAAACATTACAGAAACAGGGGGATAAGGCATTTTTTAGTAAAATCGGGGCTTTGGGGTTGCCAAAAATCAACCTTTTCCTTATCCTAATCCCATGATTGCAAAAGTATATGCTGCGATTCCCCAAGATTTCACAGGCAAAATCGTCGCTGTTGAAGGTGACACTAATCGAGGGCTCCCCTGTTTTAATATTGTCGGAATGGCAAACAAAACCATTACCGAATCTCGAGAACGTGTCCGTTCGGCCATCGCAAATTCTGATCTCAGCTTCCCCCCAAAAGAAAGTTACGATCAATCTCGCCCCTGCTGAACTAGAAAAGGATGGAACACACCTTGATTTACCTATCGCATTGGCTATTCTCGTCCTCTCGCAGCAGCTTTTGCCATCAGACCTAACCGATAGACTCTTTATCGGTGAACTCTCACTAGACGGCACTACAAAACCCGTTCGCGGCATTATAAATGCTGTCGAAGCCGCCCAACAATCAGGTTTCCAGGAAATTTTCGTTCCTATCGACAACCTACCTGTTGCTCAACTCGTACCCGGCATTACTTCCATCGGAGTTTCAAACCTCAAAGAACTCCTACTCCACCTGAAAGGTATTAAATTTATTCACTCTAAAAAATGTGTTCAAAGTACAGACCACACCTGTTTATTAAATGTTGTAAAAAATAATAGTTCAGATATTTCCACTCAAAATCCCACTGTTGTAAAAAATAACTATACAGATACAACATTAGATTCTATTTATGGACAACATCTAGCTAAACGAGCCCTAACTATTGCTCTTGCCGGTCAACACAACATCCTCCTCTGTGGCCCACCCGGCTCTGGTAAAACTCTCCTCGCCCACACCGCTGCAAGTCTACTTCCACCACTTACACCCAGCGAGTTCATTGAAGTCGCAAAGATCAATTCCCTCTTATACGCTTCTATCGCCGACATACCAATATCACGCCCTTTCCGTAGCCCGCACCATACAGCCTCTCCTGCAGCAATCATCGGAGGTGGACCCCATATCGCACCTGGCGAAATCTCACTTGCTCATCGTGGAGTTCTATTTCTAGACGAACTCCCGGAGTTTTCTCGGAGCGTTATTGAATCACTCCGGCAACCATTAGAGAGTAACGTCATCACTATTGCACGCGCCCAACACCGCACCACTTATCCTGCAAATTTCACCCTCATCGCCACTATGAACCCCTGTCCCTGTGGCTACCGCCATGACCCCAACCACGAATGTACCTGTTCGACCACACAAATCAATAATTACCAGAAGCGTATTTCCGGCCCTATTCTAGATCGCTTCGACATCGTTATCAATATGCCGCCCGTACCAGCGAAAATACTATCTTCACCAAAGCATGTAAAAAATACTAAAACAGCAACAGTCGAGGAACACACCCTAGCAAAATCCAAAATTAACCTTGCATTCGCCACCCAACAAAAGCGTTATCATACTTCCCTACTTGCAAACGGAAAACTAGGGCCCAACACAGCATCGTCCTTACTAAACCCCAGCCCATCGGTCAAAAAACTTCCTACAAACCGCCGCCGACAAGCTTCACCTCTCTACACGTAGCTATTTCAAAGTTCTCAAAGTCGCCCGTACGATTGCCGATATCGAAGGCGTAGCGCAAATCTCCGTCGATCATATATCCGAAGCTTTAAGTTTTCGCTATCGCCCCTAGATATTCAAAACTGAACACATTTTTATACCCACAAAATCTAGATTATACCCTTGTATTTCAGAGAAAATTTGTTATAATTGATACTAGTTCAAATAAATAGCGAAAGGAATCCCACCATTAGTAGAACATCACGCACGAAACTCAACGGCGAGATCCGTTATCCTTCCGTTCGCGTAATCGGTGCTAATGGAGAGCAACTTGGCATTATGTCTAGCCGCGATGCTCAAGCCCTCGCTCGTGAACAGGGAGTCGACCTCGTAGAAATCGCTGCGAATGCCGACCCACCCGTCGTTAAAATCATCGATTGGGGTAAATACCAATACCAAAAGATGAAAGAAGAGGCAAAAAATCGCAAAAAAGCTCGCGAAAAACAATCCGAGCTCAAAACGATGAAAATTGGTCTCAAAATTAGCGACAACGACCTTAACATCAAAGTTCGCAAAATTCGGAGTTTTCTCGAAGATGGTGACCGCGTAAAGATTATGATCATCTTTCGTGGACGTGAAATGGCACACAAAGAAATCGGCCAAGAAATGATCAACAAGGTGATCAATCGCATATCTGAAGAAACCGAGATCATTACGGAAGGAAAACCTCAATTTGCGGGTCGTAATCTCTCAATCAGTGTTCGGCGCAAATAACCTAGCGACGATTCACTAATCTATTAGGCGTAATACAGAAGAAGTAATTTCCTACTTTCATGGTTCCCTAATTGCACATTAAATATCAACCGGGTTTAGCACTTATGCTTATTAACTGCCAACATTAGCAGTCCGAATACGCTATTGCTAAATTCATAATTAACTAAAGGAAAACCTATGCCAAAACTCAAAACGCATAAAGGTACCGCGAAACGTGTCAAAATTACCGGTTCTGGTAAGATTTCTCGTGAACGCGCCTATGGCAACCATATTCTTGCCAAAAAATCCAAAGCCCGCAAACGCAACATGAAGACCGCTGCGTTCGTCAAAGGCAAAATTGCTAAAAACGTTAAGAACGCATTAGGAGTTTAATCATGAGAGTAAAACGTGGTGTTCCCGCACGGGCAAAACACAAGAAAATCTTAAATGCCGCTAAAGGCATGCAGCATTATCGTACACGTAGCTATCGCCTAGCCAAACAGGGTGTCATCAAATCTCTACGCTACAGCTATCGCGATCGTCGCAATCGTAAACGTGATTTACGTGCGATTTGGATCACTCGTATCAACAATGCTGCTCGCGAGTTGGGGATCTCTTACTCCCAACTGATGGCCGGCCTCAAGCAAAACGGCGTCACTATTGATCGCAAAATGCTTGCCGAGCTCGCCGTCAATCAGCCAAAAGCTTTTGAAGCGGTAGTTAAGACTGTGAAGGAGAAAAAATAATGGCAGTTTGTGAAATCAGTGGCAAAGGCAAAATGTATGGGCATAACGTCTCATTTTCCCAACACAAGACCCGCAAAGTATTCAAACCAAATATTCAAAAGAAAACCTTAATCGTAGATGGTAAAAAAATCAAAGTCAATGTTGCGACATCGACTTTGCGCACCCTCAAGAAAAAGGGTCTAATCAAATAATATTTATATTAAATTCAAAAAACCGCTCACAAAGAGCGGTTTTTTGAGTCATCAATAAGCCGGGTTCTGTAACTCTTCTGTGAGAAGAGTTGGCAACCATCTATCTAGACCAAAAATTGCTTTTTGGTTCCAGCGGTAAGCGTGCATCTTCGGGTCAAAGTTTTTTAGCACTCCTTGCAGCCGGTAGGGTTTGCCTCTCGCTTATGTCACCATAAACGACTGTGGGCTCTTACCCCACTCTTTTCACTTTTGCCGAGAAACTCGGTAACATTGTCTCTGTGGTACTTTCCCTACCCTCGCGGGCGGTCGCCGTTAGCGACTACCGTACCCTATGCTGCCCGGACTTTCCTCTTGGCAAGCCAAGCGGTTGCCTCTCAGACTCCCAACTATTATATCACAATGCCATCCACAAGAAAACACCCACCTACCATGCCAAACGCTACAACAAAGCCTTATACAATCAATATAAATCCATAGTAGACGCAAAACAGCGCCAGCATAGCCACTGCTTCCACACGATTAATCTTCCGTGTTGTCGCCGAAAATGCAAACAGCAACACTGCTGACACGATTAGCATAATCAAGTCAATCATCTGGAAACTTACCGGAGTAATCGTCCCAAAAATCGCTACTGGCACCCCCAAAACAATACAAATATTAAAGATATTGCTACCGATAATATTCCCTACTGCAAGCTCCTGCTCACCCTTACGTGCCGCTACCACCGTCGTCACCAATTCGGGCAAAGACGTACCAAATGCAATCACCGTCAATGCGATTACGCGCTCACTCATCCCAATTGCACCCGCAATCGCCGAAGCGTTATCAACGACAAAATTACTTCCAATCACAATCCCTGCCAAACCCAACAACACCAACAATAAAGACTTACTCAAAGTAAACTTCGGCTTCTCATTCTTCTCTGTCTTTTCCTTTTTCTGTTTGGCGAGCGTAATCAAATAATACAAAAACACCGTAAAGAACAACAAAATTACAATCGCATCCGCTCGCGTAATCTGATTTACACTTCCGCCAGCTAATGCCACGTCCAAAAACAGCACCACAAGTAGCATAGAAATCAACATACATAGCGGCAACTCCTTGCGCACTGTATTATCCTGAATCTTAATAGGACGAATCAAAGCCGCAATTCCCAGAATCAGCAAAATGTTCAAAATACAGCTACCAATCACGTTTCCCAGCACCATATCCGTGCTACCAGAAGCCAAAGCCGACACCGAAACCGCAAATTCTGGCGCACTCGTACCAAAAGCGATAATCGTTAGCCCGATCAACATCTTTGAAACTTTAAAATTTTCCGCTGTGCTTGAAGCCCCCTCCACAAAGAAATCCGCACCTTTTATCAAAAGCGCAAACCCCACTATAAGTAATATTATATTTAAAATCATACTACCTCCATTTTATCACATATCAATCCCAAACTGCCGATCTACCGCTAAATTCGCTTGCCGATCCGCATCAACATTCTGCTCCCGCGCTACGTGCGTGAAGGCGCAAGCCTCAAATTTACTCGCCAGCTCACGCACATCATTATATATCGGCAGCACATCACGATTCTTCACTTTGTATATCCCATTCATCTGATTCATCATCATCAAGTTATCACCCACAAACCTCACCGTCTTAAGCCCCAACTCTAGTGCCTGCTCACACCCCTTACGTAAAGCATAATATTCCGCTACCCGCGAAGTCGCAAAGCCAATAAATTCTCCTCCCTCCAGCAAAACTTGGCCATTCTCCCCCACAATCTTATAACCAATGCCCGACGGACCCGGATTCCCCCGACTGCAACCATCCACATACACCGTAGCACTATTTGCCACCTCTTTATAATTCGTTTGTGTAGTGCCTCGCCCCTCCATCTCTAGCACCACTACACTGGCTTCATCCAAACGATAATTCGCCATCTCTTCTGGCTTAATATATTTATATGCTGTATAACGTTCTCTAGCCTTAATTTTTGTATCAGGATCCAAAACTACACTATATATAATATATAAATTACTCAACTGGCTCGAGCCCTGTGGCGCCATAAACGTCACTACATCATGCAAAACCGTCTTTTTTGTCACCTCCACCCCCAGATATTCTTCCAAAGTCCGATCAATCGCCTCTTCCGGCTGTTCACCAAATTTAATCTTCCCTGTCGGCAATTCCCACATTGGCACACCATCAACCCTCCCTTGCGCCTTTTTCATAATCAAAATCTCTTGATCCTTCTGCACAATACCGACGACACGAACTCTTTGTTTCATTTTTTCACCTTTTTATCTTGCAATATTTACTCCCCTCTCACGTAGGGTTTAATGTTAACATGGTGATATTTTGGCTTCTTCCTAGCGCAGCGCGCCTTCATCGGCGAGCAAGCGACGGAAGAACTGTCAAAATAGCCCATGTTAACATTAAACCCCAGTAGCGATGTTTTCCCTTGTGTATGTACAAGGTGGGTAAAATCTTATGCGACACTTCCACAGAAGTGAGCCACGAAATCCCTAAACATGATTATTCAGGAAAATCATGCCGCCACTAGGGTTAATCTCATTATAACACATCGTCACTCCGTCCATGCTATAATTTACCCATGAAGAAATCTCAAAAGCCCCAACTATCAATCTACCTCACCCCCACTAACCAATAGAACGCCGTCAAAATCCCATCCATCGCCCCACTCATAATAGTAGAAATCAGCGGCGTCGCCACCACCACTAGCACCATCACCACGATAATCCCCCAACGCTCCATCCCCTCCATCAAATCACGTATCGGATCCGGCGCAATCGCATATAAAATCCTCGACCCATCCAGCGGCGGTACTGGTATCAAATTAAAAATCCCAAAACCCAGATTAATCGTTACAAAATCCACGCAAATCGCCCCTGCCACCCCGCCAGCATACAATATCCCTGTAAAATGTCCAACCAAAAACGCCACAAAAGCCAAAATAAAGTTCGTCATCGGCCCCGCAAACGCTACCAAAGCCATCCCCCACGCCCCATGCTTCAAATTTCGCGAATCTACCGGGACTGGCTTCGCCCCACCAAAAATCGGTCCACCCGACAAAAACAATAATAACGGCATCAAAAGCGACAAAACCGGATCCAAGTGCTTCAGCGGATTTAGTGTCAACCTGCCCTCCAGCTTCGCCGTATCATCACCCAACGCATACGCCATATAACCATGCGCTAATTCATGTAGCATCATCGACACCAAAATCACCCCAAATGCAATCAGTATCGATACCAAATAGCTCATCGCCTACTCCTCTAAACCTTATGTCAAAACCACAACTTCAAGTGTCTTCGCCAGACTATCTACACTTTTGACCTTTAGCTTTTTCTCCGTCTTGGCGCTCAATTTCAACTCTGTGACCATGCCGTCAATATTCCCCATTGCCACGACCACCTTTGGCTCAATCTCCCGTACTGCTCGTACCGAACTCGTACATAATATATCGGCCACCCCCAATTCATCTAGCATCACCGCCTCTTCATTATCCCCAATAATCCCTACGTGCACATTATTTATTACGACATCATACACCGTCTTGCCACTCTTGGTCACAATACCCCGAATCGCTGCATTTTCGATCTCAAACTCACCCGGCCCGACAATCTTCCCCACCTCTAGATCAGCATCAATCGTCTCATTAGCAAGATCGAATCGAATTGCCCTTCCTTTTGTCACAATAATAATTTCTTCAGGTCGCTTACTCTCAATTTCGAACATTTTCTTCCTTTCTGTATAACTTTATACACCGTCTATTTTTATACATTGACTAAATTTCAACACTGTCCTACTTGCTATCTACTCGCACCATCTGTTCTGGATCATACAATTCCGATATTTCCATCTCTAGTAGCTCCGTAATAAATTTATCCCGCACGCTCCGCCGATATAAATAATCATCCGTGCTCATAATTACATAATTCATCGGCCTGCCCTGTCGTTTCTCAATAACTTCAGCCCACCGAGTCAACTTCTTCGTACGATCATCACCAACAATTAGCATGTCAATCCCATCCTGACCCGGGAACTTCTTTAGCACCAAAAGTACCTTCAAATACTTCTTTACAGGTTTAATATTCTCTTCCCAACTATTTCCGGCCCGTACCACTCGACGAACCTCCACTGCATTTGTCAATCTCGGACCCGCCGGCCCAACCGCACCCGTCGCCGTCTTATGTGGAGAAAACAATTCTTGAAACGCATGCGCATAAGGACTTTTCAAATTGGCTGAATAATAAACTTTGTTATCATAAGTTTCACTTTTAACAATTCCAATCCCCTCAAGGTTAATTAATTCTCGCCTCACCGAATTAATTTGCTCCTCGATCACGCGTGTAATCTCGCGCACATAATAAGATTTATTCACATCCGAAAAGAATAATTTCAACAATTTTGCTCGGGTTTTCGAGCCGAATAATTTTTCAATTGGTGCGTTATTCTCATCTTTATTCATCTTGTATACATTTTAGCACATAGGGCTCAATTTCGGCAAGCGATAACCAGTTAATATTTTTATTTCGCTTAAACCAAGTCATCTGCCGTTTCGCCAAATGCCAATCATCATAAACAAATAATTTTATCGCCTCATCCAAAGAAATCGCACCTTGTAAATACTTCCAGGCGAACTGATAGATATTACTCTTCATAGCTTGAGTATTCCAATTATACTGTCTAGCCATATTTTTTGTCTCTTTATAAAGCTCATCATTAAATAATTTGTACGCCCGCTCCGTAATCCGCCGTCGTAACTCTTCCGCACTCCACTTAATGCCTATGATTAAATAATTTGTACAAATCTCTTTACGATCACTCTGGTCGACCTTTTTCTTATCCCCAAATCCATAATCATAAACTAACGCATCAATATATAGCCCCGTCCCGCCAACCACCATTGGTAATTTCCCTCTTGCTTGAATCTCTGCAATCTTCTCCTCCGTATATTCCTTCCAATCCGCCACCGTAAATCTCTCACCTGGCTCCACCAAATCCAACCCCCAGTGTACTACCCCATCCATTTCCTCCATGCTCGGCTTCGCTGTACCTATATCCATTCCCCGAAATATTGCTCGTGAATCCGCCGAAATCACCTCCGCACCCGTAAGGCCGCAAAAAGCCCCATCTCTCGTTTCCCGTGCCCTTCTCTCTATTTCCTTCGCAATCCGTATCGCCACACCAGTCTTCCCTGACGCTGTCGGGCCCACAATCACAATCGTTTTATCAAACTTTTTCGCCATATTCCTTATATTATACCATGAAATTAAGTAGAATTAAAGTATGGCGTAGCCAGCAGTCTTACTGGCACTGTAGATGGTGTGAACTACAACATCGCCGAAGCCCCACTTTACTTTGTGCGCAGCGGGGTTATTGTCCCAACTCACACGTATGGAGCCGTAGGACTGCAATATACTGGTAGCGGTCTGTATCGGTCGTCATACTACGGTGAGTCCGATGCTTACTACTTGAACTTCTACAGTAGTGGCGTCAATCCGTCAGACTATTATCATGGTTATGGGTCGTTCTATTTATCTTCTGGCTTCCCCCTCCGCTGCCTAGCTAGTTAGAGTATAGGTAGTAGGAGGATAGAGATCCTAGATTTGGTTACAGCAGAGAGCGTACGCACGTCTCAAAAAACACTAACTCTCGGCTCGCGCTTCCAGCCACCCCTTCAACTCATCTAGTTTTACCTTTTCCTCCCCCTCGCGCGTCCGCACGCTCACCTCTCGCGCCGCCATATCCTTCTCCCCGATAATCAGTACCACCGGGATCTTCATCTCTGTAGCCCGTTTAATCTTCTTGCCGAGACTATCGTCACTCCGATCAATCTCATACCTTACCCGATTCCCCTTCACCGGCTCCTCTAATGCTACCCCTTGCAGCACCTTCTCTACTTCTCGCACATATTCTTCAACTTTATCATTCACGGTCAAAATTCGCACCATTTCCGGTGCACACCACATCGGGAACCAGCCCGCCGTATGCTCAATAAAGATGCTCATAAATCGTTCAATCGCCCCGAGCAGTGCGCAATGAATCATAATCGGTACCTTTTTGCTACCATCCTTATCTGTATATTCTAGTCCAAATCTCTCTGGCATCGCATAATCAAGCTGCACCGTCGCAAGTTGCCATTCTCGTCCCAACGCGTCCGTCGCCATGAAGTCCATCTTCGGCCCATACATTGCTGCCTCACCAACTCCGACATAGTACTCCATCTCAAATTTCTTCGCCATCCGTTCAATCGATTCTTGCGCCTTCTGCCACATCTTCTCATCGCCAATATACCCGTCTCCATCATCTCGGAAGCTCAATCTCAAAGTCAACTTCATCCCCACTTTTTTATACAAATCCTTTGCACTTTCAATCAGTTCACCAAACACCCCTTCTACCTGATCTTCCGTACAAAAAACATGCGAATCGTCCTGCGTAATCGCTCGCACACGTGAAAGTCCGCCAAGTTCCCCCTTACGCTCATCACGATACACCATCGTCGTCTCTAGATATTTCACCGGCAATTCCTTATAGCTTCTCGGTGCGCTCGCAAAAATCTGCGTATGATGCGGGCAACTCACCGGTTTCACCGCCAATTCATCCCCACTCTCCTGGCTCACGAATTGCAACAACTCTGGGAACTTCTGATAATGCCCGCTCGTCTTATACAGGTCCACCGTCGCAATATGTGGAATACAAACCTTCCGATAGCCACAGCGTACTCGATACCCCTGTGCTAATTCATTCAACATGTCACGCAAGATCGTCCCTCGTGGCGTGAAAAGTGGCAACCCCGACCCCACCAAATCCGAAAAACAGAATAAATCTAATTCCTTACCCAGCTTTCTATGGTCACGCCTCTTAGCCTCCTCTTGCTGTGCCAAATATTCCGCTAATTCTTCTTCCGTCACAAAAGCCAACCCATAGATCCGCGTCAGCATTTCTCGTTTTTCATCCCCTCGCCAATACGCTCCAGCTATTCGCTCCAGCTTCCAAGCCCCAATCTCACCAAGATTCTCTACATGTGGCCCCTTACAGAGATCCGTAAAAATCACCTCTTCCGAGCCCGGTACTACCATATCATAAAAAGTAATCTTCTCATCACTCGGCATTTCTTCAATCAATTCGACCTTATACTTTTGCCTACTCTCCTTCGCCCATTTCAGAGCCTCTTCTTTTGACGCTTCACGCGCACGCATTTCACACTTTCGCGCGATAATTCCTCGCATCTTCTTCTCAATTTTCGCGAGATCCGCATCCGAAATCTTCGTCCCACCGAAGTCAATATCGTAATAAAAACCATTCTCAATCGCCGGCCCGATTCCAAAAATTGTTGTCGGATAAAGCTCCTGCACTGCCGCCGCCAAAACATGGCTCAGCGTATGCCGCATCTTTTCTACTTGCTCCATAGCTTTATCCTTTCTCTGGTTATCCAGAATTATTATCTCTATAAATTATACCACAATTCATACAAAAAGGACTGCCCCATTCCCGACAGCCCTCTACTCAACTTGTTAGATGCTATAGTCTATTTTTTACCCCCTCTCTTCTCGTACTCTTTCCCAGACATAACGATGCGCCTCTTGCGTCAACATGTTTTCCAGATCTCCGCCATCAATCCACATCACATCCGCCAAATCTTTCTCTTCTTGCGTCCGTTCCTGTTGCTTCAAGGTCTTCAATTCGCCATAAACCACACGCACCTCAATATGCCGATTGACATCTTTATGCGCAGCATAGAAGTTATCATAGCAGACCACACCTGATATTTCATACAACTCGCCAAAATCGTCATAGCCAGATTCTTCGATAATTTCTCGCTCTCCAGCCTCGATCGGACTCTCATCACCTTCAATTCCGCCCATCACAAAATCTACCCAGCCAAATTTTTTATTCTTAACACAGAGATACTTATTCTCTTCTGGATGTTTCATGACACACACCACCACGCGTCGCTCCGTCATTTTCTTATCCGACCTTATCTCCGACTTGCCTGTACCAAAAAACTCTTTAATTTCTGCCATTTCTTCCTCCTCTTTAATTGCCTACAACAATTATAGCACCAATACAGTACTGTCAGTGGGCTATCTCTGACCTAAAAATAACTTATTTCATTCCCCCAGCGCGGGCGCATGATCTCTTCCAGCAACTTCCACACAGCTGTTACTGTCTTACCTTCCGCAGCTTCAATTACCCCATCAGGTGCCCCCGCCATCGCATGACCACGAAATTCCTTGATCATACCAATGTCATTATAGTCATCCCCAACTACAATAACATCTTTCTTTATGTAATGCTCCTTTTCGAAGATATGGTTAATTGCATTCTCCTTCCCACCGTCTTTAGGAACAAAATCAAGAAAACCCGCATACTGGGTCAAATCCACCCCTTCCAGCGTAGAATAACCCTGTCTCGGATAAGGCAAAACCTGCAGCGTAGTATTAGCTATGTGCTCCAGATAAAAGCGAACAGACCATAATGTCTCCAGGCTTTGATACCACGCCCTCACCTTAATCAACTCCGATAAATCTGGTTGCTCCAAGCCTATTTCGTGGGGAGTATAGTATACCAGCAGTCTAGCCTGCGCGTAGCTATGAACTTTTACCTCGCCCAACGCCTCACTCGAAAATGGCACCATATCGTCAATCTTCCCACCCGAAGAAAAGGTCACCCCACCATTGTCCAAAACCAGATAATCCGCTATCTCTTCCCATTCCGGACAAATCTTCTGGAAATTCTGCCAATTCCGCCCTGAAATAATTGCAACCTTATTTCTCCGAGACCGCCACAGTTTCAATAACTCGACATTCTTAAGCCACGTCTTCCGATCATTGTGCAAATAAAGAGTCTCATCAAAATCCACACACAAAAACCTGCCCTTACACATCTAATCACTCCTTTCTTAAGATACTGCCCACAACTTTACTCTCTTATTATAGCAAACTTCAGTTTTTATTAAATCAACAGCATTTATATCATTATGCCGCACTCTTTGCCTGAGCCTTACGCTTCTTCCCGCCCCTCACCTCGCGCACATACCCCACAATCGAAGCAATAAGCATAAAACTTTCCGTAATCACCCCCACCCAAGAAAAAATAAACCCATTATAGAGCATCCAACAAAGCGCTACCGGAATCCCCAAAAACTTATAAACTTTCGTGCTATTCTGCCAAATCGAAATCTCATAAAACACCGTCGCCGCTACAGACAGCAAGCTCAACGGCCCATCATAAGTCAAAACCGCCAGCATCCCAATCACTATTAGTACAATCACCAAAACTATATAATCCCGCAAAGTCAAAGTATTATTTGCCCCCTGATCCTTCTCATCCCAGAGATAATAAAAATTCGCCAGCAAAATCACCACCGACATTGCTAATCCCAAATCCGCCCCTAATAAGAAATATGCAAAAATCCCAGCCGTCATCGAAAAAATGTCTAATATTACCACAAGCAAACGTCGCTTCGCAAGGTACGATGCTCCCAGTAGCCCATATTCCACCGCAGTTAAGATTTGCGACCAGATATATCCCCATGTAATTTCCATAAGCATAATTATACTACAAAACCCCATTTTACGAATCGAATTTTCGTGCTATAATAAAAACACGGGTCGCTAGCTCAGTTGGCTAGAGCGCCTCGTTTACACCGAGGAGGTCGGGGGTTCGAGCCCCTCGCGACCCACCATATAAATAAGTAGAGCTTTTGCTCTACTTATTTATATTCTATATGCTACTTTACGCCCCCTCCTACTACCTATACTCTAACTAGCTAGGCAACGAAGGGGGAAGCCGAAATAACGATCATAGTCGCCGGTTGAGGGATTGATCGGATCAGTACTATGGAAATTCAAGGCATAAGCGTAATAGGGATCAGAATTTGAGATCGATGACCAATAGACAGCGCTTCGTCCAGAGCTTGATAGCTTAGTATCAGGTATAGTAGCATACCCGCTGCGCACAAAATTCGACAAATAATACACTAGTGCTTGTAATAAACCCCTATTTGTTGATAGTCTAATAACCAGAATAGCTAGGGCACTTCAGTATATTAACATTAAGTTTTGGTAGGAAGGAGAGATGTGGCGTTTACGTTCCGTATTGGTCGGTTGTGCTTTACAATCGAAATTACTCTAGCCGATAACTAGAGTAATTAAGAAAACAACATATCCTCAGTCTAACACTCATTTTTGAGATATACAAGTCCTAGCTATTCAAAAAGATGAAACTTTGTGCGCAGCGGGTACGTCTATATCGTCAGTAGCAAGTTGAGGTTCTCCGGGCAGGACGGCTACGGTTGGTCTTCTATGTCCTTCTCTAGTACTAACAACGCTTACACCTTGTACTTCTCGGGTAGTGGCGTCAATCCGTCGTTCGATAACAATCGTTGGACCGGCTTCTCCCTCCGCTGCCTGCATGCTGGAGTATCCGAATAAAGCGAGAGCGTTAGCTCTCATTTTTGAGGATACGACAGCAGTCAAGATAATAACCGCCTAACGGCGGTTATTATCGGCTAGTTAGAGTATAGGTAGTAGGAGGATTACCTCTCCCTATGTGTCTCTTACAAACATTTCGCAGGCTACGGCCGAGAATTAGGCGGCTTCCGCCCGTAACGACGGGACGGAAGAACGCCGTGTTTGTAAGAGACACATAGGAAGAGGCAATTGTCATGCTAACAAAATAAAAATCCCAGCCTCCGCTCACGCTTCGACTGGAATAATAAACTAAACTTCTGCCTTAAGCGACTCAGCAACTTCTGAATCAAGCACGTAAAATCTCCACCCATAAAGCGCAAGCGGGTCCAACCAACAAACCTCATTCGCAAAACAAATCGGAGTATAACCATATTTCATTATCACATACGGCACTTTATGCTCTTTGCATATCTGGCTCAAACTCGCCGAAATAACCTCATAATCATTCGGTTGCAAAAGTTCATTGTTCCCCTTCTCTCTAATTTGCAGAATCCTCCCAGCGCCAGAAGCATCTACGACCTCATCAATCAAAACAAACACATCCTCATTCAATACACCCTTGTCATCAGTAAGCCGCTTTATTTCTCGACTCACGTTAGTTACCCCAGCAGTAGCTGGCCCCAATTTCAGAAACTCCCCTTTTTCCATAAGCACTATCTGCCCACAGTTAGTTTCTTTCAACACTAATTTCGTCCTCCTCTGTAATCGCAAATTTCGCCGTTTTTGAACAGCACGGGATATACGAAGGCTCATACATCCCACGCCATCCAAAAACAATCAGCAAAAGTCCAGTCTCTCAAAGTACCGAGCGACCTCGCTCATACTTACATTATAGCACACTTTATCGAATAAGTCAATATACACCTCTATTTTCCCATTTACCTCTTTACATTCCCTCCAAAATCAAGTATAATCGCCTAAAGTATATCAATTTATTAAATAATTCTAAGGAATAGACTCAATGCCGATTATCAAATCTGCGAAAAAAGCTGCTCGCCAAACCGAGAAACGCACAGCCAATAATCAACAAATCAAAAAATCCATCAAATCCGCCCTCAAAGCGTTCAAGGCCAACCCTACCACTGCGACTCTGTCCAAAATCCAATCCGAATACGACAAAGCCGCCAAGAAAGGTCTTATCAAGAAAAACACCGCTTCTCGTCGCAAAGCTGCTGTCGCTAAATTCGCCAAAAATGCCGATGTAAAGCTCACCAAAGCTACAAAATCTGTCGAAAAAGCCGAAGCCAAAATTGAAAAAGCAACAAAAACCACCGCTACCAGAGCCAAAAAAGCTGTCAAAACTGCCGAAAAGAAGGTAGAAAAGACCGTCAAAGACGTCGAGAAAAAGATCGAAGAAGCTACCAAATAGCTAAATACTCGACAATCTAATTAAAAACGACTTCACAATGAGCCAAGCCTCAAACGAAGTCGTTTTGAGTTCCATATCCACTTTCGCGAGTTCCTTCAGCACCGCAACCTCTTTCCTCCCCTGTCGCCCCTCAAACTTTTTCATCGCCTGCGTCACTATCAGTCCAAAAAACATATACGGATCCTGCTTTTCCTCAATTTTCTCCAACATCTTCACCGCCCGCGCTCCATCCGTCCATGCCGTATCAAACACTTGAAATACCATTCGCGCCTCCGGCGCTTGCGTCTCTGCAAACTCTTTAAACTCCACCCCAGCC
Source organism: uncultured Candidatus Saccharibacteria bacterium (assembly GCA_948648655.1). Classification (GTDB taxonomy): domain Bacteria; phylum Patescibacteriota; class Saccharimonadia; order Saccharimonadales; family Saccharimonadaceae; genus Nanosyncoccus. The sequence continues at coordinate 12,184 of CAPKVJ010000006.1, read as the reverse complement.
GCTTTAAGCCGTTTATAACCCACCGAACGCTTATCAATCTTCCCCTCCCAGATCACCACATCATGCTCCGTATCGGCGTAATCTATCACTTTTTCCCAAGCCGCCGCATTTTCCCCCAAATTCTTCAACAAAATCTTACGCTTCTCCGCCCCAAACAGCGACAACCCCCGAAAAATACTCGGCAAATCGCCCAGCGTCAAATCTTCCCCTTCAAACACCTCATAATTAGCCCCCAGCAGGCTCTCTACGGCCTTTGCCGCACTCGCACGGTCATCACCATATATAATCCTAAACATAAGCCTATTTGAGCCTCCTAGTGCTCTCTCCGGCGATTTTAACACCTGATACCGCCCCCAATTTCTGACATTTTGGACAAAAATGCGTTCCTCGCCCCGCGCAACGCGTTTTTTCTATTACCGTTCCACATCGATTACACCTCTGGCCCTCCCGCCGGAAAACTTGCGCAAACTTCTCCAAATAATCCCCCGTCGTCCCATCTGGTCGAATATAAGTCGCCATCGTCGATCCCCCTGAATCTATCGCCTCCTGCATCACCTTACAAGCCCCCTCCAAAATCTTCGCCACTTGCTCTTTGCTTAATTCTCCCGCCTTCCGCGCCGGATGCACGCTTGCATAAAAAAGTGATTCATCCGCATAAATATTTCCCAGTCCTGCGATCAACTTTTGATTTAAGAGCACCGCCTTGATCGGTGAACGCCCATGTCGCTGGCACTTCGCATACAGCTCATCTACCCCCATTTCCCACGGTTCTTTCCCGAGTTCTGCAATAAATTTATCCTTTTCTACTTCATCAGTAGGCAAAATTTTTACAAACCCAAATTTTCTTTGATCATTAAAAAATAATTTTCCGTCTTCAAAATCAAATTCTACTCGTGTCTGCGAATTCGGTAATTCATCAACAAAATTCTTACTCGGATGCCCCGCCGCAAAGTTCGCATGCGCCGCATCTTCAACTTGAGAGCCCTTACTAGTCTGGGGCGAAGTTAGCTCGGAGCTAGTGCTAGGAAGGCTTGAGGAACGCAAGCGAGCCGTACTTTGCGTACGGTGAGCGCGTACCGGAAAGTCTGACGCCGCAATAGCCCGAGATAACGAGCCCCGCCAGATCAGCTGGCCAGTCATACGCAGATGTATCATCAAGGTTTTCCCATTATCAAGATCAATCAAAAGTGCCTTACCTCGTCGCCGAATATCCACCACTGTAGCTCCGTTCACCTCTGTTACATCGCCCAAAAAACACTTTCCCGGCTCTGGCTTCACCTGAACAATTTTTTTATTCAAAATAAACGGCTTCAGCCCCCTTCGCACCGTCTCCACTTCTGGTAACTCTGGCATAATACCCTTATTATATCACCTTACACATGGTATAATACACCCATGAAAAAGAAAATCTGGCTGCCGATCACCATCATTGTCCTAGTCATCATAGCCCTCGCCGTTGGCACTGGTACCATCATCTTAAATAACATCAAAAATAGGAATATCACAACCACTATAAGTGATATTCCTGGCTCCGAGCCACCTTATAATTTTGATTACTCTTGGGCCAATAACCCCTATATTGCGCACGCTATGGGCGGCATTATGGGGGAATCTTACACGAATTCTTATGAAGCCTTTCTCCTTAATTATCAGCTCGGCCACCGAGTCTTCGAAGTCGACTTTTCTCTTACGGATGATGGCTATAATGTCGCTGCTCATGATGTTGACCGCTGGCGAAATAATGCCACCGTTCCCCCTGACTCCGAAATTCAAGGCTCCACCCTCGACACCGAAGAATTCACCTACAATAATTTTATGTCTTCTCTATGGTATGGCGAATATCACACCATAGACCTCTCTATTCTGTTTGATTTACTCCAAAAATACCCTGATGTCTATATCGTAACTGATACTAAATACTGCGACGAAGCAAACGTCCGTAAGCAATTCTCCAGTTTTGTCGAAACTGCCAATGCTATTGACCCTAGCCTGCTTGATCGTTTTATTATCCAGATTTACAACCAAGAAATGCTTGATTGGGTTATGGACATCTATGCTTGGAAATCCATCATCTATACTCTCTATCAAGATCCCAACTGGACCCCAGAAAACGTCCTAGCTTTCTCCAAATCAACCGGCGTCAAATTTATCACTATGTGGGATTCCTGGCTTACCCCAGAAATCTCCCAAATCTGGAAACCAGCCGACATCAAAATCGCCACCCACACGCTCAATAACCTCACCCGTGCCGAACAATCTCGCACTCGTGGCGCCGACGTCATCTACACTGACTTCCTCCTCCCCTTATAATTCACCCCAGTTTTTGCCCGTAGTCACCTCAACAGCTAATTTCACCATCAATTCTGGTGCTACCCCTTCCATCTCCCGCTTCAAAATTTCTCCCACCTCTGTAGCATCCCCCTCATCGCACTCTACAATTAGCGAATCATGCACCTGCATCACCAATCTCGCATTCTCTGGCAGCTTCTTATCTACCTCAATCATCGCCTTTTTCATCAAGTCTGCCTCCGTCCCCTGAATTGGCATATTCTGCGCCGCCCTCTCTGCCGCACTTCTGACGACAAAGTTACTCGACTTTACGTCCGGCGTCGGCCTCCTCCGCCCAAACATCGTTTCAACATACCCATCTTCCCGCGCTTTTGCCAGTACATTTTCCAAATACACTTTAATAGGCTTTCTTACCTCAAAATACCGCTCAATAAACTCCTTCGCCTCCGCATACGCCATATCTGCCGCTTGCGCCAGACCACGTATACTCATGCCATAGAGCACACCAAAATTAATCACCTTCGCCGCTCGCCGCTGTTCTTTCGTTACCTCTTCCATCGGCGCACCAAAAGCCTCCGCTGCGGTCTTCGTATGAATATCTACCCCCGTATTGAAATCGTCAATCAGTGCCGTATCCCCTGCCATTGCCGCAGCAAGTCGAAGCTCAAATTGCGAATAGTCCGCACTCACCAAAACCTTGCCCTCCGGAGCCACAAACCCTTCTCGTATCCGCTTCCCCACCTCTGTCCTCACTGGAATATTCTGCAAATTTGGATTCGTCGACGACAACCTCCCCGTCGCCGTTACATCTTGGTTAAATGTCGTATGTATTCTACCCTCCCTATCAGCCAATTCCGGCAAAGGTATAATATATGTCGATAACAACTTTGCTGCCTCTCGATATTCCTTAATTTTACCAATAATCTCATGCTGTCCTTCTAGTTTGTCTAGCTCTTTTACTCCTGTAGAATAGCCTCGTGATGCCTTTTTTATACCCTTTGTTGGTAGCTCTAGATCCACAAACAATACTTCAGCAAGCTGTGCTGGTGAATTAAGGTTAAAATTCCGCCCCGCCAGCCTCCAAATTTCCTCTTCCAAGCCATGTGCCTCAGCCTCAAACTCTGTCTTCAGCCTCGCAAAATACTCTCGATCAATCAACATCCCATAATTTTCCATCTTATACAAAATCGGTACCAGAGGTAAATCAAACTGAACAAATATTTTATACAGCTCCGGACGACGCGCAAACTCTTCCTTTTGCGCGTCATACTCTACTTTTTCCTCGATTCTCTCTATGCTCCTTGCCAACGGCTCAAGTAAAAATCTCCCTTGTCCCAAATCCCAAATTTTCTGCCCTGCCAGCACACTCTTGGCAACTTTGCCATTCTTGTGCATCAAATCCTTCACATTCCAAGAAATTAACGTTCCATCCTCCGTTTCCTGCGCAATTTCCAGAGTCTGCTGCCCCAACTCCCCCTTAATCATCACGTCAGCACCCTTTTTAGGCCGTTTCTGACCATTCTGGGCGCGAGACGCCCCCTCTACCATCCCGACATCATCTATGCCCTCTAGACCCTTCTGGACACCGCTAGCGGCTTGTTTTTCCTCACGCTCTATCTTTTTCGACTGCATCAAAAACTTCCGCACCAAAGACCGAAATTCCAATTCCTTCAAAGCTTCCTGAATCCTCTCTCGATCTACCTCTAAATCCGGCAAATCATCCAATTTCACGGGCGCATCCGTCATAATCTTCGCCAAATCATACGACATAAAAGCACTTTCCTTACCTGCCTCTAATTTCCCCCTTACCGAACCCTTAATATCATCTAAATGTTCATAAACCCCCTCAAGCGTGCCATATTCCTGTAAAAGTTTTGCCGCCGTCTTCTCGCCTACGCCTGGTACACCCGGAATATTATCTGACGCATCCCCTTTCAAAGCTTTGAGATCCAAAAACTGTCTCTTCTTGATCCCATATTTCTCCTCCACTGCTGCCACGTCCATCTCTTCTAATCGCGTAAAACCCTTCAAAATCCGATACATGTGAGTATTTTCATCTACAATCTGCAACATATCTAGATCTGAAGACACGATAAAAGTATCATAATCCCCTTCCTCATCCGCCTGCAAAGCCAACGTCCCGATAATATCATCCGCCTCATATTCATCACACTCCACAAAACTCCACCCCAGAGCCAGCACCAACTTCTTCAGATACGGAATTTGCGCATAAAAATCATCGCCCGGTTTCTGCCGCCCCGCCTTATATTCCTGAAATACCGCCTTGCGTTTTGCCGTCGAGCTCGGCGAATCCCAAGCCACTACCACCTTCGTCGGGTCAAGCTGTCGCACAATCTCCATCGCAATCGCCGCAAATCCATAAATCCCCCCTGTCGGCACCCCCTCACTCGTCGATAGCGCTCCCATTGCATAATACCCCCGATAAAAGACCGATTTCCCATCAATAATCACTAGACGTTTCATCTTTTCAGTATAACACACCCATGCGCGCCCCACTCCCCGACAAAGACTCCAAACAAAAAGCACCCAGCCTCCACCCTAAAGGGTTTTAGCTGGGCAATCAGGTCTCCCAATTTATACAACCATTAGCCCTATTAACGTCTGCGTTCCAGACTCCAATTCTATCTATGCCTATTACCTAGATTTTCGCCATACGGGCGTAAATCCATCAAATAGCCGAGACCGTTGGTACGCCTTCCCCCTCCGCTGCCTAGCTAGTTAGAGTATAGGTAGTAGGAGGATTACCTCTCCCTATGTGTCTCTTACAAACATTTCGCAGGCTACGGCCGAGAACTAGGCGCGTGGCACCCGCGACGGCGGGATGACACGACGCCGTGTTTGTAAGAGACACATAGGGAGAGGTAATTGTCATGCTATAATAGTCATCATGAAAGACAACAACCTCAAAATCCTCGCCATCGTTGGCATGAGCGGTAGCGGCAAATCCGTCGCCGTCAATTTTCTCGCCTCGCAAGGCTTTCCCAAAGTTCATTTTGGCAACATGATTTACCGCGAAATGGAAAAACGCGGTATTGAGCGCACCACTGATGGCAAAAGCGAAAAAGCCTTTCGCGAAATGATCCGCGAAACCGAAGGTCATGACTGGGTAGCACGTCAAGCCATTGCTGAAACCAAAGATCTCATCAACGCCGGCCAAAAACGCATCGTCCTCGACGGCCTCTATTCTTGGACCGAATATCGCGCTTTCCTTCACGAATTTCCTGGCGCACTCACCCTAGTTGCCATTGTTATTCCCAAAAAACTCCGTTACAAACGCGTCTCCGAACGCCCGGATCGCCCCTTTGACGACCAAGCCATCCGCGAACGCGATTACGGCGAGATTGAATACATGGAAAAAGGTGGACCAATCGCAATGGCCGATTACTTCATTATTAATGATGGCTCCGTCGCCGACCTCGAAGTCAATCTCCAAAAAATCCTCCGCGAAATCGGTTTCTAAAACTTTATTACTCTCAGAGGTCGTTCCGCTTTTTTAACTTCAATTTTCTTCACGCCCTTAAGCCTCTCAATCTCCCCCTCTGCATGAATCGTTACGTCACTGGGCTCTGCAAACTTAATCACATCACGTTCGGTCTTCTTGCCCGGAATTCGCCAGAGCACACTTCGCCCCATAAATCCTATTAATCGCCAAAAATTCCCCAAACTAGCCACCGTACTCCGAAATTCTCCCTCTCGCCGATAGTATCGCCCTCCCCGCATCATCTTTGCCACTGATGGGGCATTTACCGCAATATAATCCGTATCTCCAGTCCTAATCTCTATCTGTTCTCTTTTCCCCATCATTCTTTCCTCTTGTTAATTCTGTATCAATACTAATCTCTGGCCGATTTGCGATTTCCTGTTCGAGTTTTTCTTGCTTCTTTTGGCGCTTTTCGACCATTTTTACCCGTGTTTGCACCTTCAGGTCAGAAACCCTCGCCTTCGAACGCCCCTCAATCTCTACCGCTGTATATTTAGTCCTTTTCGCCAATTTACGCACTTTCGCCTTCACTCCAGCTGCCATTCTTTTCATCTTTTGCCAAATTTGCCCCTTTTTAGGTGTTTTTGGCACCCTTTCCTTCTTTTTGGCCATCTCATCCACCTTTTTCGTCTCCTCACCTTTATCGTGCTCCTCCGCCTCTCTGACAGCCTTTTCCGCTTTTTTCTCTATTTTCATCTTCACCCTACCGCCTGGCAAAAACTCCTCTTTACGGTGCTTAAAATACCACTTCGCTAGATGCCACATCGAAAACACCATCCCCTTTTTACCAGTTTTTAGCTTATTTCGCACCTTTTCCGTCTCAAAAACCGCAGTCGACTCCGCAAAAAGCCCCAAAGTCAAATAGCACGGCGCAAACCGCCAATGCTTTCCGTCCACCTTCGCCTCTAGAGGGTAAATCTCCGTAACCTTTCCCGCTTCAAACTTCTCAATAATCTCCCCCACCCCGCCAACATACTCCCCCCCATACTCCACCGGTCGCTTCGTCCCCAACATTCGCGCCATATCATTAAAATTCCCATATCCTAGCACCCCCAGCACTACGTCTTTCTCCGACAGCATCACACCATTCGCCGCAATCGCCGCCGTGCCATCCCCTCCCGCCGCAATCACCAAATCTCCATCCTTAAGCAATTTCGAGAGCTCCACTGCATTGTCGTCCAAATCCGTAGGTTTAACCTCATACTTACCCACCAGCCAACCCTGTAATTTTCTCACTGGCGTCAACACTTCACGCTCAATCGCACCATGATGTGAGGATCGCGGATTATAAACAACTATCAGCTTCCGCAGCATTTTTATCCAAACAAATCAGTTATACCACCTGGCACCAGCCAGTTCAACAGCGTAAACAATACCGCCCAAGCCAACAGCCCAATCGCAATCTCAAATAACCGCATTTTTGCCTTTGCTACCTGTTGCTCATTATCACGTGCTGTCAAATACAAAATCCCCGCAATCGTTGTCCCAATAATTGCAATTGCTCCCAGTCCATACATCATTACACTCACGACAAACTTCAGCATAGACCCAATTCCGTCCTTACCCCCCCACTCACTCGGCAAAATACTCGTATTCGCACAACCTTCGGTATCAGGATTATTCTTGCAATCCTCCGCCGACAACGCCGACACTGGCTCCGGTGCCATCGGCACGACTGTTAGCACCGCCAAAACCCCCATCACCACCATCAATCCGTTTTTTAGCCACTTGCCCATAGCACCTCCTATTTCAAATACCCGTGCAACTTTTTCGTCTGTTTATGCTTACGCAATTTCGACAAAGCTTTCGCCTCAATTTGCCTAATCCGCTCCCTAGTCACCGAAAACTCATTCCCCACTTCTTCCAATGTATGTGGTCTCCCACCACCAATCCCAAATCTCAAACGAATAATCTTCTGTTCCCTCTCCGACAAAGTCGTCAAAATCTCCGCAATCTGCTCCTTGAGAATTTGATTTGCCGTCGCATCCTCTGGCGAATCCCTTTCCGAATCTTCCACGAAATCCCCCAGCACCGACTCTTCATCGTCGCCATCACGTCCCACACTTGCGTCTAGACTCGCAATATCCTGCTTAATCCGCATCACATACTCGATTTTACTGACTTCCATCCCCATCGCTTCCGCAATTTCCTCATTCGTCGGCTCACGATTCAGTTCCTGCGTCAATCTACGCGTCGTCCGAAGCACCTTATTAATCGTCTCCACCATATGCACCGGGATACGAATCGTCCGCGCTTGATCCGCAATCGCCCGCGTAATCGCCTGACGAATCCACCAAGTCGCATACGTCGAAAACTTAAAGCCCTTGTTCGGATCAAACTTCTCCACCGCTCGGAGCAGGCCTGTATTTCCTTCCTGAATCAAATCCAAAAAATCCAAGCCCCTCCCACCGTAACGTTTCGCAATACTCACTACCAAACGCATATTCGCCTCTGCTAGCTTGTCCTTTGCCTTCTTATCCCCCTCCATCGCTCTATTCGCCAATTCCAATTCTTCTTCTTGGCTCAAAAGCGGAATTTTGCCAATCTCACGCAGATACATCCGCACCGAATCATCCGCAAATGCGTCCACATTATCCACCGTAATAGCCAGATCCTCATCCGTAAGCTCATCCTCTGCCGCCAATTCATCCGCACCCGGATCATTTAGCGGTTCTGCTAGATCCATCTCTGTGTTTCTATCTTTTAGTGTAATATCTGCGTCTTCATCCATTAAAACACATTATATCAAGTTTTGTCTTTTTTACAACGCTAAATATAGGCAAAGCCCAGCAGCCTTAGAACTGCTGGGCTATTTATTAAATAGCTATGTGCTTTGCCCTTAAAAATACTAATGAAGCTATGAATCTAAAATCGTATCATATTTCCTAGACAGACCAACCACTAAAGTTACAGTCACTGCCACTTTCGCAACCATCCAGGCTACAAAAGCTCCTATACTATGTACTCCATAGCCACCTATACTGATAAATCCAGCAATTAATAAAAACACTATAACCGTCAGAACCAAAACAGCATAGGCACAGAGCTTGTCCATGAATGTATGGCAAAAATTATTCAGAGGAATCTCGGTCGTCACAAACGACAATGGAACTCCTCCATAACCAGCAACCAATGCCACTAGCACCATGTCAACGAACAAGGATGCAATAGTAAAACTAGTAGTAGCCTCCATACGAGTAAACATTATTGGCGTCATCGACATTGCTACCATCTGACAAGCCAAACAAATCAGCTTCAGTCCAATAGCAGTAAAACAAAATGCCTTCTGACCATAACTAATACCCTTATTGAAACCCATTGATACGCCATCATTTCTTTTCATATTCTTCTCCTCACTTTCCCTAGTGCCCCCAGAGCAGGCAAACCACATTGTTAAATTTTTCATAAGGCATCACTCTGTAACACCTTATACCCCCATTATATCATACATGAGTATAAAAGTCAATACTATAATGCTTATTTCGCAAAATATTAGATTCATTCCCCCTTCTTTAGCACCATAATCCTCTTCAAAATCTCCGCCGCCGTTTCATCATCCCCTTTTTCCTCTGCTGTCGCCAATTCTTTCGTCAATCGCTCCACCTCTTGTTTGCTGCTCTCTACCTTATACCGCTTCAGCAATTCCTTCGCCTCTTTCTCAAGTGCCACACTATCCCACCCCCCATACCGCGTATCAAAAATCATCTCCAGCTCTTTCAGTTTCGTCTCATCTTCTGGCATTTCCACACCTTTAATCCCTGTCACCCCACCATACACCATAATCGCCTGCAGATTATCCTTCACTCCCGACACCATATCGTTCTTTACCTCCGATGCCACCTTCTTCAACCGTTTCGGCGACTCCACTACCTTACCGCTCTCTTGTAAATCCTCTATACTACAATCCAATTTTCGCGCCACTTGTTGCATATAATGCTTCTTCTCCACCGCATCTGGCACGTTCTTCAAGAGTTTCATCGCCATCCCCGCATATTCCTTCTTACCTGGCCCCGAACTCAAATCCAAATTCTCCTCATACTTCCCCAGTAGCCAATCCACCGCTGGCTGATGTTTCTGTACTGCCTGTTTCCATAGCTCTGGATCTTTCTGTATCAATTCATCTGGATCCTTCGCTCCATGATAATCGGAAATTACGCTCAAATTCACCCCCAAATCTCCCGCCAACATAATCGCTCTCTCGGTCGCATTCACCCCTGCCGCATCACCATCGTACGCTAGCCTCACATCCGGCGTCAGCCTCGACAAAATCTTCAAATGTCCCTCCGTCATCGCCGTACCACTTGTCGCCACCGCCTGCTTCACCCCCGCCTGGTGCGACGAAATCACATCCATATTCCCCTCCACAATCACCACAAAATTCTGCTCCCGAATTGCCTCCTTCGCCTGCACCAGCCCAAAAACAAACCGACTCTTATTGAACAACAAAGTCTCCGGCGTGTTCAAATATTTTGGTTCCCCCTGATCCAAAATCCTCGCCGTATAGCCAATCACCCCTCCCGTATCAATAAACGGCACCATCATCCGCCCCCGAAACAAATCCCCCTTAAACCGATTTAGCACCCCCGCCGCCTCCATCTCTGACGGTTTATATCCCTTCTTACCCAAAAACTGCACCAGAGCCTTACCCTGATTTGGCGCATAACCAATCCGGAATTCCTTCACTGTCGCCCGGTTCATATTCCGCTTATAAAAAACGTATTCACAAACCTTCTTATTTTTCGTCAAACAAAATTGGTAATACCGACACGAAAGTTCCAGTATCTCTTTCATCCTCCGCTTTCGCTCCGCCAGCTTCTTGTCACCCCCACCATATTTCTTCAGCTCCACCCCTGCCTGCGTCGCCAGCTTCTCCAGAGCTTCGCGAAACGACACCCCCTCCACCTCCATAATGAAGCTAAAAATATCACCCCCTTTGTTTGCCGAAAAATCATGCCAAATCCCCTTCTCTGGCGACACCATAAAAGACGGGGTCTTATCCACTCCCCACGGCGACCGCCCCTTCAGACTCCGCCCCGCACGCTTCAGTTCAATATATTGCCCCACCACATCCTCAACTGGCAACCGCGCTCGAATTTCCTCCTTTGCGTCCTCCATACCATCAGTATAGCACAATCCCTCCTACTACCTATACTCTAACTAGCTAGGCAGCGGAGGGGGAAGCCATATGAACGACGATACATGGTTGACGGATTAGCATTGTTGCTAGTAAAGCGTAAAATGTAAGTGCTGTCAGTACTAGTGGAAGATGACCACAAAAAGCCAAGTTGGCCAGAGAACCCAGAACTATTGTTATCAATAAATACCCACCCGCTGCGCACAAAAATCGACAAATAATACACTAGTGCTTGTATCAAATCTTCTTTTTCTGCTACACTTTTGCCTAGAGCAATAGCACCTTGACACTCGCCAGTGCGAGTTAATATAAGTACTGGAGAAAGGAGGTTACTATGGTTGTAAGTTTAAGTCTTAAGCTATTTAAGAAAACCAGCTTAAAAATAACTATCGCCCTAAACGAGCGATAGTAAACAACTAAAGTAATTTCATTCTCTCACTAATCTAGAGCCAAGTCAAGTCTCAAAGCTATTGCTCACCCATGCAAACCTAAAACGCCGAAACTCCACTCGTAAGCATATCCTTTACAGCTTTCACTGATTCAACTTCCCACTGTGCCTCTGACCCAGTACCCATTATACCATTCGGCCCCTCATAGGTATAGAAGTACTCTTCGTCAGTATAAACCACCATGCCAAATCCACGCCCATCTACATCCTTGCTAGCCACACCCTCACCCACAACGATCTCGCTACCAGCCTCACTCTTATGATGTCGAGTCAAAGCTCCCAGCCCAGAGCCATGCTCTATCGTATTCTCCATAAACTCTGGGTAATATTGACAGCGACCACCATCACACACCACTCCAGAAACATATAGCACATTCTTTCCACCATGATAAACATACGCCACCGAATGAAGATTCTCCGGCACCTTAATCTTAATCCCCCATTCCCCGATGTAAATATAATCTTTCGCCGCCGAAACGTTTACGCTCGCTATCGCATCATCTTTCCTATCACTATCCTCTGTTTCAACCTCAATCTGTGCTCCTAATTTCTCCTCAATCTGTTTCAATGCTGTATCTTTTTGTGCCAATTCTTCATTCAACGCATCTGCTTTTTGATTTGCCTGTCCATTCGCGACCATCCCAAAAATCCCAAAACCTACCCCTGCGAGCGCAATCACTACCAAAATAACTATCGTCACAAGGCCTTTATTAACCTTCTTCTTTGTTACATTCTGGCTAGGGCTACTAACAATTGTTGCATTGTCCATTTTTTATCCTTTATGTTTAATTATTTTATACTCCTATTATAC
>CAPKVJ010000005.1 GCA_948648655.1 uncultured Candidatus Saccharibacteria bacterium | reverse complement strand
GACGACCTGCCGCTTACAAGGCGGCTGCTCTACCAACTGAGCTAACACGGCTTACCTGTCCATCATACCAAACCTTGTCAAAAACCGCAAGATTTGCTACAATTAAACTAGCCGTTACGGCCACATGGGGCTCTTCTATAGAGCTCCACCATGCTGGAATCGTCTAGTGGCAATGACAAGAGACTGTAAATCTCTCGGCTTCGGCCTTCGTAGGTTCGAGTCCTACTTCCAGCACCATAAAATGTTCTAGACAATAAGTCTAGAACATTTTATTTTAAGAAACTCGATATCGCCTATAAGCTTTTGTGCGCAGCGGGCTCATTAGTATAAGCAACAACAAATTATGGAATTCTGGGCAACACAGCTATCATTGGTCAGCTACTCCAAATAGCAACGCCGTCGATGCCTACGCTTCAATAGTTTGGGCTTCTACCGTCGATACATCGGCGCCATCCTATGGTCGTTTTAATGCCTTCTCCCTCCGCTGCCTGCATGCTGGAGTATCCGAATAAAGCGAGAGCGTTAGCTCTCATTTTTGAGGATACGACAGCAGTCAAGATAATAACCGCCTAACGGCGGTTATTATCGGCTAGTTAGAGTATAGGTAGGAGAAAGGAGGGTGAGCAATAGCTTTTAGCCTTGACTTGGCTCTAGATTAATGAGAGAATGGGATTATCTATTAGTTGATAACTATCGCTCGTTTAGGGCGATAGTTATTTTTAAGCTGGTTTTCTTAAAAAGTTTAAGATTCAAACTTACAACCATATAGTAACCTCCTTTCTCCAGTACATAATGACTCGCACTGGCGAGTGTCAAGGTGCTATTGCTCGTTTGTCAGTCTAGCAGACAAACATCATTTTTGACAACCCCAAAGCCCCCGATTTTACGAAAATGGTAAGGATTGGACGATTAGTAGCATCTTGTCCTCCTACTACCTATACTCTAACTAGCTAGGCAACGGAGGGGGAAGGCGTACCAACGATCGCCGTAGTCGCTTGAGGAATCGACACTACTATCGTTAAAGTACAAGCCGTAAGCATTGCCAGTATTAGAGCCGGACATAGATGACCAACCATAACTGACCCGTCCAGAGGCCCACAACTTACTAGTACCGATACTGACGTTCCCGCTGCGCACAAAGTAAAACAATATGCTACACTATATCTAACATGTCCGACACTACCAAAAAGATTAAGTCCGTCTATACCGCCCATTCCAAGCACAACTTTTATGCCCGTAAACTTATCTCCGCCTACGTCCTCGAAAAAGGTCGCCTGCCGCTCAACCCTTTCACAAACTGGGACTATTTCATGGACGATATGGTCAACCGTAAGCTTACCATCCGCGCAAACAATAATCTCATCTATCTCGCCGACGAAATCTGGCAATTTGGCGTCATCGCTGATGGTTGTTGCTACGAGATAGAACTTGCAGCAAAACTAGATAAAAAAGTTCGCTTCTTCACCGTCGGCAAAACCATCAAAGACATCCGAGAGATCAAACCCGACGAAATAACCTTTGAGCAAGATTTAAGCCCTAGCCTAATCTATCGTCTAATCTCTACACTCAAAGACAAAAATCTGTTATAATAATCCCAATCATGCCAAAAACAAAAAGACACAATCTGAATCCTCAATACAACACACTCCTAAACTATATTCTACTTTTTCTCTTTTGCGCCTTTTTAGGTTGGGTCTGGGAAGTCGCCCTCACATTTGTCAAAACCGGAAATATCGTAAATCGTGGAGTCTTACACGGAGCCTGGCTCCCCATTTATGGATTCGGCGGCGTCTTTATGGCAATGTTTTTACATCATTTTGAAAAGCATCCACTAGCCATATTTTCGCTTTCCGCCCTAGTCTGTGGCATAATGGAATATTTTACCGGCTGGTATCTAGAGACTTTTAAGCACCTCAAATGGTGGGATTATAGCGACCTCTGGCTCAACTTGCATGGCCGTATTTGTGCCATTAGCGTATTAGCATTTGGTTTTTGTGGACTATTTGTAGTTTATATCCTCAAACCTTTTCTTTTTAAACATTTCGATAAAATCCAATTACCCGCCAAACTTATTCTTTGCAGCGTTCTCCTCGTCTGCATCATCACTGACGCCGCTTATTCTTCCACCTCGCCCAACACTGGAGAGGGCATCACCCTAGATCTAGGACACTATATAAACCACCCACCAAAATAACAGTTTACAGCGACATTTTTTTGTGATAAAATAAGAAGCATTATGGCAAAGAAAAGTAATACTAAGCGCAAGCTCGTCGGTTTGGTTTCCGAGCAATCTGGTATTCGTCAATATTACACCAAGAAAAACACGATGAATACACCTGACAAGCTCAGTCTCCGCAAGTACGACCCAGTGCTACGCAAGCATGTCGTTTTCACCGAGACCAAGAAAAATCTCGGCCGCAACGAAGTCAAAGAAAAGAAGCGCTAATACCAAATAAGCTACAGGTATAGATGAAAAGAGCACGCATATGTGCTCTTTTCTGCTCTTGTATTACTTACAGTACGCGCTCTTCGCGTCATTCAATCACCAATTTGCGAATAATCTTCCGTACTCCTCGTACTTTCTTCACTGGCTCGTCCATAGGTGCCTCGCTAGCTACCTGCTCCGCCTCCGGCACACCCTCATCGTGTTCCGCTAGACGTGTCAGCCTATGCACTGGCACTTCAGTTACTTGCCCCTGCCCCGCATGGACATTCATCCCATTAATGCCACTGCTACGCTTGGCTCCAAAAACTATTTTTACCTCACGTGATGCGTCTTCTGGCTCTGGTCTCTTCATTTCTACTTTCACCGCATCCACATCGCCACGATCACGTTTCTTGGTATAAGCCCGAGAAATCTCCACCGCTTGCGATTTCTTCGCTTCATTTGCCCGTCGCTTCAGCCCATCAAGCACCTTTTTCCATTTCTCCAACCCCTCGTCAATCACCGCTTCCTGCAGTTCTACCGCCATCATTCTCCGAAAATCCTGTGTCAATTTATCATCTTCACTCGCCAAAATTTCCTTACGCATTGCATATAACAGCTCCGCCGCCTCACTACGCGCTCCACCACGCAGCCATATCGGGGGCTCACATGCTACTTTTTCCGCCAAAACCGGCAATAAATTCCGCTCCCCAGCCCCCGCGCTTTGAATTTCTTCAGTATCTATCTCCGCCCCTTTACCTACCGCTTGCAAAATCGACATCTCCATCGACGGTTCTTCTAAAATACAAGCCTCTGCCGCCCCAACCATACAATTGCCCGAAACTTCCAGCCAGTTTGCGATTAATTCATCAAAGAAAGCTATAATCCCCACATCTCGCAGATCTGCAAATATCTTTGCATCAAGATATAAGTTCACCACCCCGCCACGCAAGCAATCAAGGTCTAATAACTTTTGGAAACGCTTCGCTGATAATACCTTCTTCGGCTCAGCTCCCTCATCAGTCTTCTTCTCCATCAAAAGTTCAGCGTCCTGTGCCACGAGTTTCCGCGCCAAATGTTCATTTTCAAATAAAACCCGCAAATATTCACAGCCCACCACCTCATAGACATGATTCGGGCTCCGCCAATCCAAGACTTTTTCCGCCCCACCTGCCAACATCCCAGCCAAACCAAAATCTTCTACCCATTTCGCAAGCCCATCACAATAAACCATCTCTGGCATCGCAAATATGCGTCCATCAACCCCAAAAACCTGTCTAATCTTCTCTCGATATGACCGCACTTGCTCCGCAAACTCATCCTGATTATAGAAAAAGGCAAGGGAATGATAATACGGCGTAACGATAATTTCCACCTGCTTCAAGTTCACCAATTTCTTCAAACGCCGAACTAATTCTGGCTCATACCTCTCCGCCTGATCAAGCCATATCCCAGAGATCAACAACGAAAACTTGAATTGCTTGTGTTTTTGCGTGTTCCGCTCCAATAAGGCGAAAAGCGGTTGATAAATTTCCTTATCTGCCTGCCGAAAGCTCTGCTCGCCCCCTCCCGCGCTCTCATTCAAAAAATCACCCAATACTAATGGCTCGTGTAGCTCGAAACAGAAATGTAATGCGCGCATATCACCTCACTTTATAACCATTACTATAATAGCATTTTGCGCTCAGAACCACAAGACTTTCTTCTATCCTCCTACTACCTATACTCTAACTAGCTAGGCAGCGGAGAGAGAAGCCGCTAGAACGACTAATTTCAGAAAGGACCATATCTGTATAGACATAACTATAGCCAAACTTCAAGTAACGACCGTCGTAAATATTAGAGTCGGACATTGACGACCAATAGTAGCCAGAAGTTCCGTGATCCGGCATAGGCATCCATTTTCCTGAAGTTGGTCCAGTTCGTCTATTGACTCCTATTACTCCGCTGCGCACAAAGTAAGCGTCTATGCTATAATGAGCCTATGAATACAGAGAAACTTCAAAACACCACTTCAGAATCCAATGAGGCTTTAAAGACGAGGCACACTGCTCGTGCAGTACTTTTTGACGAAAGCGGACAAGTTGCAATCATTAATGTCAAAAAGCATGGTTATTACAAGATACCCGGCGGCGGCATTGAAGATGGCGAAGACATTGAGGCAGCTATCCAGCGCGAAATCATGGAAGAATCTGGATGCAATAGCACAATAATTAATGAACTCGGCCAAAGAGAAACCTCCATACCTGGTTGGGGAATACATGACATTTCAAGCGGATTCATCGCAGTAGCTACAGGCGAAAAATCTGCTCCAAACTATGAAGATTATGAAACCGCACGCGGATTCGATATCGAGTGGTTCCCAAGTCTCAACAAAGCAATCGACACCATAGAAAACAACTCCGTCGAAAACCCTGATGCTAGGTTGCTGCAAGAAAGAGATCTTGCATTTCTAAAATTAGCCCGAGAAAAGCTGGCGCAAGGCGAAATTTAGCACCTACTTTCTAAACACAAATAATCCATCTTCAAATATATTAGTCCCTTCCGTCTCTTCGTCAATCACTTTCTTCCAAAACTGATAGGCTACATCATTGGCAGGGCTAACTTCCCACATACCAGAGTACATTGCAAAACAGCGCTTTGCCACCTCGTAACCAATACCCATTCGCCTGAAACGTGGTAGAATCAAAAATTCCGCGATTGCGTGACCATTATCTACTTTTTGCAAATATTGATTTATCATCACAAAACCTATCAATTCGCCATCTGGAGCTTTTACGAGATAAGCCTCCCGGTCAGCATACGTAAAATATTTGTCAAAATACTCATAGCTAAAACTTCCGTCAGCATTCGCCACATTATCCCCCGAAGGACTAGTCTCAAACAACATATACTGCAACAAATTCCAAAGCGTCTGGCGGTCATCTTCAGTCACCCTCATCAACTGCGCTTCAGCTGGATTTATGTCCAATTTCATATTAAAATCATAACATGAGATTTCCCAAAACCATCGCTAGCGCAATCATGATGTTTATTACGGCGATTTTCTATCTTCTTATGAATATCTATGGTATCTATAACTGGATGAAAACTAGCCGTATCGAGAAGGCAAAACTGAAAGGAGAACTCGCCTCATGATTTGGTTACCAATCGTCGGAAGCTATGTCGAAATTGATGCCTATGCTTCAATTCTTGCCTACACCGACTTATTAAACCAGCGTAGCAAGCCCGCGAAATCTTATATCCCGCATACTCCAAATTACAGCGTGCCAGACGAATTACGGATTCGAGAATTAGAAAACTCCGATTTCACACTCGAACCTGACGATGAAGCAATCATTTTAGACGTATCCGTACCAGAACCAATCAATAAACTCGTCCCTACAAGCCAAATCCTCGAGCTCATTGACCACCATCCCGGCTACGAAGAATATTGGCATGCAAAAATCGGCAACAAAGCTATTATCGAAAAAATCGGTGCCGTCGCCACTTCAATTTTTGAATGGTGGGGTGAATGTTGGGATTATTCCAAAATGTCTCCCCAAATCGCTCGACTTCTTCTCGCCGCAATTCTTGACAACACACTCAATTTCAACGCCAAAATCACGACCGACCGTGACCGCGCTGCTGCCAAAAAGCTCGCCAAAATCGCCCAAACCACTATCGAAAAATTCTCCGAATGGTATTTCACTACCGTTAGCAGTACAATTACTGCTAACCTTGAAAAATCAATTCTAGGCGATTGCAAAATGGTAAATTTTCCACCATCCAACCGCGAGATCGCCTTCGGACAACTTACGCTTTGGAATACACAAAATATTTTGAGCAATTCAGAAAAAATCACTCAAATCATGAATAGCCGAAGTGCCGACTGGACCATCAGTATCCTCGATATTTCAAAACGTAATAACTACCTCCTCACTAGCTCCGAAGATATAGCCGACTACTTCTCCAAACTCCTAAATGTCGACAGGGAATCGCAATATCTTAAGACAAATCAACTCTATCTCCGCAAAGAAATCATCGCCAAAATGTTAGCATAAATCTACTTTGTGCGCAGCGGGGGCGTCGGTATCGACAATAGCAAGTTGAGGTTCTCCGGACAGTACGGCTACTATTGGTCTTCTATGTCCGTCTCTATTACTAGCTACGCTTACCACTTATACTTCTCGGGTAGTGGCGTCGGTCCGTCGGACGTCAACAATCGTTGGAACGGCCTCCCCCTCCGTTGCCTAGCTAGTTAGAGTATAGGTAGTAGGAGGATAGGGCTAGTTTATTTATCCTAATTCAATATAATATAGAAAAAGGAGGAAAAATGAAAAAACAAACTGCTGGACGATCAACTCGGTGAACTTGCGCCTAAATTTGCCGGATTAAATGACGACATGCTATTCGGGCAAATTTGGAGCAGAGAAGATCAGCTATCTGCTCGCGACCGTTCACTAATTACGATTGCTGCTTTATTTTCTGCAGGCCTATTCCCGCAGCTAGAGAGCTATATTCGATTAGGTAAGGAGCACGGCCTGACAAAAGACGAGGCCATAGAAGCAATCACACAGCTAGCATTCTATTGTGGCTGGCCAAAAGCATGATCAACTTTCCCGATCATCAAAAAAGTTTATGAAGAATAACCACGCCGTTGTCACATAAGGCAACTAAAAACAACCTCCGTAATATGTCCAAAGGTTGTTTTTAGCTACTCTCAAATCCTGGTGGAGTGTACGAGACTCAAACTCGTGACCTCTTCGCTGCCAGCGAAGCGCTCTAATCAACTGAGCTAACACCCCGTTAGTCGTATTGTACTAGATAGTCATAGTTTTATCAAGTTCTTTCTTCCTACTACCTATACTCTAACTAGCTAGGCAGCGGAGGGGGAAGCCAGATGACGAATAGAACGACCCGTAACCAGAACTTTCATCAGAAGGATTGACTTTAGTATTGATATTTAAGTAGTAGGCATTAAATTTATTGTAGCATGATGATCGATACAGGCCGCTACCAGTATATTGCAGTCCTACGGCTCCATAAGAGTGAGACGGGACAATACTCCCGCTGCGCACAAAAAAATAGCCCCCACCGTCACCAGCGAAGGCCATTTCAAGTTACAGATTCACCTCTTCCCAAATATCGTCCAATTCATAGAAACTGCCCTTCGGCTTCTTGGTCACCATAATCCTCGCAATTTGCAGAACATTTTCCGCCAATTCACCAAAGCCTTCCGTCTTGCAAGCCACATTTCCAAACTGCCACTGACATTCCAAATCTTCTTTCGACAAATCAGCTCGCGAACTAACGTCAATCACCTTTCCCGTCGCTTCCTGGATTTTGCGCCGCAACACCTCCGCTGTCTCACTAGGCAAGCTCTTGCCTTCATAAAAATTCTCATACAGAGTCAAATTACTATCACTGTCCTTTGCCAGCGCCACTGCATCATCCAAGAACTTCTTGACTTTAAAGCGAAAATTACCACCCCGAAATATCGGAATTTCTTTAGCGGCTTCTTGCAGTCTATTCATCTGCTTGACCCCTAAACCTGACGTTCCACTAATTAGTGGAACGTGCGTACGCACGGCTAAATCCAAAACCGTATCAAACACACTCGGGTGCGAAAAATCCACAATCACATCCATGCCCAGTGTAGTAAAAAGCGCTTTCCCATATTCCAAATCAAGACGCAACGTTTTGTAAGTCCAGCCCAAGAAGTCCCGTTCCAGATAGTCTGCCACTCCGAGCTCAAACCAGCCTTGTCGGCAAGTCATACCGCACGCCCCACCGTCATAAATTATATCCGCCAAAAGTTTTGACGTAGTATAGTTAGCATTGCGCATCAATCCTGCCACAATTTTGACATTGGACACATCTTTCACTCGCGCCAACGCTTCCATACCAGTCCTGCCCGTGATTCCACTCCACGCAATTTTTACATCCTTCATCTTTCTCCCTCCTTCACTACGATCAAATAATCCAATCCATCCGCTGTTGGCGGAGTTTCGTTCAAAGCCTAACGCACTGCTTCAGCTCTAGGGTCCCCCAGAGGACCACACGGATCCGCAAATACACTGACCACCGTCTTCGCGCCGAAATTCTGTAACGACTTGACAAGACTATGTCTCACCAAATGACAACAAGAGTCATCTGAGTTCAGCACTATGATCAAATTCATTTCAGACTTCAGCAAAAATTTGCATTTCAATATACTTGTTTCATAGCTAAAGCCAAACACATTATGGTCAATATTAGCCGTAAACTCATCCGTAACCTGATTTTTAAAATCACAATCAGCTCCAAATATCAGGATACCAATTGGATGAACCATTTCGGCATTAATCTTCTGAAAAATGCGATTTGGCGTGCTTACTCTGTTTATCTCCCATTTTATATCGCTCATAATTTGCCCCTCCTTATGATTTTATTTGGAAATACGAGTATATACCCTCATTATAGCACACTTCACGCAAAAAGTCAACTATAGCCCTTAAAATCACTTCCTGTTATAATAAGCATATGCGAAAGGGAAGTAATCTAGCAAAAAACAATATTTTTGTTTCTTTCCCACGCTTTTGGCCAATCATATGGGGAATCATCTATGGTCTAATCATTATCATGGGAGTCATCTCCCCCACCAACGATTTTTTGACTTTTATCAAATTGGGCGGGATTTTTCTCTGCCTATTTTATGTCATTCAATATTTTCACAAAGATTACCTTTTACAGCTCGCATTATTATTTACTTCCATCGCCGATATTATGCTTGCTCTCGAAAATACAGCAATCTCGGGTATCATTACATTTCTAATCGCGCAAATCATTCATCTCTTTCGACTCTCCGACAAGCCCAATCGTCTTTCTATCACAATCTTCGTCATTTTTGCCCTCATAGCGATTGCTTGCGACGCCATCTGGGGATTAGCGCCCCTCATTTTTGTTGTTTGCGCTTTTTATCTCGCCGTCCTCATCGCCAATATTGGCTTTAGCTGGCGCTGGTTAAAATCAGCGCCAAAGGCGCACACGCCTTTATTCTCATTGCTGGGCTTCATTCTTTTCTTATGCTGTGATACTTGCACTGCTGTCTCATATCTCTCACTCACCGGTGTATTTCCTGCATTTCTCTATGGCTTGGCCAACTTCTTTGCTTGGGCATTTTACTATCCCTCACAAATTCTTATTTCAAACAGCTCAAAGTGTGCTAAAATAATTCCTAAAGGAAGGTAATTGTGCTATAATGGAGGTATATATGGAAGGTAAAAAATCACACACATCACCCAGCAGCAATGGCCAGCGCGCAATCCTCGTTTTTGGGGCGCCATGCAGCGGCAAAACAACTTTTGGCAAACAGTTTGCCTCTCAATTCAACGCAACGTTCTACGACCTCGACGTGCTAAAAAAAGAACATAACCTATCACGTCAGTTTATTCTCTTGCTCGTAGAGCAAATTGCCCGCACTGGGACGACTCTCGTCTTTGAAGGCGGAATTGATACCGAGAAAGATCGTCGCGAAATTGCTGAAATTTTACGCTCGGCAGGGTATTCTCCAACTCTAATTTGGATTCAGACCGACGTCAATACTGTCCGCATGCGCCTCAAAAATAAACTCAAATCCGTCGACAAAGCGAAGACCGTCTACGATGCTGGTGTCAAAGCCCTCGAAGCCCCATCTGATGCCGAGTCACCAATCGTTTTGTCTGGCAAACATACCTATAGCACCCAGCTCAAACAGGTCTTGACGCAGCTCCAAGAGCGATGATTATCCAAGATCCAGAATTTGGCGAAGTCATTGTACGGCGCAATCCTCTCGCAAAGGGGGTGAGTTTCTCGGTGTCTCCATCCGGCAGGCTTCAAATGTGCCTACGTCAACAAACCAATGAATTTATCCTAAAACGCATTTTAAACAAAAATCGCGATTTAATTCGTGCCAAAGTCCCTCTATCTGACCCTAAAACCCAGCGCGCCCGCGACGCCAAGAAAAAGCTCCTAGCCAAAAAAGCCAAAGAATATTTGCCCTACAGGCTAGAATATTATGCCAAACTTTATGGTTACGACTACGAAAAATGCCGCCTGAGTCATGCCGCCACGAGGTGGGGGAGCTGCTCCAGCAATCGCACAATCTCGCTCAATATCGGGCTCATGCAAGTCCCGGAAATTTTGCGCGATTATGTCATTTTGCATGAATTAGCCCACCTCAATCACATGGACCATTCTACAGCTTTTTGGGCCGAAGTCGGCAGTCACGATCCGAAATACAAAGAACACCGCCGCAAGCTCAAAATGTTTTCACCGGGAGTATAATTTTTACTCCAAAAGTCATTTTAGAGGTTGTAATCTGATAAAAAGTGTGCTATACTACGGAAGTATAGTTTAATAACAGACGACTTGAACTAGACGAGAGAGCAAGCCTATGTCCATTAGGAACTGCTCATTAGTCTAGATTTCGCGTTGTCTATAAGGGAAAGGAACAGGATGCAAGTCATCATCGGCACCAAAATTGGTATGACCCAGATCATCGGCGACGACGGTATCGTTACACCAGTGACGATTTTGCAAGCCGACCCCTCCACAGTGACTCAGATTAAAACTGTCGAAACCGACGGTTATAACGCTGTGCAACTGGGGTACGGTCAGGGTAAGAATCTGAGCAAGTCGGTTACTGGCCACGTCAAAGCGGCTGGTATCACACCAAAAGTTCTGAAAGAGTTTCGCGTTGAGGAGACTCCAGAGCTCAAGGTTGGCGACAAAGTCAGCATCGAAAGCTTCAAAATTGGCGACAAAGTCCAGGTTACTGGCACGTCTAAAGGTAAAGGCTTCGCTGGCACTGTCAAACGTTGGAACTTTAATGAGTCCCGCAACACTCATGGTTTCAAAGGCAATATTAGGAGAGTCGGATCAATCGGTTCGATGTACCCACAAAAAGTTTTCAAAGGCAAAAAAATGCCTGGTCGTATGGGGCATGACCAAGTAACAGTCAAGAATTTGGTCGTTGCTTACATTGATCCCGAAAACAACCTTATCGGTCTCAAGGGTGCTGTACCTGGACCCAAAAAAGGCATCGTAACTATCGAGGGAAAGGAGTAATATGGCAGATTTGAATAAAGAAGTCTTTGGCCTTGATATTCAGAACCATGAGCTCCTCAAGACAGCCTACGACGCATATCTAGCAAATTCCAGAAGCTCTCACGCCAAGACCTTGAAGCGAGGTGAAGTTCGTGGTGGTGGCAAGAAGCCTTGGAAGCAAAAGGGTACCGGTCGCGCTCGTTTCGGTTCGACGCGTAACCCAATCTGGCGACATGGTGGCGTAGCCTTTGGTCGCACCGGCGAAGAAAACTTCACGAAAAAGATTAGCAAAAGTGCCAAAAAAGTCGCTGTCCGTCAGGCTTTGAGCTTGAAGAATGCCGACAAAGCGATCATCACTATCAACACTTTTGCTTGCCCAAATGGCAAAACAAAAGAAACCGTCAAAATGCTCAAAGACAATAAGGTTAGCGATAACGAAAAGGTGCTATTGGTTGTCAGCGTTCGTGACGAACTTGTCAATCGCGCAACCAACAACATTAGTAATGTTAAAGTTGTACGCCCTACTTATCTAAACGTCTTTGATATCTTAAACGCCGACAAAATCATTATTTCCGAGAAATCTCTACCGATGATTGAAAATTGGCTGCTTGACAAGGAGGAAGCATAATGAGAGCTATTCAATATATTCCTCGCGCTACTGAAAAGGCCTACAATGCCGAGAAGCAAAATACCTACGTATTCTTCGTACCAAAAAGCGCCAGCAAGCAAGAAATTGCCAAAGTTATCTCCGAGAACTTCAAGGTTACCGTCGTAGATGTACGTACAGCCGTCAGAAAAGGCAAGCCAACTCGTTTCAGTCGTGGTAAACATGCCTATCCTGGTACGACTTTCCGTCAGGACAAAAAAGTCGCCTATATTACTGTCAAAGATGGTGATAAAATCCCGGTATTTGAAGAAGAGTCAAAGACTGACGAAAAAACCGATAAAAAGGCCAAAAAAGAAGTAAAAGAACCTGCCAAGAAAGCAGAAAAGGAGGATAAGTAATGAGTATTAAAGCTTATCGCCCAACCACGCCCGCAAGGCGCCAAAAGACTACTCAAGATTTCGACCAGATTACAACTCGTAAACCAATGAAATCTTTACTAGCCAGTAAGAAACAAATGGCCGGCAAAAATAATCAAGGACGTATCACCGTTCGTCATCGTGGCGGCGGCGTCAAGCGCCACTATCGCATGGTAACATTTGATTTGCCAGAAGGTAAATATACCGTTCGCGAGATTGAATATGATCCAAATCGCAGTGCTCGCATTGCTCGAATACAAGATCAAAATGGCGTATATTATTATGTTATCGCTGATAACAGCATGAAACAGGGAACGACCTTTGAAGCAGGCAAAGAAGCTTCTATTGAAACTTCCAACCGTATGTCACTCGAAAATATCCCAGTCGGTACATTCATTTATGCCATCGAGCTTACGCCAGGACGCGGGGCACAAATCGCTAGGTCTGCCGGCAATAACGCCCAGCTCATGGCCAAAGAGAATGGCTATGCTACTCTCAAAATGCCATCTGGTGAAGTGCGCAAAGTGCTCGTCGAATGCGAAGCTTCAATCGGGCGCGTCAGCAACGAACAGCACCAAAACATCAAAATCGGCGCTGCTGGACGCAACCGTCGCAAAGGTATTCGCCCAACCGTACGTGGCGTCGTTATGAATGCTGCAGATCACCCACACGGTGGTGGTGACGGTGGTCGACATGGTACCGGCAAAGCGCCACGCACCCCATGGGGTCAATTAACACTTGGCTATCGTACTCGTCGTAATAAGAAAACTAATAAAATGATCGTGCGCAGTCGCCACGAAGGAAAGAGGAAATAATGTCTCGGAGTTTGAAAAAAGGCCCATTTGTGGACTATAAGCTCGCGAAGAAAGTTGCTGCCCTCTCTGCTGAGGATCGCACTGTGATCAAGACATGGGCACGCCAATCTACTATTTCTCCAGAAATGGTAGGCCGGACAATTGCCGTCCACAACGGAAAAGTCCATGTCCCAGTCTTTATTAGCGAAAATATGGTCGGACACAAACTCGGCGAATTTGCACCAACCCGCAAATTCAAACGTCATGGCGGCAAAAAAGCTGCCGAAGCTGCGAAGGGAGGTAAATAATGGCAGATAAAAATACCCACTTCGCCCACGCAGTCATCAAAGGCGTCGACAGTCAGCCACGCAAAACTGCTGTTGTAGCTAGCTTGGCTAGAGACAGATATGTCAGTGACGCTGTAGTAATTTTGGAAAATACTCCACGCCGTGCCGCTAGAGCTGTCCGCAAGGCTATTGAAAGTGCCGCTGCGAATTTATTAAATAACAGCGAAGTTAGCATTGACCCCCAGAGTTTAAGGATCGCTCGTATTTCTGTTACTGCTGGCACACGCATGCGTCGCTATGTTCCAGCCAGTCGTGGCCGTGCTTTACCATTTGAAAAGATCTCTAGCAATATCTTCGTTGAAGTCGCTGGAGAAGAAAAAGTTAAGAAAGCTGCCGCCAAAAATCCGGCAAGCGATACTAAAGAAAAGGAGAAGAAGTAATGGGCCAAAAAGTCAACCCAGTTTCCTATCGTCTCCAGATTAGTAAGGATTGGTCATCAAAGTGGTTCACTCGCAAGGCTGATTTCCGCCACTGGCTCATCGAAGATGCTAAAATTCGAGAAACCATTGAAAAACGCTTTAGTAGCCGTCCGACAATTGCTCGCATTGATATCGAGCGCAGCGCTAATCTTACGACGATCACGATTCTGACAGCCAAAGCCGGTGCTGTTATCGGCAAACAAGGTGCTGGCATCAACGACCTCAAGAAAGAACTTGAAAAATTCGTCAAAGGGCCAATCCGACTCAATGTCGAAGAAGTCAAAAAACCAGAGCTATCAGCCAAGCTCGTCGCCGAAAATATTGGCTTCCAACTTGGCAAACGTATGAATTTCCGCCGGGCAGTCAAAATGGCCTGCCAATCTACCATGAATGCTGGCGCAAAAGGTATCCGTGTCGAAGTTAGCGGCAGGTTAAACGGCGCAGAAATGTCTAGGCGAGAAAAGTTTATTGAAGGATCGGTTCCTCTACACACTTTGCGCGCTGATGTCGACTTCTATGTCTGTCACGCTCAAACCGTAGCAGGTATCGTTGGTGTAAAAGTTTGGATTTATAAGGGGGAGAAATAATATGGCTATTATGACACCGCGCCGCGAAGCGCACCGCAAAGTTCGCAAAGGCAAAAACGAAGGCACCGCTAGCCGTTGCAATACTGTCGCCTTTGGTGATTGGGGGCTAATGTCACTCGACAACGAGCGAATTACTAGCCGCCAAATCGAGGCTGCACGTCAAGCAATTACGCGCTATGTTAAACGTGGCGGTAAAATCTGGATCCGGATTTTCCCACATACTCCAGTCACCAAAAAACCACTTGATGTCAAAATGGGTAGCGGCAAAGGCGAACCACAATTCTACGTTGCCAAAGTCAAAGCTGGTACTGTGATGTTTGAAATCGCTGACGTTACCGAAGAACAAGCAAAAGAAGCTTTCCGCCTAGCGGGGCACAAGCTACCCGTACGCGTCAAAGTAATTAAAAAAGAGGAGTTTTAACATGGCTGGAGAATTACAAGGAATTGTGAGCTCTGTGAAGCGCGACAAGACCATTACGGTCTCAATCGCTAGCCGCGAAACTCACCCACTTTATCGCAAACAATACACCAAAACTCGCAAGTACACCGCCCACGACGAGAATAACGAAGCTGGGCTTGGCGACCGAGTTTTGATTGAGGCTTGCCGTCCTTACAGCAAGACCAAAAGCTACAAGCTCGTCAAAGTCCTCGAGAAATCACACGATGCGATTGAGCTCAAGGATGAGGTCGTAGGCAAGGTCGAAGCAGAAGGGGAGGAGAAATAATATGATTCAACAGGAAACTAGATTAAAAGTCGCAGATAATAGCGGCGCCAAAGAACTTGGTGTAATCCGGGTCCTCGGCGGGACGAGAGCTAGATATGCTAGAGTCGGAGATATCGTTACTTGTAGTGTCAAAGAAGCTAGCCCAACTGGCAACGTCAAGAAAAAGGCCGTCGTCCGCGCCGTCATCGTCCGCACTCGTAAAGAAATCAAGCGTCCAGATGGTAGCACTATTAAGTTTGACGACAACGCTGCCGTCTTGGTTAATGATGATAAGACGCCGAAAGGCACTCGTGTCTTCGGACCAGTACCGCGCGAACTCCGCGAACTTGGATTTAATAAAATCATCAGCTTGGCTCCGGAGGTACTATAATGAGTAAATGCTTGAAAACTGGCGACACCGTCAAAATCATTGCCGGAGACAACAAAGGCAAAGTCGCCAAAATCGTCAAAGTTGATAAGAAAACTGGTAAAGCCATGCTTGAAGGAATTAATATCCGCACTCGCCATATGAAAGCTACACAGTTCAACCCACAAGGCGGTACCAAAGATGTCCATGTCGGGATTGACTTATCTAACCTGAAAAAGGAGGATAAATAATGGCAGACGCAAAAATGATTCCAAGACTTAAGAAGTTATATAACGACGAAATTGCAAAGCAACTGCAAAAAGAACTTGGTCTTAAGAACATCAACCAAGTACCAAAACTTGAAAAAGTCGTCATCTCAAGTGGAGTCGGTAAAAAACGCGAAGATAAGAGATTCACCGAGACTGTCGAGTTGACGCTTAACAAGATCACTGGTCAGGCCACAACCAGTCGCCTCGCCAAGAAGTCCATCGCCGGATTCAAAATCCGCAAAGGAATGGGCGCACCAGTCGGCTATCTCACAACCTTGCGCAATGATAAAATGTATGAATTTGTTGACCGCTTAATCAACATTACGTTGCCACACGTACGCGACTTTCATGGCGTATCACGCAAAGCTTTTGATAAACAAGGTAATTATAGTCTCGGCCTCAAAGAGCAAACTGTCTTCCCCGAAATCACTTTTGAAGACGCCTCAATCTTACATGGCCTTGAGATTACCTTTATCATCAAAAATGGATCTAAAGAAGGGAGTACCAAATTGTTAGAAGCATTTGGCATGCCGTTTGAAAAGGAGGGCAAATAATATGGCGAAGAAATCTGCTGTATTGCGCGACGAAAAACGGCGCAAAATGTACGAAAAATATAAGACCAAGCGTGCCGAACTCAAGGCTGCTGGAGACTTGGAAGGTTTGCAAAAGCTACCAAGAAATGCCAGCCCAACTCGACTCAAAAATCGCGATATGCTTGACGGTCGCCCACGTGGTTACATGCGTTACTTCGGCTTGAGTCGTATCAATTTCCGGGAAAAAGCCTCCAAAGGTGAAATTCCAGGTGTAACAAAGAGTAGTTGGTAATAAGGAAGGAGAGAAGATATGTCATTACAATCAACTGATCAAATCGCCGACCTTATCACGCGCATCCGCAATGCCATTATGGTTGGCAAAACCGAAATTCGCGTACCAACCAGCAAGCTCAAGGTCGCCGTCACCGAAGGTCTGAAGGACGCTGGCTACATCGCCGACTACGAAGTCGAGGAAGCCAAGCCTCGCGGCACACTTCATGTCACAATTTGTGAAGAAGGTATGCCGGCAAGAATTACCGAAATTAGCAAGGTATCAAAGCCAGGTCGTCGTGTCTATGTCGGTTCAGAAGAAATTCCAGTCGTGAAGAGTGGTCGTGGTGTTGTACTTATCAGTACCAGCAAAGGGATCATGACTGGCAAAGAAGCCAAAAAGCAACATTTAGGCGGCGAAATTCTGATTAAAGTTTATTAAAAATCAAAATTTTCACAAAAAAGTACTCCTAGTAATGGGGGTACTTTTTATAGTTTAGTAATTGACTTTTCATAAAATATAAATTACAATATAATTGCCTTTGTCATATAGGTACCGATTGTGTACTTACAAAACCATGCACTTTCCGCGAAAGGAAAAGAAAGGAGTACATTATACTATGTTAGATCTATTATTCGGAGCGTTGTTTTTTGGTGCGACTGCACCTGTCATTTTCCCAGAAGAAACCGAACTAGTCAAAAAAGCCTACAAGCTCACCCGAGAAAAAAGATCTGCCTTTGCTAGAAGCACCAATAATACAACAATCAAGGCATGCCTTTCCCAAAACGAAGCACGCCTTAATCGCTCTCACCTTACAATAGGAGAAACAATTTACTTTCCAAATGGAGCAACGATAAAAGTCGAAGCTGGCTTAAAAGACGTTCAGATGGACAATTGGTGGTACGCATGGGACGCCGAGGAGAAATAAGCAGTATATTGTTTATTTCTCCTTCTGGGGATCGCTTGATGATCCCCATTTTTATTACCATAAAAAACCGCCACTCCTCCGAGCAACGGCATTTAATTTACTAGAATATTAGACAAAGCTAGTCCTGGACTATGACTGGCGTACCTACCTCCACGAAATCGTACAGCTCCGCCACAAAATCCGATGGCAAATTCACACAACCGTGCGAACCATTAGTTACATAAATCTCACCACCAAACTCATTTCTCCAGCTAGCATCATGCAGGCCTTGTGCATAAGGATTATTAAAGCGCATCCAATAATCTACTCTAGCACGCCCATACGATCCATGCATAGTGTAGTTTTGCTGTTTTAACACTACGGCGTATATACCCAGCTGTGTATCGTGACAATCCTTGAGACCAGTGACTGCCAAGCTCTCCATGACGATATCCTCGTCTTCAAAAGCCCGAACCTTTTGCTCCGAGATATCAATGAGTACTAGCCTCGCCGACGCATCTGCTAAACCGGTATAATACTCAGCGCTCATTATACTAGCAAGCTCTGATGATTCCGTAGATTCCGACAGCTCAATATCCAATTCTGAAGTATCTACGACATCGCTCACTATAGGCTGCTCAACCGGTTTAGCAGGTGTCTCTTGTACAGTAGTCGTAAAATCCACGACGCGCTCTGATACGCTCACTTCAGGTGTCCCAATCGCAGCATCTGGCGACCCTGATTCTGATAGTAGAGCCCTCCCCATCATAATTCCCGAACCAATCAATACGCCAGCAATGACCATAAAGACACCACCTACATACCTTCTATTCTTTTTAATTTTTTGTTGTCCCCTCGCCATCTAGGAGCCCCTCCTTCCTCGTATTTAGGCACACGCCTATCCTCTCATTATAGCACACTTTATATAATAAGTCAATACAAAATCATTCCATCTGTCCCATCATTACAATCTTTATTCTTATTCTCTTGATTATCTGTAAATTTTATTTTATCGTGCAAAATCAGTATTGCTATCGCCGAATCCACATGATATAATAATACGCAATAATAGCTAACGAAAGGGAAATATGAGTCGTATCGGAAAACAACCCATCGAAATTCCGACGGGAGTGACAATCACGGTCGGCGACAAAGATATTACTGTCGCTGGACCGAAAGGTTCACTCACTGTCCCGCTTCAGGAAAACGTCAAGGTAACGGTTGATGGCAATATTGCTACCGTCACTCGCGACAACGATGAACCAAAATCACGTGCTTGGCACGGATTACAGCGTGCATTACTAAACAATGCCGTACAGGGCGTCACCAAAGGTTTTGAGAAGAAACTCGAAATCAATGGTGTGGGTTTCCGCTTGAGCGGTGGCCCAAAAGAAATCGAAATGGCATTAGGTTTTAGCCATCCGGTTAAATACCAAGCCCCTGAAGGCGTCGAACTCAAAACCGACAAAATGATTATCACGGTTTCAGGCATCGACAAGCAAAAAGTCGGTCAAGTTGCTGCCGAAATCCGCGCGCTAAAGAAACCAGAGCCATACAAAGGTAAGGGTATTAAATATGTCGACGAAGTTATTCTTCGCAAGGCAGGAAAGGCAGGTAAGAAATAATGAATACTGTATTTCGTGCTAAACGTACTCGGGCCAAGATTCACGGCACCGCCGAACGCCCACGCTTGAGTGTACATATTAGCAATATGCATATCACTGCACAAATCATCAACGATGATGAAGGCACTACATTAGCTTACGCTACAACCGTCGGCAACAAAGTCAACGGTACCAAGATCGAAAAAGCTGCAGCAATTGGCAAAGAAATCGCTACCAAAGCCAAAAAAGCCAATATCAAATCAGTAGTTTTCGATCGTGGCGCAAAATTATACGCTGGTAGAATGGCTGCTCTTGCCGATGCTGCCCGCAAAGAAGGATTGGAGTTTTAATATGGCTGATTCTGATAAGAACGCAAAAGTAATCAATAAGTCCGGCACCCTCAAGATGGACGACAATGTTGCTGCAACCAAAGGTCGCAAAGATATTAGCGGGCGTCCAATGGGGAATCGACGTGGTAATCGACGTGGCAATCGCAATGCCGACAACACACCAAAAGAATTCGATACTATTACGATTAGCATTGACCGAGTCTCTAGGACAGTCAAAGGTGGTCGCAGGATGCGCTTCAAAGCACTTGTAGCAATGGGAAACCACAAAAACAAAATCGGCATCGGCGTCGCAAAGGGTAGCGACGTTACAAGCGCCGTCCAAAAAGCTACCACAAAGGCCAAAAAATCAATGATTGAGTTTCACATGGACGGAGAAACCATTTGCCATGAGGTCGAAACTCGTGCAACTGGCGCCGATGTTCTTATGAAACCAGCCGCACCAGGTACCGGTATCATCGCTGGTGGTGTCGTCCGAAGTATTATTGGCTTAACTGGTATCAAAAACTTAATTTCCAAGAGTCTCGGTAGTACCAATAAGGTTAATATTGCCTATGCCGTTATCGACGGCCTCAAGCAACAATTACCACGCGATGAGTGGGTCGGCAATCAAGGCAAAAAAACTACCGAGAAAAAATCGGCCAAATCCGCCCAGAAGGAGGATAAATAAATGAAGTATAATGATCTGCAAGTCAATCGCAACACTCGTCCGACACGCGCTGGTCGTGGTATCTCAGCCGGAAAAGGAAAAACTGCTGGTCGTGGTACCAAAGGTCAAAAAGCTCGTACTGGACATCGCAAAATGCCAGCCGGTTTCATGGGCGGTCAACGCGCCATCATGCAAGCTATTCCAAAGCTAAAGGGCTTCAAGAGCATCCATGAAAAAGCGACTGTTGTCTACACTGATAGATTAAATGATTTATCAGGCAAAGTTGACAACTTCGTACTGGCTGACAAAGGCTTGATCGAGAATCCTTACGCCAAAGTTAAGATTATTTCAAGAGGTGAATTGACCGCAAAAATCGATCTCGAAACGCAGTTCGCTAGCAAAACTGCAGTAGAAGCAATTAAAAAAGCCGGTGGCAACTTCAAAAAAGTCGCCGTACCCCAGCGTATTGCAACCGAAAAAGCCTAATGATAAAAAGTAGCCTGGAATATGGCTACTTTTTTGATGAATACAAAATTACGGAATAAAGCTGTTATTTTTAGCAAGTATGTTATAATAGACGAAGTAGAAAGTTCCGTTTCAGTGAACCTGTTTTAGATGGAGTAAAGTCAAGGAAAATGAATTTTAAAACCGTTTTCAAGTCATTCAAAAATAAAGATATGCTCAAGCGTGTATTGATCGTGCTCGGGCTAATAGTTATCTATCGTTTTCTCGCCCACATTCCTGTGCCGCTAGGCGAACCAACCACATTTCAGGAAGCGATTCAAAACCTCATTCAGAAGTCCGATTTTGGCGGATTTCTAAACCTTATATCGGGCGGCGGGCTTACTTCATTTGCCATTTTGATGGTTGGGCTATCTCCATATATTACCGCTTCAATCGTCGTACAACTCATCACCAAAGCCATCCCCAGCCTCGAGGAGCTCTCCCAAGACGGCGAGACTGGCAGACGCAAGATTAGCCAATGGACCAGGATATTAACTGTTCCCCTAGCCATCATCCAGTCAATTGCATATATTTTTATCCTTTATCAATCAGTATTAGCATCAAACACGTCTCTCGCCTACACTCCGACTACCGCTGACTGGTTATTGTCCGTCACGTCAATGGTCGCTGGATCGGTTATCCTAATGTGGATCGGCGAGCTAATCACTGAGCAGGGAATCGGAAACGGTATCTCTATCGTCATCTTTGCGTCAATTATCTCCCAGTTACCAACCACACTAGCCAATCTTGGATCTGCGCTATTTGATACTTCTGGAGGTACATTATCGTTATTTGGATGGTTTAATCTTCCCGTAAACCCAGTATTCTTCTGGATTATACTTGGATTCGCTATAGCCCTTCTTATCACTATCTACTTCCTTATCAAACTAAACGAAGCCCAGCGTATTATTACTATCAATTATGCCAAACGCGTACACGGTAATAGCACTTATGGTGGAATTAGGTCGATATTGCCATTCAAACTCATCGCTGCCGGCGTTGTACCAGTTATCTTTGCTACGGCTTTTCTATCTCTCCCAGCTCTAGTTGGTCAATTGATTCAATCAGCCAATCCAGACGGTACACTAGGCACTACACTGGTCACACTCTTTACCGCCCCATCCGCAGATAATTTTGCTACCTACTATCCTAATGGCATCACCGCGCAATGGTTCTTATATCCAGCATTGTATTTTATATTAGTCGTTCTGTTTACAT
The DNA here is from genome assembly GCA_948648655.1 of uncultured Candidatus Saccharibacteria bacterium. GTDB lineage: Bacteria > Patescibacteriota > Saccharimonadia > Saccharimonadales > Saccharimonadaceae > Nanosyncoccus. The sequence continues at coordinate 46,290 of CAPKVJ010000005.1, read as the reverse complement.
ATTTCTACACCAGTATTGTTTATAATACAAAAGAAATCGCCGACAACCTACAAAAGCAAGGCGGGTTTATCGAGGGAGTACGACCTGGTTTACAAACTGCAGAATATCTCGGAAAAATGATTAATCGTCTTAACCTATTCGGTGCACTCGCACTCGGACTTATTGCTATGTTGCCATTCATTACAGATTACATCTTTATTATTGTAGTTGGACAACCGCTAGGTCTATCTATTTCTGGTACCGGACTGCTTATCGTCGTAACCGTTGCTCTGGAAAATCTCCGTCAACTCAATTCGCGCGCTCTCATGGTTACTTACGACGAATATAAATAATTTTTAAGGAAAGAGATGGGCACACGCAATATCAAAGACAAAATGAAACTTCCTACTTTGCGCAAACTACATTTTAAAACCAGTCAAATCATCGGCGCAATTGCCATTATACTACTTGCTGCCTTCTGTCTACGCGTCGCAATTTGGGAACATTTCTACATCAAGCGCATCGAAGGCACAGAACGCCCCAGTGCCAGCTTGCCAATTGAAGGAGAAGAAGACGAAACCGACCGCGAACAACCAACCGCAACCGAAGTCAGCGAATATAATGTAGCACCAGATAAGCCCCGCTACCTGACAATTACTAGTCTAGGCATAATCAACGCCCGTGTTGTAGAAGTAGGGCTACGCAATAATGGCGCATTAGATACGCCATATAATATATATGATGTAGGATGGTATACCGATTCTGTACTGCCGGGCGCAAGCGGCACATCGGTAATCGACGGACATGGCGGTGCTCCAGGTATCGGCGTATTCGGCAACCTACCGCAAATCCAGCCCGGTGCAGAAATCAATATTGTAATGGGGGATGGGCGATCTTTTAATTATGTCGCTTACGATACAGCCACAAAAGCACTGGGAGACGAGGCGAATAATTATATGGAAACCGCCTTCTCTTCGCCAGAAGAGGGTAAAGCCTCGCTCACTCTAATCACCTGCACTGGAGATTGGTGGCAAACCAGCAGGACTTACTCACACCGTTTCTTCATTCGCGCAATTTTGGCAGATTAAGTATTTACAAAAACTTTAATCTGTGATAAACTGATATAGTAATTTATGGCTAGTCAAACTAAAGCTACCAAGGCTAAGGCTTCTTCAAGCAATAGCCAAAAGGAAGTTATCAAACTCACGGGTAAGGTCGTTGAGTCTTTACCTAACACCCAGTTTCGGGTGGAGCTTGAGAACGGTCATAATATCATTGCACACATGAGCGGGAGAATGCGCAAAAACTTCATCCGCCTAGTGCCGGGAGACCGAGTCGAAGTGGAGTTAACTCCTTACGATCTTTCCAAAGGTCGTATCAGTTTTCGACTGCAATAAATTAATATTAAGGCGTTGTTTCTACGCAATTGAGGCATTTTGTTCCAAATTGTGTATTAGCAACGGGTAACGGAAAGGATTTTGACACTGTGAAAGTACGTGCTAGTGTTAAAAAAATCTCCCCCGATGACATCATTGTGCGTCGTAAAGGCGTTCTACGGGTCATCAATAAGAAAAAACCTAAGAATAAGCAAAGGCAGGGTTAAGCATGGCAAGAATTGCTAGCGTGACCATCCCGAATGATAAGCAAGTTTGGATTGCTTTGACTTCAGTTTATGGGGTTGGTCGAACTACGAGTAAAGCCATCCTTGCGGAGGCTGGAGTACAGCCTACCACTCGGGTGAAAGATCTCACCGAGGCTGAAATTCAGAAAATTAATGACCTTATCAGCAGTAAATATACTGTTGAAGGTGACCTGAAACGCCTCGTTACCAATAATATCAAACGTCTCAAAGACATTAACTCCTACAAAGGCGTCCGCCACAAAGTTGGTTTACCAGTCAATGGTCAACGTACCCGCACGAACGCACGTACTCGTAAAGGTCGCGCAATTGCTGTAGGTGGCGCACAGCCAAAAGCTGCAAGTAAGACTTAAGGTAGAGGAGTAATATGGCAGAAGAAGATGTAAAAAACACTGTCGTGGCCGAAGACGCACAAGTCTCCGAAGCTCCGGCAACAAAAAAAGCCAAAGGTAAAAAAGGCAAACGCGTTGTAAATGCTGGGCAAATCCACATTCAAGCAACGTTCAACAATACTATTATTACTATCAGCGACAAAAACGGTGGTGCTTTGAGTGCCAGCTCTGCTGGAGCAAACGGATTTCGTGGTAGCAAGAAGGGCACAGCCTATGCTGCTCAAATTGCCGCAGAAAAAGCTCTCGAGATCGCAAAACGCGAACACGGTCTAAATAGTGTCGATGTCTATGTTAACGGGATCGGATTAGGCCGAGACAGTGCAATCCGCGCCGTCTCCAATGTAGGCATTCGCATCGATAGTATCACTGATGTTACCCCGATCGCTCACGGCGGTGTGCGTCCTAAGGGAGAAAGGAAACCATAATGGCACGAGACACTTCTCCAATCGTCAAACAAAGTCGTCGCGAAGGCTATGCTCTAGCCCCCAAAGCCCATAAAATCATGGCTAAAAAGTCTGGCATTCCAGGAGAGCACGCCGATATGCGCGTACGCGGTGGAAGTTTGTACTTGACACAACTACGAGAAAAACAAAAAGTACGTCGTTTATATGGCCTACTCGAAAAACAATTCGCCAAATTGATGAAAGAGGCTGCCAAAGCTGACGGTCTAGCCGGTGAGAACCTATTACAATTCCTAGAAAGAAGGGCCGACAATGCCGTCTATCGTGCTGGTTTTGCTACCACTCGTCGACAAGCCAGGCAATTAGTCTCACATGGTCATTTCCTGCTCAACGGACGCAGAATCGATATTCCTAGTATCCGATTGAAGCCCGGCGATATACTGGAAGTTAGGCCAAAATCACAAAAATCCGAATACTTTAAGAATCTTGACAATATCGTTAGTAGCGCATCCAACGTTCCACTTAGCTGGCTCAAATCTGACCCCCAGAAAATGAAAATTGAAATCACCGGCTTGCCAAAGCGCGAAGAGGCTGAAGCTGGTATTAATGAACAACTAATTGTTGAGTATTACTCACGCTAAGGAGGAAAATGACTACAAAAGTTATTCACGAAGCCAATCTAGCCGAAGTCAACCAACTGGGTGACAATAGTGCAGAGTTTGTGATTCGTCCATTGTTCTACGGATATGGTAATACGCTAGGCAATTCAATTCGTCGTGTATTGCTTTCTAGTATCAAAGGCGCAGCAATCACCGCTTTCAGCATCGAGGGAACTACCCACGAATATACCTCCGTGCCTGGCATCCGAGAAGACGTCGTTGACATTATGCTCAACCTCAAAAACATTCGTTTCAAGTCTCACTCTGACGACCCAACCGAAATCAGTTTCGAAGTAAAGGGCAAAGACACTGGTGAGAATGGCAAGGTAACAGCCGGACAAATCAAGCTTCCAGCCGGTATCGAAATTGGCAACCCTGATCAAATCATCTGCCATATCGATGACCCAAATTACACTCTTAAAATGAATTTAGTCGTCGAAACTGGACGCGGTTACCTCAATATCGAAAAGTCTAGCGAAGATCGTATCCATAGCGATATGATTGCGCTTGATGCAGTATTCAGTCCAGTATTGCGCGTACGCTTCAAGGTTGAAAATACTCGTGTTGGCCAAGATACCAACTTGCAACAGTTGACAATCACCGTCGATACAGACGGTACAATCACACCACAAGAAGCGTTCGAAGAAGCCAACGCTATCCTAGTCAATCAATACACGGCATTAGCTAATGGTACTACCGTAGAAAGTGCACCAGCACCAGGCGTCGAAACAGAAAGCGATGATTCTAATCTCTCGCTTCCAATCGAAGAACTTGGCTTATCAGCTCGCACCGCTAATGCGCTAGTCAACAATGATATTAAAACTGTTCGTGATTTAGTGACGCTGTCCGAAGTAGATCTCAAAGATCTCAAAGGTTTCGGTAGCAAGGCACTAGATGAAGTTAAAGAAAAGTTAACGGAGTTGTTATAATGCATCGTCATGGATATAAAGGTCGCAAATTCGGGCGCGAGACCGACCAGCGACGAGCTTTGCAACGTGGGCTAATCAAAGCATTAATAGAAAATACCGAGATCACGACAACTTTGGCTCGCGCTAAAGAAATTCGTCGTGAGACCGAAAAGCTAATCACTATTGCCAAACGAGGTGGACTCGCCAATCGCAGATTACTTATCGCAAGATTGGACGATATCAAATCAGCCGATTTACTTATGAATGTTATTGCCCCACAAATCAAACGCGATTCCGGATACCTTCGTATTGAGCGTGCCGGATTTAGGCGTGGCGATAACGCTGAAATGGGCACGATTAGCTTCGTCGACAATATCGACCTAACCAAGAAAGCGGGGAAATAAATGAAAACTTACAATCAAAAAGGTTCTGAAATCAACCGAGAATGGTGGCTCATCGACGCTGGCAGCATGCCACTAGGTAAACTAGCCGTAGTGATCGCAGACAAACTAACCGGCAAAAGTAAAACTACTTTCACTCCACACGTCGATAATGGTGACTATGTCGTCGTCATCAACGCCAAGAATATCCAAGTTACCGGCAACAAAATGACCGACAAGAAATACTACCGTCACAGCGGATTTCCTGGTGGTCTTACCGAACTCAAACTTGAGGAAGTCATCGAGAAAGATCCTCGCGTCGCTATCGAGCACGCAGTTAAAGGTATGATTCCCAAAAATAAACTAGCTGCCGACAGACTAGCAAGATTAAGGGTATTTAATGGAGCCGAGCACGCCCATACTGCCCAAAATCCAAAGGAGATTAAGTAATGGCAACAAAGGATACTTACATTTACGGCTTGGGCCGCAGAAAATCGGCAACTGCTCGCGTCAGACTTTACAAAGGCAAAGGCGAAATTACAATCAATAATAAGCCTGCACTTGAGTATTTATCTGGCAACAAGAGCATGCTCGCCGAAATCACTGACCCGTTAGCTTTAGCCGAAAAACAAAACGACTACGACGTTTCTATTCGAGTCGCCGGTGGTGGCCTCGCAGGTCAAGTTGATGCAATTAAACTTGCATTAAGCAAAGCTTTGACTACGGAAATGGCGGATCTTCGTCCAATTCTCAAAAAAGCTGGCTTCCTCAAGCGTGATCCGCGCGAAAAAGAACGCAAGAAATACGGTCTTCGTTCTGCTCGTCGCAAAGAGCAGTTCTCGAAACGCTAACAAGAACTTACGAAAATTGGTTTCATCTCTAGTTGGAGCCAATTTTTTGTATTATAATAGATACTATGTTGCCACAAGCCCTCATAAACGCCATTGAAGCGCTCGGCCATCTGCCTGGCGTTGGTGCTCGCACTGCAGAACGTTACGCTTATTTCCTTTTCAAAAGCAGTCCGCGCATCAGCCAAGAAATTTCGTCAGTACTCGGTGATCTTCATACAAATGTTAAGTCTTGCCCTATAACCTTTGCCCTAATTGACAGCAATGAAGAAGTGTCGTCGCTTTATCAAGATCCTCAACGCGACAAGAGCACAATTCTGGTCGTCGAAGAACCGCTCGACATCTATGCCATAGAGCAAACACACCAATTTCAGGGCACTTATCATGTACTAGGCGGAGCAATCTCGCCAATTGATGGTATCACTCTCAATGAATTACACGTCAAAGAATTAATGCAACGTATTACTCCAGACACAGTCAAAGAAGTCATTATCGCTACCAACCCGTCTGTTGAGGGCGAATCGACCGCACTCATGCTACAAAAAATGCTACACGAACAATATCCAGAAGTAAAAGTTACTCGCCTAGCTAGAGGCTTACCGCTAGGCGTGGACTTAAGCTACGCCGACCAAATTACGCTCTCGGCCGCATTAGAAAACCGCACAAACCTTTAGCAAAATAATCGCATTACTAACTATTTTAAACAAACAATTATACTGCCATTAATACTTTTAATAGAGTCACCCGCAGGAAATTTTACCGACTTGGCACACACATTTCGAGCAAGTTCTACATCTTCAATATTGGGTTTCACATATCTATACCCCAACGTCTTCGCAAACCCATTAATTCTATAATTAGACCCTAGAGGCGAGGTATTATCCCACGCGAAAAACGACGCCACCATCGCATCGGCTCTAGCATTAACCCCAGTAGACAAAACTTCATGCACTCCCACAAAAGTTATAACTTTATCTGAAAAGTCATCAGTGTCGGATAGTACATCCATAGCTCCTATTCGCGAAAACACCGACTGCAATAATGTTTTATCCTCTTCATATCTCACTAAATCACTATTAAGCAAGTCTACAGTAGTTCTAAATTGCGTTATACCAATCAGAAATACTATGACAAGCAACCCGCCACGAAAATACTCATTCTTCGTCCCAACACAATAAAACGCCACCAGTACAGTGCATACTGCTACCGGCAAATTCAGCATCGTTCTTGCTGGTACCTCATTACCGCCCAACAAAGCCACCAAAAACGGAGAGAGCAATATTACAACAATACATAATGCCGGAATAATAGCCTTACACTTCGAACGTCTAAATAGCATAATTACCAAAACAACTGACAGTATTACGGCATACAAATAGGTATAATTATAGGCACCAGTCAGGCTATTCGCTGGAAACACTACGCTCTTCACAAAAATCAAAAACGTCTTTATAACTTCAATGAGTGGTAATTGGCCCCACATAATCTGTGATGTTAGGTAATCCGTTTTAGATATACCGAATATACTCATGACAATTTTACTCATCAGTACATTCAATAAATACGCAACAGCAAAAACTCCCAAAATCTTCAAAACTCTAGCAACTGTATCCTTCAAATCGCCATTCTTATCAAAAAGCTGCCTCATCAAGAAAAAGACAACCACTACTGTTACAAATAGCGTAGCTAGCGACTGATAAACGCCCATAGAAAAAGCCAATATCACCGCAACAAATACATAGGCAGCCCCTCTATAGCCCATCTGGCTTGAAAAAATCGTAAAATCCAACACCGTAGCAGACAAAACCGTAGCAATCAAACCAAAAGCCACCTCAATACCCTGCATAGAAAAATTAAACATTGTAGCAAAAACCGGGCTCGTTAGGCAAACCACACCTACGGTCGCCAAAATTACCTTTTCATAACGCCTATCCCCAGTAAGTCTTCCCAGATAAAATGACAACAACAATATCATCACCAAGAATAAAATTACCGTCACAAAAGTTGAAAAGAATGGGTTATAGCCAGTGCAATTAACTACATAGCTCATTAATGCTAACGCCCAACGTCCAATCATAATCCAACTCTTTCTCAAGCCATCAAAATCATTCAATGCCACTTCGTTGTCAATTGATATCGAATAATTTGACAATTTAATAAAATACGTCGCAAACGCTAAACATGAAAGAAAAACCAGCACCCACTTGTTGCGTCTAATATATTCGTATACCTCACGCGAAAAATCAACAATCGTCACACGAAACAAACATAATACTCGTCTTGCAGACATTCTTCCTACCTCCAAATAATCTTCCTTCATTATACCATGAAGGCATTATTTATTTCTTCACTAACCAATTACTTTGGGCGTTTGCCATCTAATCCAGTAAGTCTCAAAGCTGCACAAACATTATGTAGTAACCCCTCTCGCATATCAACGATACGCGTTCTCCAGCCGAATATCTCTTCCAGGCTACCCTCTATCTCCCAATAATGCGTGTTTAACACTATCACTAGCTCCGGCAATGACATGGTACCATTCGCTTCTCGCATCATATTCTCTGCAGTACATTTTTCAAATTCTCTAGCCGCCTGTCGCATCTCGGCAAATCTATTTACCGTCGATTCAATACTTTTGTCATGTCTACCTCGTGCCTTTTCTATTTTTATTCTTACACCCAGCGGCATCGACTCCATACTTGCCTCACGCTCTTCAAATCTTAACGACCTCAATTTAAAATCTTTCTTTAAACGCGCGTATAGTAAATCTTTTGTCATTATATTATTGTCAATTAGTTCCTCCCAATCTTCGCAATCCACAAAAGATACTTTCGCCGCTGGAAATTGTCTCGTCAAATCTTGTTCCAATCCGTGTTCTCTAATTGTCCTACCCGTCAAAACCGTCACCCGTCTAAACATTCTCGTCCCCAGACGCACATTTTTCTTGATATTCTCATTCATTCCAGCAAATAATTGGCGCGGATACCGCTTCCGCAATCTCGTCAAAACACGCGACACGGTATGGCCACCCAACACAATTAAGTCACACTTCCCGACATAATCTCGCAAAATCGGCTCGATATTTTCATAAAGCTCGTTATCCGTCTTTTCGCTATAATTGCCCCTCCAATCAATTACTCGCACGACCTCGACAATATTAAGCTCGGCTTCCAAGTAATCCGCCACCAATTCACCGCCCCAACCACCATCAAAAACTACTACTTTTAACATATTTTCTCTCCTTGCACCTCACTATAATACAAAAATCCGACGTGTGAATAACTAATATCTAATTTATTTTACATTTTGTAAAATAAATCCAAAAATCCTCCCAAAATTCGGACAAAAAGGGAATCTGTGATATAATAAAACCGTTAGCTTGGGGATTCGCCAAGTGGTAAGGCACCGGGTTCTGGTCCCGGCATTCGGGGGTTCGAATCCCTCATCCCCAGCCACAATATTGAAAAGAATTATGTAGATAAAATAGCTACCGCAGGGTAGCTATTTTTGGCGCACCATCTATGATCCCCATGTTAAATACATCTTCTATCCTCCTACTACCTATACTCTAACTAGCTAGGCAGCGGAGGGGGAAGCCAGCAGATCTACTAGTACCACCGTAACTATGATAATCGTCTGCCGTATTAACCTCAACGCCTACGCTCAGATAATAAGCGATAGATGCATCGCTAGCACGTAAGGAACGATAGTATCCCCAACCCATACTACTCAAGCCCACATAGCCACCGTAACCGTCCGAGACGACTCGCCCGCTGTGCACAAAAATCAAAATTATGATAATATATAGAAAATGCCGTCGAAGAATGATGAATATAGGCCCGATAACCCAGAATACGATTACTGGAACGACAAAAATCTTTACCCCAGCCTACAGCACAAAGAAGACTATTCTCGACCACAACAATCTTCTAGTCTTAATGATTCTGATTCAAAAGTCGGTCTTGGCTCGGTTTTTCTTACTATATTTATGTGGCTTTTAATCTTTGCACCATTTGCCTTATTCTTTACCTGGAAAGATTGGATTGTCCAAGTAATATTTTGGGGTGGCATAGCGATAGTTATATTAGTTTTCTTATTATGGCTCCATAGCGCCGTCGAAGAAGAACGCCGAAAAAAATAAATAATACTTTGTGCGCAGCGGGCGAGTTAATGTCAGCAGTAGCAAGCCGTGGCTCTATGGGCAAGCACAAGATGGCTATTACTGGACACGTTTCGGTTATGCTGTAGATAAAGTCTCTCATCTGATTAAATTCGGGTACTTTGGTGGAGGAGGCTACGGTGTCAACACGTCATACAGCGATGATCGTTATGACGGTTACCCCCTCCGCTGCCTAGCTAGTTAGAGTATAGGTAGTAGGAGAATAGAAAAGCCATAGAATCATTCAACCCACTCTGCGATTTTCTTTTCAATATAATGCGCTTCTGCTTCATTCATCGCATACCTTTCATACAACTGCGACTCAACATCTCGCACTGACCTAGACCAATCAATCTCACTTTTATCGCCGAAATCCTCCAAAGGCACGAAACGATACACTCCTTTCGCCGCCGATTGCGAAACTTTAGCCGCACTTACTAGCGCACGGAAAAACCGCGTCTGTATATATTTCAAAAAGTTCTTCGCCTCCACCTCGTTGTCAAAAGTTGCACAAAGATAAGTCTGCGAGCACACCGATCCCGGCGGAATAAGCTGCGGTCGCCCTAGTATATTCCTATCACTACCCGAACCACCCGCCGCCGGCAAAATCACTTTATACTTATCAATCAAGTCTTGATTTTTGCTAATATATTTCTCATCAATATAGCGCATTACGCGATACGGCTTATCAAAAAAATACAATTCAATGGCATGCTTCGGGTTTTTCTCAATAAAAAGTTTCATCTCCTTACCGTCCTTACCACGCAAATCCGAAGTAATCCCAAAAGGTGTATTCCCCGAAATGATCTCGGAAACTCGCCCCAACCCCATCAAGTCAGCTCGTGAAGTGACCTTCTTAATAATTTTTGCCAAACTAGCATCCCGTATCAAAATTTCATCTTCAAACGTCCGCCAAGTACTATTTCGCCCACTCTTGTCAATCAAATCATACTTACATTTACCCCTATAACCTCGTTCCGTCAAGAAACAACAAATTCCTCCGCTTAGTCTCACCCAATCAAAAACTTCATTCGCCTCCGCGTAGACTATCAATTCTTTCAAGCCTACCTCATGTAACATCCGTTGACGAAAATCTCCCAACAAATTCTCTCTCCCGCCAGCAAACCACCGCGCAGGAATTACCATCGACACATACCGAGCATTCAATCCCAAACTCTGCACAACAAACTTTTGGTAAACCGGCGCATCATTACTCCCGCCTGCTCCACCGATCATATGATAAGGCGGATTTCCTACTATCGCATCAAAATTCAAGTCTTGAAAAATCTCACCATCTCCACCCAAAGCATCATAGCAAACAATATTTTTTTGCAAAATTTGACCCAACTTTTTCAAACTTACCGCATCCAGCTCCCGCCCAAACTTCGCTTGATAATTCTCAATAAAAGTCAACTCTAGATTTTTTCGGGCCAATTCTGCTTTCTCCGATAAAATCTCATAGCCATAAACTGCCTCTATTGCTGCCGTAGCCCATTTCAGCCACTCACTTTCATCTTCTACGTTTTCATTTACTACCCGCAATTTTCGATCAAGCAAACCAATCCTATTGCCTAGATCGATATTTTTCTTCGTCAGGACATCATATCTACTGCTCAAATACGGAGCCTCCCCGCAAGCAATCTCCAGCCGCTTGGCACACACGTAATCCCGCCAATCCACTCCTTGCGAGAAAATTACTTTACTAGTATTTCTCCATTCATGGCCCTCTGCCACGTTAAAAACATTTTCTCGCCCCACCCAAGCCGCATCTACTAAATTGTTCTGCAGATTACACACCCAAATCGGCGTCATTACCTCCGCTTTTTTACTAATCATATTTTTTCTCACAAAACTCCACAATATTTTCTATCTCCGCAGCATGCTCCGCGCGCACTCTTGTACTAGGGAATACTCTACCACGCGCCAGTTTCTGACACACTTCCTCCACCTCATCTTCAGTCAAAATCTCGCCATTAGATAGCGAACCTAACGCATTATACAGTCCAGCCTGCGTACAAATTATGCAATCTTTGGGTATATCCTCCAAAACTTTCAGAGTCACCTCTCGCCCAAACACAATCACCGAATAAATCGGATAGTCGCCACAAAGCGCACGTATAGCCTTAATGTGTGCTTGATTCTGTCTAATCGGATTATAAAACTGATTTTTGTTTTTACCATAAGCTAAAACCTGCGTCCAATGCACTCGGCCACCATGCCCATAAATCCACCCTGCATAGTCCTTTGATTCAAAGACAAAGATTCCTCTCCGATCGACTGCCAGACAATCAATTTGTAGTAAATCCGTCTCTGCCATCACCTTTTCCGAAAGCGAGCCATCCTTGTCATCTTTAGGCAAAAAATAATCCGCAAAAATCCTCTCGGGAACAAAATATTTTTGCAGCATAAAAACCAAACGCGCCTCCGCCGGAGTTAGCTTAACCGGATATGGCGACACGACCTTCGTCCCACGAATTTTATATTGCATATCCTTATTTAATCACAATCCTCCACAAAACATCACGAAAAACTACCCCAAACTTGATTTTTGTGATACAATACTATTGACAGTCTGGTAACAGACTATTTTTGTTAGCGTTACCCGACAAGAAAGGAGTTTTATGTCGAATAAGCCAAACAAGACCAAGAAAAACAAAACCAAAATCACCAAAATTTCCGCCAACTCCCACCAATCCGATAATACCGATACAGATAAGCACCAAGTCGCAGAAACAAAACCCGACCAAAAATCCCACGCTGGAGATAAAGCTATCAGCACAGATGATAAGTCAACCAAATCCAAAAAACCATTCATCCTATTGCGTCCGTTTATTGCCTTTGGTAGCTACCTTCGTGATTCTTGGCGCGAACTACGCCAAGTGCGCTGGCCCAATCGTAAACTTACCTGGAAACTAACCGCCGCCGTCCTAATCTACTGTGCAATTTTTGTTGTCTTTATCGTTCTGCTCGATATGTTCTTTACGTTTATTTTTAATTTGTTACTATCATAAATTATTTAGAGGAGAGAAATATATGGCAGTAAATCGCTATGATGATACCCGTGCTTGGTACACAATTAGCACCTATAGTGGGTACGAAGACAAAGTCGCCGACAGCATCAAACAGCGTCTGGACAGCCCAGAGTTTCAGGGTAAAATCTTTGACGCAATCGTGCCAAAAGAAAAACGCATTGAAATCAAAAACGGCAAACGCAAAGTCGTCGATCGCAAAATCTTTCAAGGTTACGTTTTGGTCGAAATGAGCCTCTCTGATGAGACCTGGTATATCGTACGCAATACACCAGGCGTCACCGGGTTTGTCGGCAATGGCACCCAACCAACCCCCGTATCCGAAAAAGAAATCGCCAAAATCAAAAAACGCATGGGCGTCGAAGATCCAAAATACTCCGTCAATTACGAAGTCAACGAAGTCGTCTCTATTATTGACGGACCGTTCAAAGGTTTCGAAGGCACTATCTCCGAAATCGACTCCCAAAAAGGGAAGCTCAAAGTCATGGTCTCGATGTTTGGCCGCGAAACTCCAGTTGAGCTTGACGCTTTGCAAGTCAAACAAATCCAATAGGTATTTAATCCTATCAATTTCAAAAGCGGCCTAGTTGTCTAGGCCGCTTCGTCTTACCCGTAAAATCCCCTCATTTCTACACTTATCCTTTCATTATATCACACTATGTCATAAAAGTCAAGCATTTTTGGCTTTTTATGGACTTTTTTCGCATTTTGTGCTACAATGAAAGCGTTACGCACGGTTATTTATCATTAATCGTACCGGGAGCTTCACCCGGATAAGGAAAACTATGGCAGGAAAAGTTATTGGCAACTTAAAGTTGCGCATTCCTGGTGGTAAGGCAACCGCCGGACCTCCAGTCGGCTCTACACTTGGTCAGTGGGGTCTCAACATGATGGATTTTATCAATCCATTTAACGAAGCGACCAAAGAATTCAACGGCAAAAACGTCATCGTCCACATCAAAGTTTACGAAGATCGTACCTTTGATTGGGTCTGTCTCGGACAGCCTGTCGATGACCTAATCCGCGAAAAAATCAAAATCACCAAAGGTAGCGGCAAGCCAAACCTCGAAAAAGTCGGCAAAATCTCTCGCGCTGATATCGAAGAAATCGCCAAGATTAAGATGGATCAGCTCAACGCTATCGACCTTGAAGGCGCCGCAAAAGTCATCGCCGGTACTGCTCGTTCAATGGGTGTTGTCGTCGAAGACTAACCTCTTCATTCCAAAAGTGTCGTTCATAGCTGGACGACACTTTTTGCTTGCCAAAACCAATAAAATTTGCTATAATCTAAAGCAACATAATAAGTTGGGAGGGGGAAATACCCCGCTAATACCACAGAAAGGAACTCTATGGCAGAAGACAAATCTGCAGAAATCAACGAAAAAGTCGCCGAGATAGAAGCTGGCGCCGAAATCGAAGCCACTCTCCAGGAAGAGGAAAAATTTGCCAAATCTGGCAAAAAATCCAAAAAACACATTGAAGAGGTAAAAGCTGAAGCAGAACGCCAAGCCCGCAAGGCAGAAACCAAAGCCGCCGAAACAGCTGGCGAAAAACCACGTGGCGCCACCCCCGTAACACGCCCAAAGATTGAACGTCGTGGCAAAAATTACCAAGCCAAAGCCCAGCTCATTGAGGCAAAAAAAGCTTACAACCTAAAAGACGCTATCGACCTCGCCATCAAAACCAACCCAGCAAAATTTGACGCTACTGTCGAAGCTCACGTCCGATTGGGCGTCGACCCTCGCCAAGCCGATCAAAACATCCGCGCTACTGTCGTTTTGCCACACGGTAATGGTAAAACCGTCCGCGTCGCAGTATTTGCGCCTCTCGACGAAGCAAAAAAGGCTCAAGCTGCCGGTGCTGATATTGCCGAAGATGAAGAATTCCTCAAACGTCTCGAAAAAGGCGAAATTGACTTCGATGTCTTAATTGCCACTCCAGCCTACATGCCAAAACTCGGTAAATTCGCTCGCCTACTTGGACCAAAAGGTCTTATGCCAAACCCCAAAGCTGGCACCGTAACTACTGACATCGAAAAAGCCGTCAAAGAAGCCAAAGCTGGTAAAGTCGAATACCGTGTCGACAAGCAAGCCATCGTCCATCTTGGTCTCGGCAAAACCAATTTTAGCCTCGATGATTTATTAGAAAATGCTGAAGTATTCTTTGAATCACTGAAAAGCCACCGTCCAGCATCTATCAAAGGTTCATATGTCAAGTCAATCTATATTACGACAACTATGGGCCCATCTATCCTAGTCGAAAACATCTACAACTAGAATAGGGAGCGTCTCGTGGGGTTGCAATTGAAGCAGTCCCACTTTTTTGTTCCTATCCTCCTACTACCTATACTCTAACTAGCTAGGCAGCGGAGGGGGAGAGCCAACCAACGCGCAGTTCCATAATAAGATGGAATAACCTCATCGGTTCCAGCTCCTCTAAAGCTTAAGTAGTAACTATTACTTTCTTCAAGCCCTGCCATTTTTGTCCAATCAAACCCACCTGATCCAGGACCACGCAATCTAGAGTATTCCATAGCTATCCACCCGCTGCGCACAAAGTAATTCAAAAATACACCAAAAATTATAAAATTACTCAAGAAACCACAAATACTATTGACAAATGTAATAATCCGTGCTACAATAAAAACGTGAGGACACAGTAACGCCGCGTAAGCTCATATATCGTATATGCAGAGGGCGTTTATAAACGCCCTCTTAAAGTACTTTAAGAGTTTGTGCGCAAAGCCACATAATACATCTAATAAGGGGGACATTATTATGATGAAGTTAAGATTAAGGAAAGCAGGCGGAGCCAACAGAAAGCACAGGAGCATAGAAGAAGAGCGAGCTATGAAAAAGATCATAATCATGATACTCGGCTTCGTATGCAATATAGTCTCAGTAGTGCTATGTATCTATGACCTTACCCTCACTGACGGATATGAGCTTGTACTTATAGTGCGTATGATATTTCATGCATTCTTGTCCATAGAGTGCATTAGAGCAGCAATTAGCATCATACGCTATATAGAAAGGTGGTGATAACACTAGGAGCCCACAGAGTGGGCTCATTTTTTTGTGCGCAGCGGGTATTCTTTCATCGGTACTGGAAAATTGAGAAGTTCTGGAGAGGGTGGTTATTATTGGTCTTCTATGGCTAGCTCTAATTCTAATAATGGCATTCCCTTATTCTTTTATAGTAGCAACGTCAATCCATCAAATGGAAATGCTCGCTGGTACGCTTTCCCCCTCCGCTGCCTAGCTAGTTAGAGTATAGGTAGTAGGACGATTTCCCCAATAGCTCTTTTAGTAGACATTCCGCAGCTTACGAGCGAGGATTAGACGCACGACACCCGCGATGGCGGGCTGGCATGACGTCGTGCCTACTAAAAGTAGCTATTGGGGAAATCGTCCTACTAGATATATTGCTTTTTTCTCAAAACTTTGCTATAATACGGACAGTTATTCTAAAGACAGTAGCGGGAGTGAGCAAAACACAAATTCCTTAATCATGCTACCGAAGAATTCATCTTAATGGTCTTGTGGGTAACGGAAATTAACAACTCACTAGCGGAATATATCAAAATTAACCATAGGAACTTTTTATGGCAATTTCAAAAGCGAAAAAAGATACTTTGGTTGCTGATTTGACAGCATTACTTTCTGATGCAAAATTGACAGCTTATGCTCGCTATCAAGGGCTAACTGTTGCCGAAATGCAAGAATTGCGCAAAGCTGCCCGTGAAGCCGGCGTCAAAATCAAGGTCGTCAAAAACCGTCTAGTCCGCGTCGCTCTCCAAGAGATCGCAGTCTACAAAGACACTGACACTACTGACTTGACCGGACAACTCATTTACGCCGTCTCCGACAGCGATGAGGTAGCTCCAGCGAAAGTTTTAGCCGAGTTTGCCAAGACCCATCCAGCTCTTCAACTTGCTGGTGGCTTTTCCAACGAAGGCAAAGCTATGGACGAGGCCGAAATTACAACTTTGGCCAAAATGCCATCGAAAAACGAGCTTATCGCACAAGTTGTTGCCGGATTGCTCTCCCCAATGGGCGATACTATTTCTGGCATCAGCGGCGGAATCTCCGGAATCATTTCCGGATTGGAAGCAAAAGCTGCCTAAATTTCAGCAACCCGCCTATTTTGTTAGCCTATGCTAATAAAATAGGCATTTTAGATAAGGATGGTTCGTATTTACGCAAGAAACTAAAAGAGCGCCGAAGCTCGGCGCGAGGAGTAAGCGCCCCGTAAAGACGGGCGCACGAGCGGGTCTCTTGAGGAAATATGAACCATCCTTAAGCAAAGTAAATAATTTTATTAGTAAAGGATTACAAAATGGCTACAGATATCAAAAAATTGGCCGAAGAATTGGTAAACATGACCATTCTTGAAGTCAATGAACTCAAAAATTTACTTAAAGATGAATATGGCATTGAACCAGCCGCCGCTGCTGTTGCAGTTGCTGCCGCTCCAGCCGAAGGCGGTGCTGCCGCCGCTGACGAAAAGTCAGAATTCAACGTCGTCTTGAAAGACGCTGGTGCTCAAAAGATCGCCGTTATCAAGGCCGTCAAAGAAATCACCGGTCTTGGTCTTGGCGAAGCCAAAGCTATCGTCGATGGCGCTCCAGCAAACGTCAAAGAGAACGTCAAAAAAGACGAAGCCGAAGCTATGAAGAAAAGCTTGGAAGAAGCTGGCGCAACTGTCGAATTAGCTTAATTTACACAAATATCTGCTAGTAGTTGACTACCTTCCTGGAAACGGGGAGGTAGTTTTTGTACAAGGCAACATATTACGCCCATGCTTACTTGTGATTTTTACAACACTTTTGCTTCCACCGCCGTTAGCATAGTGGAAAACCTTCCAAAACCGCCATTGACTTTTACTACCTAGAGGTATAATATAAGGACAGTATTAAAAGTTAATGACAGACTGGATGCGAGGTGATGTCTGAATTACCAGAAAAACAAATCAAACGGTTACGTGGTCTAATTCAAGAGGCCGAGACTAATCTTGCTGCTGCCAAAGAATTATTAATCTCGGTACTAGGCGACGGCGAAGCAATTACCGCTCCGCGTGAGACAGTAGTCTCTAGCCCAGAAGGGAAAATTATTGAGGGTGTCTTTGATGGTCAAATTATGATCGGTCCTGATGGGAAGAATTATCCTGTACCAGCAAACTATGCTTCCAAGTCGAAATTAATCGAAGGCGACATTCTTAAGCTCACTATCACTCCAGAAGGTAGATTTCTTTATAAGCAAATCGGGCCAGTTGAGCGTAAAGCGGTCATTGGTACGCTAGTCCATCATGATGACAAATACTACATTGAAGTAGGCGGTCACGAATATGAAATCCTCTATGCATCGGTAACTTATTTCCATCTTCGCGAGGGTAGCCAAGTCTCCGCCATCATCCCAGCCAACAACGAACAAGCCGCTTGGGCCGCCGTCGAGGCCGCTTTGTAAATGGCCCAGCAAAAATCAGGCGACAATCACCCTACAGTTAAAGCGTTATATCGTAAATATCGCCCGATAAGACTCGAAGACGTTATTGGACAAGAGCAAGTTACCAAACTTCTCCAGAATTCAATCAAAAATCAGAGTTTTGGGCATGCCTACCTCTTCATTGGTCCACGTGGGACCGGCAAAACTTCCGTCGCGCGAATTTTTGCTCATGCGATCAATGATTTTGATTACCAAATCGAGGACCACTATCTTGACATCATCGAAATCGACGCCGCCTCAAATACTGGCGTCGATAATATTCGCGATTTACGCGAGAAAGCCATCATCGCCCCATCTACTGGCAAGTACAAAGTCTATATCATTGACGAAGTACATATGCTTACCAAATCTGCTGCCAACGCTTTGCTTAAAACGCTAGAAGAGCCACCAGAACACGTCATTTTTATCCTCGCCACGACTGACGCGCACAAAGTACCTATTACTATTTCCTCGCGCACCCAAGTTTACACATTTAAACTTGCCGACCCTGCAATCATGCAAGTTCATTTACGCAAAATCGCCGATGCAGAGGGGATCAAAATCACCGACGACGCATTAGAAATCATCGTTCGACGAGGCGGCGGATCATTTCGAGACTCATTAAGCATACTTGACCAAGCCTCCAGCCTTTCTAGCCAAGATAATGACGAAATCAACGCCGAAACTATTAGTTCTGCTTTTGGCTTACCACAGAGCCAAAATATCACCGAATTACTAAAAGCCTATCAGGAGCAGGACACCATCAAAGCCTCTACAAGTCTCAAAGACTTACTAAACTCCGGCGTCAAACCCGAAATCATCGCCAGTGAAATCATCACAAGAATTATTGCCACGCCAGAAGCAAACTTATTACCATTACTCGCAAAATTACCAGATGTCCAGCCTCCATTTGCCGAAGCAAAACTATTACTTGCGTTGCTGGAATTTAGTGCAGCACAAGTAACCAATATTCCAAAATCACCGGCACCAACCGCCCTGCCAAAGTCCGCGCCATCCCCCCGACGCACCAGCCCCGCCGAGCGTAAAGCCAAAATTATCAACGAACGAGAAGAAACCCAGCAAACCACCAAAGAACCAATCAGTGCTACATCGACCGCCGATTTCACTTGGGAAAGTTTTCTCGAGACCGTACATAATCAAAGCGATATATTATACAATCAACTATCCAAGATCACACATAATTTCGATGGACAAACCCTACACCTCTATCCTCAACAAAAATTCAGCAAAACCATTCTCGAAAAGCCCAACAACAATCAGCTTCTACTGCGCATCTTACCTAGCGACATCGCGCTCACCATTCATGATATTGGCGAAGCTACCAAACCCCAAGACGCTACAATCTCCCAAATCTCTGCTATAATGGGAAATGTACAAGAAGTGAATAGCGATTCGCCATTCTAGCTATCAAGGAGGTATATGGAGTCCAATCAGCCGTCCAGTAGCGGACGTATTCCGCCGCAAGACATCGAAGCCGAAAAATCTCTACTAGGTGCACTTTTACTATCTGATTCAGCTTTCCCAAATGTTCTAGAAATCCTAAAAGCTGAAGATTTTTATGACCCCCGCCATATTGATATTTTTCGCGGCATGACTAGTCTCTATGAACATCATAAACCAATCGACCTCGTATCGCTGTCGTCCGAACTCAAAAACCAAAAAACCCTCAAAAACATCGGCGGTTCGCCCTATCTCACCGAGCTAACCAATTTCGTACCCACTTCTTCACATGTTGATACCTACGCTGACCTCGTCGCACAAGCCGCCCTACGTCGCCGTCTAATCCGTGCTGGCTCCGACATCGCTTCCGCCGCTTACGATGGCTCCACCAAAATCGAAGATCTTGTCGGCAAAGCCGAAAAAAACCTTTTTGAAGTCTCTGACAAAACCATTAAATCCGAATACGTTGCGCTCGAAGACCTCCTGATCGATGCTTATGACCGCATCGAAGACCTCCACAAAAACAAGGGTGCTCTGCGCGGCCTCAAAACTGGCTTCCGTGACCTCGACCGCAAAACTGCCGGCCTCCAAAAAGGCGATCTTATCATCATCGGCGCTCGCCCAGCGATGGGAAAAACAACTTTTGCTCAAAACTTGGCCTATAATGTCGCTACTCGTAATGGCGGGAAGAAAGGCGTTCTCTTCTTTTCGATGGAGATGGCAAATAATGAAATCGTCGATCGTATGATTTCCGATATCTCCGGAATCGACAACTGGAAGATCCGCACTGGCAACGTCACCGATGAAGATTTTGCCAAAATTGGCGATGCCTTGAGTGATATGAACGAAGTCCCGCTCTACATCGACGACACTAGTTCCATGACCATTCTTGAACTCCGCAACAAAGCCCGCCGCGCTGCTCATGATCACGATATTAGCATGATTATCGTCGACTATCTACAACTCTTGCAGGGCTCCGATCGCTACGCCGGTAATCGCGTCATGGAGGTTTCTGATATTTCACGCGGTCTTAAAACCCTCGCTAGGGAACTAGAAATCCCCGTCGTCGCCCTCGCCCAACTTTCGCGTAATGTCACTGGTCGCGATGACCCTCACCCAGTCCTCTCCGATTTAAGGGACTCGGGCTCTATCGAGCAAGATGCCGACCTAGTTATGTTTCTCCACCGTGTTGACTACTATCACATGAACGAGCCCGACTATCAAGACACTAACATTACCGAACTAATCATTAGCAAGCATCGACACGGACCAGTCGGTACAATTGAGCTCTATTTCCATCCCGAATTGCTACGCTTTATGTCGCTCGATAAAGAGCACGAATAGCTATTGACTTTTATTATAAAGTGTGATACAATAGAAGTATGGGCACAAGGCAATCTTTGTGCTATACTACTTATGTGAAGAAAAAGGCTATTTCAAAATATTTCCTCTATCGTCATCGTTTCGTTATTGGCTTTATCGTACTAGGCACTGCTTATCTTGTCCTACTTTTTGGATTGCCACTACTATCGCCTAATGGGTTATCAGAAGTCGAAATGCAGTCCGCTACAGCGTCTTATAATTTACATTTTGACTCGGTTTTTCATGGTGATATTGTCAATTTGCCCTATCGCGTCTTACAAAAACTCTCCATCATGACATTTGGACTTACTACTTATTCAGTTAAACTCCCCAGTATCATTATTGGCGCTATGCTGGGAGGACTACTCATTCTCCTCCTAAATCGCTGGTTCAAAAACAACGTCGCCCTGCTTGCCTCAATCCTTGCCGTCCTTTCAGCATCATTTCTCTACCTCGCCGGCTCCGGTACGCCCCTCATCATGTTGGTATTTTGGCCAACTCTACTACTCTGGCTTGGTTCCAAAATTCAGGGCGTTACCAAACCGAAGCCTATGTACTGTTTTGTTTTTGCCTTCGCACTCCTTGCCTCAATTTTTACACCCCATCTGATTTATCTTGCATTTTTTATCGTTCTATTCGCATTATTACACCCACATCTACGCTTCACCATCAAAACTCTACCTATCGTTCCACTAATTATCACTATTTTTATTATCATCATGGGATTGGCCGCCCTAGTCATGGCGGCATTCATCAACCCAAACATCATCGCCGAGCTCCTATTAGTACCAGATTTCTCACCTAGTACCTGTATCGAGAATCTCAAAGTCGCCTTCCTCCCATTCTTTAGTTGGAACACAGCTATCGATAGTCTATTTCTCGCTCCATTTATTGGGCTGGGCTCATTTGCACTCGCAGTCATCGGGTTACTTTCGACCACCAAAGGCTTTTTCGCCTCACGCAATTCTATCGCTAGCTGGTTCATCATATTTACTATCATCCTATCCGCGCTCAACCCCGAGTCAGCAATCCTTATCCTCTTACCGATGTCGATACTTATCGCACATGGTTTAAGGTATATCCTCAGCAAGTGGTACGACCTCTTTCCCGACAACCCCTACGCTCGCATTTCGGCTATCTTTCCCATCGGTCTCTTCATGGGCATTATGATTACTGGCGGCATCAGCCATTTTATTTTCGGCTACAGATACACTCCTATCGTCGCAGATAAGTTCAGCAACGACCTTCAGCTGATTCTAGACAATCTTAACCCCGAAGACACTATTTATGTTCTAAATAATCCCACAGAATACGAATTTCTCAAAATATTAAATAGTGTTAATAATTATCAAATCAAGGATACCCTACCAGAACGACCCGACGATTTACCAAAACGATTCGCTACGATCGAAAAACAAACCGTCGCAACGCCACTCGAACGTATTATAACCTCGCCAAAATCCAATGATTCTGATAGAATATACATATATACTAATACTGCAGAAGGAGCTTAAATGGGTGCGACAATGGATCAAATGAAAATGTTAAATCAGCTACGCAAGGCGCAAAAGTCGCTCAAAAGCGAAATCGTCGAAGTTGAAGCTGGTGATGGTGCCGTCACAGTTCAAATTACTGGTGAGCTAAAAATCAAAAAAGTCAAAATCGACCCCCAGAAGATTGACCTCGACGATATTGAAGAACTAGAGCATTGGATTGAAGATTGCATGCGCGATGGTTATGCCAAAGCTCAAGAAATCGCCACCGACAAAATGAAACCTCTAATGGGCAATCTAGGCAGTCTAGGTTTATAGTAGGAGAATTCATCGTGATAGAAAAAATCGACCTCAGCGGAAATAACTATAAAGTATCCGATAGCTTCCGGAAATATACCACCAAGCGTATCGGAAAACTCGACCGCTACTTGCCTCGTGGCAACAAAAAAGATGTCATTGCCAAAATCGTCGTCACTGAAGTTGACCAGGCACACGGGAACAAATATTCTATATCTGCGGCTATGGAAATACCGGGAGGAAAAGTTATCACCGCTAAAGACGAGTGTTCTAATGTCTTCGCTGGAATTGATATTCTTGAAGCCAAGCTCAAAGGGCAAATTCGACGCTACAAGCTTGAGGCGACACCACACTTGACCAAAAAGGGATTAAAAAACTTGTTCATCAAACGTTCATAGCAATACACGCTATTTTCAAGCCGAAAATCATGATATAATTAGGGGGAAATTTGTGGAGAAAAATATGACAGAGAATGCTGAAAATAAGCTACCGGAAGCGACTCGGCATAAAAAAGTTGCTAAATCACCCAAAAAAGAAAAAAAGCCTACCGACAAGCTAGCCGATAGAACTTTGCTAACGCGTATTTTGCAAGGGGTTTTTGGAGACGCTCAAAAGAAAATTCTCAAACGATTATATAAGAAAACTCTCGAAATTGGTGCCCTAGAGCCCAAATATGAAAAAATGAGCGACGAGGAACTAGCAAAGCAAACCAGCACACTCAAAAGTAAGCTCAAAACTGGGAGTCAAAAAGAGTTAGACACAATTTTACCCGACGCTTTCGCCGTTGCTCGTGAAGCCTCTAAACGCATACTTGGCATGCGTCCATATGACGTTCAGCTGATTGGCGGTATGGTGCTCAATCAAGGTGATGTCGCCGAGATGAAAACTGGTGAAGGCAAAACTCTAGTAGCTATGCTCCCCGCCTATCTTAACGCCCTTACCGGTAAAGGTGTACATATTATTACCGTCAACGATTATCTAGCGCAGCGCGACGCTGGCTGGAATGCACCAGTTTACCATTTCTTGGGATTAAGCGTTGGAGTTATTATCAATCAAGCCAGCTTTATCTATGATCCTGAATATATCAACGAAGAGCATGATGACGAAAGGTTCACTCACCTAAAACCAGTCAGTCGTAAAGAAGCCTACGCTGCCGATATTACTTATGGTACAAATAACGAGTTTGGCTTTGATTATCTCCGTGACAACATGGTTAGTGACCCGAAATACTTGCGCCAACGTGGGCTTAATTACGCAATCGTAGATGAGGTCGACTCAATCTTGATCGACGAAGCCAGAACCCCACTCATCATTTCCGCCCCCGCAGGAGACAATCCTGATGCTTATTATGAGTTTGCCAAAGTTGCCGCCAAGCTTACGCCAGAGGATTACATCTTCGATGAAAAGCGACGTAGCGTCACCCTGACCGACAAAGGCGTCGAAAAGGTCGAGCAGCTACTGGGAGTTAAAAATCTATACAGCACGAAACATACACGATTAGTTTATCATCTCGAACAGGCTTTGAGAGCGCAAGTAGTTTTTCAACGCGACAAAGATTATGTAGTCACCAATAGCGGGGATGTTGTCATTGTCGATGAACACACCGGACGTCTAATGCAAGGACGTAGATACAATGAAGGATTACATCAAGCTATCGAAGCCAAAGAAGGTGTCGCCGTCAAACAAGAAAGCATGACACTCGCTACCATTAGCTTCCAAAACTTCTTTAGATTATATCATAAGCTATCTGGCATGACCGGTACAGCATTTACAGAAGCGGAAGAATTCCAGCAAATTTACGCTCTTGACGTCATCCAAATTCCACCGAATAAGCCAATCCAGCGCGTAGATAAAGATGATCTCATTTATAGAACCGAAGCCGCCAAGCTCAAAGCTATCGCAGCCGAAATCAAAAAGTATCACGATCGTGGCCAACCAGTTCTAGTTGGATCTGCCAGCATTGCCAAAAACGAAATGATCGCCAAATATTTGGATAAGCAGGGAATTAAATACGAGTTGCTAAACGCAAAAAATAACGAACGCGAAGCTGCCATTGTCGCTAAAGCCGGCGAAAAAGGTGCCGTCACCCTCGCTACTAATCTAGCCGGACGTGGTACCGATATTAAACTCGGTGAAGGCGTCAAAGAGCTGGGTGGACTTGTAGTTATTGGCAGCGAGAGACATGATTCAAGGCGCGTCGACAATCAATTGCGTGGACGTGGAGGACGACAAGGCGATCCCGGCACGACACAATTCTTCGTTAGCTGTGAAGATGACCTCATGCGTATATTTCAGGGTGACCGTATCGCCATGATCATGAGTCGATTAGGCGTAGATGATGATATGCCGATTCAAGCCAAAACCGTCTCCAAAACTCTCGAATCAGCCCAAAAACGCATTGAAGGATTCAACTTCGATTCTCGAAAAAATGTCGTCCAATACGACAACGTTATCAACCGTCACCGCAAAGTTGTCTATGGTATGCGCCGCAAAATTCTCAACGGTGACGATATTTGGAAAGAAATCAAACGCCTCATCAGAGCAACCGCCGAAGATTTAGGGCGAGATAGCTCACGCGTTAACAAACACTTCAAGGAAGATCTCCTAAATGTCATTAAATTAGACGAGCAAGAAGTCGATCGAATCGGCAAAATGCGCAAAGAAAAGGATCGTGTCAAAGCTATCGAAGATGCAATTCTCACACAATACAAAGCCAAAGAGGAGGAATTTACCCCCGAAGCTATGCGTAATATCGAGCGCAAATTCTATCTTCAAATCCTCGACACGCTCTGGATGCAACACCTCGAGAATATGCAGCACCTACGCGAAGGTATTCACTGGCGTAGTATTGGACAGCGTGACCCGCTAGTCGAATATCGTAGCGAATCGCAAAAATTATTTGATGGGCTAGAAAAGACTCTGCGTGAAGAAACATTGAAAATTATACTCGGCATGACTTTGCAAGAAGCTATCAGCGCAGGACTAGTCGATGGCGAAGATTATGACACCGAGCTTACCAAAATGGCCAAAGGTGCCACCGAAAAAGGCGTCAACGAAATTAGTGCTGGCGAGAAAAATCTCGACAAAGAGTTCAAAGAAAATAGTAGCAAGTCTAACGAACAAAAACATACAGATGTCAGCTATAACCAAAAACATAATGCTGCCAAAAAAGAGCGTAAAAAACAACGCCAAAACAAAAAGAAGGGGAAGAAGTCATAAAACACGCTGCCGAAGAAATCACACTAGGTTCTGGCGCGAAAGGATTATTAATCGATATTCCTGGTGCCAGCGTTATGAGCACAAAGTTCCAATTCCGTGCTGGCATGCGCTATGCTAAACACCCAGAAGTTTACGAAATCGCCCACATTGTCGAGCATTTAGCTTTTGGCGCAAACGCTAAATACGCCAATGAGCAAACTTTTGAAGCCGAATTCACTAAAAATGGCGCCTACCATAATGCCTGGACCTCAGATTTCTCCGTTTGTTATGAAAGCGAATGCGCCGATTTTGAATGGCAGCGCATATTAGATTTACAAAGAATCGCCATCACTAGCCCCAGATTCAATAACGAAGAACTCCAAAGCGAAAAAGGCAATGTCAAAGCAGAATTAACTGGCTACATGAATGACTATTGTCGACTACTTTGGCCCCGTTTGCAACAAGCCATCGGCGAAAACGTACCAGATCTACAAGAAAGAATCAAAACTATCACCAATATCGAGCTCAAAGATATTCGTGAACACTATCGACGCACTCACACCGCACACAACATGCGCTTCATTATCGCCGGAAACTTGCGCCACCGCAAACGCGAAATCATCAAATCACTCAACAATTGGGATCTCAAACCTGGTGAACGTTTTGAGATCCCCGTAGATGAATTACATAGTTCGTCGCCAATTCTCATCCGCAGAAAGGACGCCAGCAATATCACTTTTGCTTTTTCTTGGGCTATTCCCCGCAAGCTAAACCCCAACGAAGTCTATGCCATGAACTGTTTAAACCATATCCTTAATGGAACGATGAGTAGCAAAATCTTCGGGCAAGCGCGCAAACATGGCTTAGTTTATGGTATGGGCAGCGATCTTAATAATAGTTGGCTTAATTCATCATGGGATTTTGACGGCGAAGTTAACGCCGAAAGTGCGACCGACCTATTTGATTTGATTCGCAAAGAGCTTGCCAAAGTCCTTGAAGGAGATATTAAAGACAGCGACATCGACGCGGCGAAATCTTATGCTACTGGGCGCTATCAAATGGGAGCCCAAACCGTCAACCAAATTTCTGATTATTATGCTGATGGCTATTTCACCAACGGTACTATCGAAAACTACGAGCGCATGCCTAGTTTCATTCGTAATATCAATAAAGAAACTATCGTCAGCCTCGCACGTGAATTTATCGGTAATGATATTAGCGCGCTAGTCGCAGTAAGTTCTGTCGAAAAATCCCTCATCAACGAATTAACCGAAAAAATAAAATTTAATTTATAGAAACAATGGCAGAAAACAACCGCAAAAGATTAGCAGAACTTCAAGCAGACGTAGATCAAGCCTGGCAAAAGCTACGGCTAGACACCAAAAACCAACAGGTCAACGAGCTCGAAAAAACTGTTGCCGAGCCAGAACTCTGGCTCGATCCAGACAATGCCCGCAAACAAAACGAGCTTTTATCTCATTTATCCAACGAAGTAAGAGAATGGAATATTCTCCGTACTCAAGTAAATGACCTAGAAGAACTACTAGATTTAGACGAATCAAGCCTCGACGAAGAAATCAGCGAGCAGATTACGATTCTCGAAAACCAATTTGCCAAACTGAAGCAAAGCCTACGTTTTACCGGCAAGTACGATCATAACGATGCTATCTTGCGCATCACTTCTGGCGTAGGGGGCACCGAAGCAATGGATTGGGCGAGCATGCTAGAACGCATGTATATCCGCTGGGCAGAAGATAAGGGCATGAAAATCACAAATCTAGAACGTAGCGTTGGGGAAGAAGCCGGTATCAAAACTGCAGTTTACGAAATTTCTGGAAATAACGCTTATGGACTCTTAAAAGGCGAACATGGGGTACATCGTCTAGTTAGATTATCGCCATTCAACGCAGACAACCTCCGCCAAACAAGTTTTGCGCTCGTTGAAATATTACCAATACTAGAAAGTGACTCCGACGTCAAAATCGATGACAAGGACCTGCGTATTGACGTTTATCATTCCGGCGGGCATGGTGGTCAAAGCGTCAATACAACTAACTCTGCCGTTAGAATTACACATCTTCCAACTAATACCGTTGTCGCAATCCAAAACGAGCGTTCACAACTACAAAACAAAGAAAAAGCCATGGAAATTCTACGTGGCAAACTGATTCAAATGCAACAAGAACAACATGCCGAAAACATCGACAAACTGCGTGCTGGCGAATCTGCCAAATGGGGACAACAAATCCGTAATTATATCCTGCAACCATACAAGTTAGTCAAAGACACCCGTACCAAACACGAAAGCAAAGACCCAGATGCGGTGCTAGATGGCAAAATTGATGAATTCATTGATGCTTATCTGGAACACACGTAGATATAATGCTAATGTCATGCCTCCAGTTTATGTTATGCTGGGGGCACTTTTTCTTGCATGCCTTTTAAGCTTATGGTATCATGGTACTATGATATTGCTCGATCATATCACCAAAACTTATCCTGGAGACGAAGAGCCCGCCCTTGACAATGTTTCGCTCCATATCGAACCACATGAGTTCGTATTTTTGGTAGGTAAATCCGGTGCTGGCAAATCTACTCTCATCAAAATGATCACCAAAGAAGAACATCCTGACTCTGGCAAAATCATCATTGGTGGAATCGACCTCGACTATGTCAAAAAACGCCATATCCCACATTATCGTCGACGGCTGGGGGTTGTTTTTCAAGATTATAAATTGCTACCAACCCGTACAGTTTTTGAAAACGTCGCTTTTGCTCTTGAGATCGCTGGTATGAGCAGTCGAGAGATCTCCCGAACCGTGCCAAAAGTATTAGATTTGGTAGGTCTCGCCGATAAAGCACACAAATTCCCAACACATTTATCCGGTGGCGAACAACAAAGGGTTAGTATTGCTAGATCAGTAGCCAGACAGCCCAAGATTCTCATTGCCGATGAGCCGACAGGAAATGTCGATCCACTTACTCGCCAAGAAATCATCGATCTCTTGCAAAAAATCAATGATTTCGGCACCACATTACTCGTTACCACACATGACGAGAGCATCGTTAATAATCTTGGTAAACGCGTCATCACTTTGAAAGATGGTCGAATCATAAATGACCAAAAAAATCATGGTGTTTACCGGCTTGATGATACTCCTATCATAGAAGATTCGGGACCTATTATCATAGGATCGACAATGCCAGCAGCACAACCTACGGCTACAACACCAAAAGTTCGCCCTATCAAAGTACCAGGTCGTAGTTCGCGTCTCAATCGCCTACCCAAAGAGGAAGAGTTAAAGATCACTCACAATGAACGCAAGAATAAAAGCTCTGCGACTAGGAATGTAGCCCCCACAGCGCTAAAGCCCACCGCGACTTGCCCTGTCAATAATACCGCACCTGTTTCTGCTTCGCTCAAACAATTCGCTCAAGATTCCGCTAACCAATGGTACGCCGCTAGCCGACCGCTGAAATCCGCCCCCAGCCTCGCAGATCTAGGACTAGGACGCACTGTCAAGCTCAAACCAGCCCCCAGCAACACCAAAAGAGTCAGTAAACACCCAATGTCAAACAAAATCAAAACTAAAAGAGTAATCTAATGATTGATAAAAAGTCAATTGAAGAGTCCGGACATCGTGGAGCACATCGTCCTTCACGCAAAGAGACCAAAAGTCATCTCAAGACGCTCGTCGAAAACAGTAGCGTCAGTCGAGTACGCACTACTGGTCGCGTACTCAAATATGGTACGGCTAGTTTCACACGTAATATCTGGTTATCAATTGCTGCGACGTTAGTTATGACTATCACATTAGTAATTCTGATGATCACAGTTTTCGCTAGCCTCATTCTCAATGCAACTGCCGAAACAATGCGCGAAAAAATCGATATTACTATATTCTTTGCACCTGGTACTAGCCAAGAGCTCCTCGCAGCGATGACTGACGAAATCAGTATCAATGATAATATACGTTCCATCGAAACCGCCGATTCACAAACCGAATATAATGCTTTTCTCGAAGATAACCAAGACAACGAGGAATTACTTGCTGCGCTCGAAGATGAAGGAATGTATAATCTCATGTTAAGCACAATGCAGGCTACTATGCGCATCAAAGTCTATGATCCAAATAATCTAGATGGCATTATTAATACGGTCGACAACAGTGAGTTATTCCAAGCTAATCTAGATAGCGAAAAACAGCCTACTTATAACGTCAACCAAGCCGAAATAGAGACCATTAACTCTTGGGCCACTATCGCCAAAAACGGTGGTTTGATATTGGGCGCAGTCTTTTTAGTCATCTCGGTACTAGTGATTTTCAACACAATCCGTATGGCGATTTTCTCTCGACGTGAAGAAATCTACATGATGAAACTAGTAGGCGCCGATATTACATTTATTCGTGGACCATTTCTAGTTGAAGCACAAATCTGCGGAGTTATTTCTGGCTTGCTAGCCACTACCATCGCCCTGATCGGCTTCAGATTCTTGGCTCCCAAACTTTCTGGTTATGGTATCGATGTCGCTAGCGTATCCATGCTAATGGAGAGCAACCTACTCATTGCAGTTTACGGATCCATGATATTGATCGGTATCGTAGTCGGAACTATTTCCGCACGTCTTGCTATGAAAAAATATCTCAAGTAAGCACAACCTTTACTATTTTAAAAAATCGTGCTATATAATAATTATGGTAAAAAGGTTACACAAGACTATCGGCATCCGCGCTTTCTTAATTTTAGGCATATGTGGAATCGCTATTGCTGCTAGTACTTTTTATTTCTTATCATCAGAAAAACAAGCTGAAGCCTATCCAGTCGGTTGTGTAACTGCCGCTTGCCATGAAGCCGCAGATCGCGCTAGTGCTGCCGAACAAGCCGCTAGCGTAGCCGCAGCTAATGCACAAACACTCGAAGGAGAAGTAGCGAGACTAAATGCCGAGATCGCATCTCTAGAAGCAGAAATTGCCGCCAATCAAGCCATAGCTAGCGACTTATCCGTACAAATTAGCGAAAACGAAGCCAAACTCAATCTACAACAAGCCGCCCTCGCCAAGCTACTTGTCAGTATGCATTTTGAAGATGAGCCAGACGCCATCATATTATTGGCCAGTAGCAATTCCATTGGCGATTTCGCCGAGAAACAATCCCGTCAAACTACTGCCAAAAGCCAAATCGCCGCCTCTGCCGAAGCTGTACGCGAATTAAAAGAAGATCTACAGCGCCAAAAAGATAGTGTCGATGCCTTAATCGCCAGTGCTGAAATTAAAAACGCTCAAATTTCCCAAAAACGCAACGAGCAAAACGAATTACGTCGTAAATACGAAAACGATAGCGACGCTTACGCTCGTGATGCTATCGCTAATCGCGAAAAAATGCAACAAGAGATTGCCGCCGAAATTGCTCGTTACAACAATGGTGGTGTCAGTGGTAGTGGCTATAATTCTTATCCATACGCAAATCGCTGCCCTCAAGATAATTTGTCGCAAATTGTTATCGGAGGCTACATCTGCCAGTGCGTCAGCTACACCGCCTGGAAAGTTCAAGAATTCTGGGGCATCACAATTTCAAACTGGGGAAATGGTTCCGATTGGGGAAATAGCGCGCGTGCTTCTGGCTACGTCGTCAATAGCACCCCAGCCGCACATACTGTAGCCTATAGTACTGCTGGCTACTACGGGCATGTCATGTGGGTCGAAAGCGTCAACAGCAATGGAACAATCAATCTCACCGAGTACAACAACTCTAGCAGTTCAGCTAGTGGCTTACCTGGTGATTTTGGAGCTCGCTACAACGTCAATCCTGCAGCTTATCGCTACATCCACTTCGATCAACGCACCTGGTAATCTTAAACTAGATTTAGTATAACCATTATTCTGTGCTATAATATCAATATGCCAAAACAATGGGAAGAGAAAAAAGTCAGTTTAGGGGGATCAATTATTGCCAGTGTATTGACACTTGCAATCGGGTTATTTATTGGCCTTAATTGGACCAAATTCTCCACGAACTTTCTTCCATATTTAGGAATAAAGACAAGCGCCGCAAATGACTGGTCTAGCCTAGATGAAGTATACAACACTCTCGTCGAAAACTATGATGGTGAAGTCGACAGATCGACAATCATCGAAGGGGCAAAAAAAGGTCTAGTTGCCGCACTAGGAGACACTTACACTGAATACATGACCGCAGATGAAGCCAAAGAGTACGAAGCAGCTCTACATGGTGAATCCGGTACTGGAATTGGCGTTGAAATGGGCTTACGTGATGGCTACATTCGAGTATTGCGCACGCTCCCCGACAATCCTGCTCGTAAAGCTGGCATCCAGGCTGGTGACATCATCTATAAAGTCGATGGCGAAGAAGTATGGTCGGAAAGTACCGACGTAGTTTCTAATAAAATACGCGGGGAGGCCGGGACCAAAGTCGAAGTCACTGTAGTCCGTGACGGCGAAGAAAAAACTTTTACTCTCACACGTGAGGCCATCAATAACGTTTCAGCTTACGTCGACTATGTCGGATCAACTGCAATCATTACCGTAACTCGATTTGATAATGATACCGGCAGCATAGTTCAAAACATTGCCAAAAAGGAATTCAAGGACAAAGGCGTGAAAAAAGTCATCCTCGATTTACGCAGTAACGGCGGCGGCTATGTCTCCGCAGCAAAGGACCTATTATCACTTTGGATCGATGGCGATGTTGTACTAGAGCAACGCGGTAATGGAATTACGGATAACAAAACTTACGCCAATCGTAGCCAAGCAATATTAGCCGATATTCCTACAGTAGTACTTGTCAATGGCGGTACCGCTTCCGCATCAGAAATCGTCGCTGGTGCCCTCAAAGATTACGACAAAGCCACCATACTAGGCGAGAAAACTTTCGGCAAAGGCGTAGTCCAAACCCTACTAGACCTATCACATGGCTCACTACTAAAAGTCACGACCGCACGCTGGTACACTCCAAAAGGCAATAGCATTAATGGCGAAGGCATAACCCCTGACGTTGAGGTTGAACTTACTTACGACGATTCTAATCATGGTCGTGACCCTCAAATGGATGCTGCCAAGAAATTATAGTATAATATATACTATATGAAGAAAACTAAACAGCCAACATCAATCACTTTTAATCGTCGAGCGAAATTTGACTATGAACTAGGCGACGAGCTCACTTGTGGCATGGTATTAAATGGGGCCGAAGTACGTCTGATCCGCGACCACCATGTGCAGCTCAAAGGGAGTTTTGTTACGATTCGCAAAGGCGAACTTTGGCTAAATAACCTCACGCTAGGCGCAGATACCGAAAAAAACATCAAACTACTCGCTACAAAAAAACAATTGCTCACTTTAGACCGTGCGAAACAAAACGGCTTGCAACTCGTACCAACCAAATTACTAGCCGGCGGTAGGTATATCAAACTAGTAGTTGCTACCGGAAAAGGCAAGAAAAAATATGATAAACGCGAGACCATTAAACGTCGTGATCTTGATCGTAGTCTAAAAAACCAAAAAGAATATTAAAGGAGATATCAAATGAAAATCTATTCGTGGAATGTTAACGGTCTACGCTCTGTAATTAAAAAAGGCTCTCTTGTCGAAATGCTAGATTCCGAGCAACCTGACATACTCTGTATCCAAGAGACTAAAGCTAAATCCGACCAAGCCGAAATAGATTTTCCCAATTACCTAGAAATCTGGAATAGTGCTGATCGACCTGGATATTCTGGAACCGCAACTTTGTCCAAATTCCAACCCCTTAATGTCTATAATGGTCTCACAAACGAGTTGCAAACGAACTACAATTGGGATGACCGCTACGGAAATCCTCTGACTGAAGGGCGCGTGCAAACTCTCGAATTTCCTGCTTTTTATTTAGTCAACGTTTACACACCAAATAGTAAACGTGATTTATCTAGGCTCAAACTGCGTGAAGATATCTGGGATCCAGCTTTTCTCAACTATCTCAAAGCTCTCGAAACCAATAAGCCTGTTATCGTTTGCGGCGATTTCAACGCTGCACATACTCCACTCGACCTCGCCAGGCCCAAAGACAATGAGCACAACGCTGGTTTCACCGACGAGGAGAGGCAGGGAATCAAAAATCTCATCTCTGCCGGCTTTGTTGATACATTCCGTTACTTCCAACCTACTTTACAACGCTATACTTGGTGGTCACACTGGTCTAAATGCCGTGAACGTAATATCGGCTGGCGCATCGACTACTTCTTCATTTCTCCTAGCCTGCTACCGCATCTCAAATCCGCCGAAATTCACGAGCACATCATGGGCTCTGATCATTGCCCAGTATCTATTGAATTGGATTTTTAAATGGCCTTCGCGACAATTAACTCCAACTTGTCCTATTGGCAAAAACAAGAATCACCGCTCTACCCAGATTTATCCTGGAATATACCAGAACAACGAAAGGGAAATGTTATAGTAATCGGCGGCAACAGCCAAAATTTCTCCACACCAATTCGCATTACTGAATTCTTGGAAAATGAATTTCCTTTCAATACAGTTAAATTGCTGTTACCCGATGCCTTGCGTGGGAAAATACCAATTCTAAATAGTATAGAATTATTACCCTCCACTGCTAGTGGTTCATTCGCCGCATCAGAACGACTGCGAATTTTTGCTGAAAAATCCGATGCTACCCTCGTCATTGGCGATCTATCGAAAAATTCCTCGACCGCAGTCGCCATAGCAAAAGCCATTCGTCCCCACGAAGACCCAAAACCTTTAATTCTTGCTAGAGACAGTGTTGACTTATTGGCTTCCGACGCAGAGGATTGGCTCACGCGTCAAAATACTATCATTATTGCTTCAATGGCACAACTTCAAAAAATCTTTCGCGCCATATATTACCCCCGCATGATTATGCTCTCACAGCCACTCATACCAGTGCTCGAAACCTTACATAAATTCACACTCAGCTACCCAATAACAATTGTCACTTTTCACCAAGAAAATATCATTGTAGCAAATAGTGGCAATATCACAACCACGCACATCGCCGATACAAACTACAGCCCAATTTCGCTCTGGTCCGGACAACTTGCCAGTAAAATACTCGGCATGAATCTTTTTAACCCCAATAAGCAACTCGCCGCCAGTACTGCCGCATTACTTTATTGACTCATACCGCACAACATAGTATAATATATGTTAGTTGGCAGGAAGGGAGGGGTTCTTATGATCAAAAAATATCACATTGCCGACATCATCACAGCTAGCAGGATCATACTAGCTAGCACATTAGTGGGAGTTATCTGGAAAAATAGTCCTCCAGACATCGCAATCTGGATTATCGTAGCCTGTGAATTGGGTGATGCTCTTGACGGTATTTTTGCCAGGAAATATCATTACCCCAACGACGGCAAATATCGCTGGTGGCGAAAGTACGCTCCAGAAATCGACCAAGCTGCCGACATCTACACTGGAATCTTGGCACTCGTTTATTATATAAAGTGTGTAAACTTCCAGCTCGGGGTTACAATTCTAATATCTGGACTCATAATTGGTCTGACAGTACAGACCTATGCAGTTTGGCTCAAATACCTTTTTAGCGAAAAGGTTAAGCGAAGACTGATACTCACTCGACGTTACCTATATTTATTAGCAATTGCAGTCGTCGTGACAAATTTAATCATAGCGACTAGCTGGCCACGTCAAATCAGAACCGCTTGTTTATTATTTGGCGTCGCAGTCGGGATAATCCTCATTCTCATCAAACGCAACCGTTTGACACAAGTAAAAACTCCGCTTTAATTCCAAGCCGTATTGTTCTATTACCACATGCAGAACGATACGGCACTTTTAACGCACAATTTTTTGATAAACTTTTATTAACGCTTCGCCCTGTTCGGCCTGTGAAACCTTCTCGCGGCTTTTTAACATCTTCTTACTCATCACGTTAATCTTTTCGGCTGGGAAGTTCTCCAAAGCAATTGACATCGAAACAGCATCCGGAGCACCAGCCAAAATATAACTTTCCGCTGGAACTATCTCTGCCATCTCTGGGTCACAAAAGAACACCGGCAATCCCACTGCCTCCGCTTCCAAAAGTACCATACCTTGCGTATCGAAATTATATGATGCCGTCACCGCAAGGTGCGCTTCCTGCATGCGTTGGATAATCTTCTCCCGTTTTTGCTTTCCATAAAATTTCACCTTCAGTTGATTCCTCTTGGCAAAGCGTTGACACTTCTTCAACATATTTCCATCACCATATACATGCAATACATACGGACGTTCAAGCAAAGACACAGCCCGCAAAAATTCATCAATCCTCTTTTCTTTAGACACTCGCGAATTCCAAACCATTTTCAAAACATCACCATCTTCCATCTCCCGCGCTACTGGCTCACCCGACATCAACGCAGCAGACACACCATTCGACACCACATCTATTGGTTTAGTAACCCCATAATGCTCCAGCTTATGCGCAAAGTGCTGCGAAGGTGATAGCACAACATCAGCATACTCTGCTTGGTTCACCATCAATTCCCACATCTTCGCGCGCGCAATAGCCGGAGCTTGAAACCTATCCCTCTTTATTTTTAGTGCATGGGGCAAATACCTTCTATGCAGACCATTCAAAACTCTCGCCACAAAAGTCCGAAACCCAAATGGCACATTAATCGCAATTGCCATATCTTCACGCCCATGCATAGTCTGTACTAGTGGCACGCCGAACCTCATCGCCAAACGCACTCCCGCCAAACTACAACCAGCCTCATAATGCACATGCACAATATCAAAATCACTAAACTGCGGATACTTCTGCAAAATAAATTCTTCGATTTTTGGTGGCCTCATTGCCAAAGGCGCACCATTAATTTTTATAAATTTATGTGTCGGCACCGTCACTACGCCCTTTTCGCGCGCATTAAATCCTGGACAAAAAATAGTTACTTGATGGCCCAAACGCTCCAATTCAGTTTTTTGTGCCGATATAGAAGAGACAATCCCGCCAGAAGTCCAAGGTGAATAAAGATCAGTAAAAATCGCAATATTCATAGCCTTATCATATCATAATATCTCTTTGTCATGTATAATAAGGTTATGGAAAGTATAATTTATCGCACTGCTGAAAGTGTCTCACCCAAACATCCCGATAAACTTTGTGATCAGATATCTGACGCTGTGCTAGATGCTTATCTAGCACAAGATCCAAACGCACGCGTTGCCGTAGAAGTCTGTGGCGGTCACGGCAAAATCTTTATCACCGGAGAGGTTACATCTACTGCCGAAAATATCGACATCCTAAAAATTGCCCAGCGCATTGCTGGAGAAAACATGGAGATAATTTCAAACCTCGTCAAGCAAAGCCCAGAGATAGCACAAGGCGTTGATACTGGCGGGGCCGGAGATCAGGGAATTATGATCGGCTACGCCACTAACGAGACTCCGGAATTATTACCTCTCGAAGTAGTATTATCTCGTCACCTCAATCAATTCATTTACGAAAAGTTTCCATATGATGGTAAAACTCAAGTTACATTAATGGATAAAGATGGGCAGACTTACGTCGTCTCGATCGTAGCAAGTTTCCAAAATGCTCCCAAAGCAAAATTAGAGGAATTAGTTCGAACATTCATCAAAGAAAACAACCTCAAGCCGGTGCCTGGCCAAGAAATTGAACTTCACCTCAACCCAGCCGGAGACTGGCATCAAGGTGGTTTTGAGGCCGATACCGGCCTAACCGGCAGAAAACTCATTGTCGATAATTACGGCCCACGCATTCCGATCGGTGGTGGTGCCTTTTCTGGTAAGGATCCCAGCAAAGTCGATCGTTCCGCCGCTTATATGGCACGTCGTATCGCCGTCGACTATCTCAAGAAACATAACGCCAAAGAAGTATATGTTCGTCTAGCGTACGCCATCGGTCATGCCGACCCTCTCGAGCAAACTGTCATCATAGACGGCAAGCCAGAAATAATTACCGGCTACAATTTGACCCCGCAGGGAATTATTGAAACACTTGATCTAAAACGACCAATTTATGAGCCTTCATCCCGTTATGGACATTTTGGTGAAGGCTTCGACTGGGACAAATAGCCAATCATATTTCTAAAAAATAATCGCCATAGTGTGATTATTTTTTATGTCGACGCATCAACTTCTTATGTCCATCGAAACCATAGCGATGTGTAATTGGGTCCTCAAACAAAAAGTTATGCAAAGGAAATTTCGTCAATAATAAATATGCCGTCAAAATCAACACTCCGCCCGCCAAACTCAAACCAGTCATCTTTGGGCCAATAGTCGGGCCATTCAACACTACTACAAAAACCAATTC
Source organism: uncultured Candidatus Saccharibacteria bacterium (assembly GCA_948648655.1). Taxonomy (GTDB): domain Bacteria; phylum Patescibacteriota; class Saccharimonadia; order Saccharimonadales; family Saccharimonadaceae; genus Nanosyncoccus. The sequence continues at coordinate 8,287 of CAPKVJ010000005.1, read as the reverse complement.
ACTTAACATAGCTGCAACCACAAAAATCGATATATCAACTGCCAATATCGAATGTCGTACAAAACTCCTATAACCATAGAACAATGCCGGAATCACGAGTACTGATACTATAAACGATAAATTCCGCGCATACCAATAATTTTGATTACCACCCAAAAACCAAACATCAACCAACGTACAAATAAAAATCGCCGACAAAGCTAGTTTAATATGTTCCCACGTACTCTCATTTACCGCCGAAAAGAATCCAACAAATTTATTCTCTCCGCTCCAATCATAAGTAAAATGCAATAAACTCCCCAAAATCACAATTACTAAACTTTCGACAATAAAAATTCCTAAGCCAGCTTCCATATACCAGTATTATACCATAAGCATTTCAATTATATAAAATAGTTATTGACAATTATCCCCACGAACTATATCATTGTATTAGTTAAGTAATACAATAATATGAAATTTATATTCAATAACGACCAGCCAATTTATCTCCAAATAGTTGAACAGTTAAGAATCTATATTATTTCTGGCAAGATTTCTCCAGGCGAAAAATTACCAACTGTACGCGAACTTGCCGCTCAAGCCAGAGCTAATCCCAATACCGTCCAACGTGCTCTAAACATTCTTGAAGACGAAGGAATCATCCTCACTGAACGCACAAACGGCAAATATGTTACAAGCGATACTAGACTAATAAGAAAAATACGCCACCGACTTGCAACCGACAATGTCAGTAAATATTTTGCTGCAATGTCAGCACTTGGTTTCACGCAAGAAGACGCAATTAAATTTTTAATAAAGGAGGAATAAATATGCCCAGTCATACCAAAAATACAAAAATTCCGCTCCTGTCGTGCCAGAATATAAGTAAAAAATTCGGCGATAAGGTAGTTTTAAATAATATCAATCTCGAAATTCCACATGGCAAAATCATCGGACTACTCGGTCAAAATGGCGCCGGCAAATCTACTCTCATTAAATTATGCAATGACCTCCTCACACCTACGACCGGACAAATCAGTTTTGAAGATCAACCACTGGGAGTTAATAGCAAACTCCAAATTTCCTATCTGCCTGAACGCACCTATCTCGACAAGACTATGCGAGTACGAGATGCTATTCAATTCTTTTCCGAATTTTATAGTAATTTCGATATTAAAAAGTCTCATACCCTGATCCAAAATTTCCAGCTCGATCTAGATACACGCATTTCAAAAATGAGCAAAGGTATGCAAGAAAAACTCCAACTTGCTCTTGTCATGAGTCGCAAGGCCAAACTCTATATTTTAGACGAACCACTCGGTGGCGTCGATCCTGCAGCTCGTGATCATATCCTCGATACAATCTTAAACAACTTTGACGACGATGCCAGCATTCTCATCTCCACTCACCTCATTGCCGATATCGAACGTATCCTAGACAAAGTTATTTTCATCCAAGATGGTAAAATCACTCTCCAATCCGACGCTGATAAATTACGTGCCCGTCGACATGCGTCAATCGACGAAATATTTAGAAAGGAATTCAAAAATGCTCGCTAAACTCATCAAATACGACCTCAAATTTATTTACAAACAACTCATAGTTTTTTATATCATCCTTATCACTCTTGCTATTACTGCCCAGCTAACTGCGAATTTCGATGACTCATCTATTTTTATTCTCGTTTTTATCCATAGATTCTGTCAAGGTGCCGTGCTGGGTTTCGGCATTGGCACAGTCATCAGCGGTATTCTACGCACTTGGGCACGATTCAAATTTAATGTCTACGGCGACGAATCTTACCTCACTCAAACTCTACCGATCAAACGCAGCACAATTTGGACCGCCAAGTTTCTCTCTAGCGTCATTGTAATCCTCACTACTGCGCTCGTTATAATACTTGCACTCGGCATTGTCTTTGATATTCCCGCAATCATTACCGAAAACGCCACAAAAACTAGCAACTCCACTTTTACCATCATCATGACTGGAGTTATCTTCATATTGGCTGTAATTCTACAATTTATCTATACGGTACAGTCTGGGTTTCTGGGTATCATCATTGGCCACTATTTCCAAAACCTCCAAACTCTCTGGGCCATCATATTTGGATACCTCATCTACATTATCGGAGAAGTTGTTATTGTCGCATTCTGCATGCTCGTATGGGCAAATTTCGACCCAACTATCTATGACGCGCTCTATCGTTCCCAATTTGAAAATCTTTCCACACTCAATGAAGTCCTGCTCGGATTTAATATCCTCTATTGTTTTCTCATCACAATCTCTTATTACGCATCCTCAAAACTCCTTCAGCATAACTTCAACGTAGAATAACCTTGTAAAATACCCCCCCCCCATGATATAATTATTACAAGTTATCTTATTTAGAAAGGAGAGTATGAGCGGTCTAGTATTAAAAGATGTTTCTAAATCCTTTGCCACCAAACTCGCGGTTGACAAAGTTTCCTTCACACTCAAAAAACCGGGTGTCTATGGATTACTCGGCACCAATGGCGCCGGCAAAACTACCACCATTCGCATGTTGCTCGGCATCATTTCACGCGACAGCGGCGAAATTACCTGGAACGGCCAAGAAGTCGATCGTAAAACTGTTAATTTTGGCTATCTTCCTGAAGAACGTGGTGTCTATCCCAAAGTCAAAATCATCGACCAGCTCCGTTACTTCGCAGAACTCAAAGGTATGGACAAAATTGCTGCCGAAGATTCAATTCATTCATGGGCCAAACGTCTCAAAGTTACCGAGTATCTCAACCTTGCCGCCGAAAAACTCTCCAAAGGCAATCAACAAAAAATCCAATTCATGACCGCCGTTATCCACAATCCCGATCTCATCGTACTTGATGAACCCTTTAGTGGACTCGATCCAGTCAACACTGAAATTCTCAAGAACATCATTATCGACCTCGTGAAAAAGAATAAATACATTATTATGTCCGCGCACCAAATGCCCACCATCGAAGAATTTTGTAGCGACATTCTCATATTGAATCGTGGCAAAACCGTCCTACAAGGGAATCTCCAAACCATCAAATCTCACTACCCCGCAAATCGTCTGCTCATCGAGACTGACACTGATATTACAAAATTTCTCAAAAACTTTACCATCGAAAACTCACATGATTTCAAATATCTTATCAAAATCAAAACCGAATCTTCCGCGCATCAATTACTACGCGATGTCGTCAGCGAAGGTATCAACATAAACAAATTTGAAATTATGAAGCCAACTTTAAATGACATTTTCATCGAAAAAGTAGGAGCAAAACATGAATAATCTCAAAGACACGATCATTGTCGCCAAATTCACCATGCGTGATATGATCAGCCGCAAATCTTTTCGCACTTCCACGCTCATCATTCTAGTTTTAATCGTCATTGGTTTTAATATTCCAAATCTCATCAATCACTTCAGCAACTCGGACGGTAATACAATATTACTAGTTGACCGTGATAATATTTTTGCTGGTACATTAGAGGGAATTAATGAAATTTCAAATTCCGATTATCACACCGAGTTCAGTAGCGATGATGACACGACCATCAAAGAAAAAATTAAAAACGGCGACGTGAATTCTGCTTTTATCATTGAAAAAACTACTACTAATCCAAAGATCCGTTATATCGTGAAAAATACCGCCACAATTTCTGAACCACCACAAGTTATCATCGACCAATTAAATACGCTCTACACTTCCGTGCAACTCGCCAAACTCGGTCTAACCGAAAAGCAACTTGCCAGCGTTACGCCAAATTTTGATTTCCAAATCGAACAAGCCGAATCAGAAGTCGTCGGCGGAAACATTGGTATCATGATGATTCTTTCGCTTGTTTTATTCTTTGCCGTTTATTTCTGCACCCTTCAAGTTTCCAGTTCTATCACCACCGAAAAAACTTCAAAAATCATCGAAACTCTTGTCACCTCGACTAACCCTCGTGCTATCATTTTAGGAAAAACTATTGGCATCGGCATAATAGGACTACTACAAATGACACTTTTTGTCATTACTGCCATTATTAGTGCTCATAATTTCCTCAATCCCGAGATTCTCAACACACTACTTGATCTCTCTAACTTTACGCCCTATCTCGCCATTATTGCTACCATTTATTTCATACTCGGATTCTTCATTTATGCTTTTGCCTACGCTCTAGTTGGCGCCACCGTCAGTAAGCCAGAAGATATCCAAGCAGCCAATATGCCAGTTGCATTCATCACGATGGCAGGCTTTTATCTCGCATATTTCACACTCATGGAGCCGACTAGCTCTATCGCTAATTTCGTCGCGCTTCTTCCTATCTCTTCTCCATTCTGTATGCCGCTACGCGTCATGATGGGTATTGCCAGCAGTGGTGAAGTAGTTTTATCGGTCATCATTCTGCTAGTTAGCTGTGCTCTTATTGCTCACATCGCCATCAAAATCTACAGTAACGCTATCCTAAACTACGGCAACCAACTTGGTATTCGCAGTCTTTTTAAACTATATAAGGAGAAATAATTCTACATGCAAAAACTTGTTATACATGGAATCTACAAACACTACAAAGGCGATCTCTATATTGTCGAAGATGTCGCCGAACACAGCGAGACCAAAGAAGATCTAGTTATCTATCGAGCTTTATATGGTAAATCTAAATTATATGCCCGACCCAAAACTATGTTTCTTGAAGAAATCGACGCTACAAAATGCACCGCTCTTGGCTTGCCTATCCAAAAAAATCGTTTTGAATTACAAAACATTAAAAGCGTCGCCCCCCCCCCAGTCAAAATAATTAGTTACTTTCCAATACGAGTCTAATCGTGAGATTCAACATTTAGCACTTCATATTCTTGGCTAGGCAAACTCGTCCAATATTCCTGTTTCCGAGCCACCTTTAATGCTTCCTGCAAAAACTCTTTATTTGTCGGAAATGTGTTCATCATTTCGCGCTCAGCAATTTCAATCGGCGCCAAAATTCGACCATAAATCCAATTATTATCCCGATCTGGATCTGGCATCGGCTCACCTATTTGCGAAACTCTTGCCACCATCCTCGCCCATAGCTCGCGTTCATGCGTATCTTCATTAATTGCTTCGATATATCCCACATAATCATTTCTATCTATCTCACAGTTAATCTCTTCACGCACCTCTCGTTCCAATGCAGTTTCGATATCATCGTCGTCCTGTTCCAACCTCCCACCAGTTACACGTGCCTCACCATTTTTATAACGCATCAGTACCCGCCCATCTTCAGTCACTAGTAACGCATGTACTCGATCAAACTTATCCTCAATTGGAAACTCACCTTTATGAAAAATATATTCCATCAAAATTTCACCCCTCTTAATCTTTGTTTATCTTCATCGCTCACTCGACGCGACTCACAGGCTTTCTGAATTGCCTTATTGTGCGCAAATTGCGAAAGTTGGTCTCTCTGTAAATAATCAAAAACTTCCTCCCGAAATTTCAGAAATATTTCCGCCACCAACCAAGCCTTCGCCATTTCTACATAATATTTATCCGACTTAATTGTATCCAAGAACTCAAAAATCTGCGACAAATATTCCTTTTCGACAAAATGATCTAGGATCATCACAAAAAGAAATCTTAACTCAAATTCATTTTTGCTCTGACTCCAATGCGAAACGAAATCCCACCACTTTTCCTTATCGTCTGGCTTAATTTTGAAACTTGCACAGAAACAATCGCACAAAATCCAATCATGTATCAATGGCACAAACCATCTCACATAATCAAAACGCTCTTGCAATCCCATTGGCGCCGTCGCTATTATAATCCCAGTTATCAAAATCTCTTCATGATAATACGGCAAATTCCCGTCCAAGAACTGCCAAAAATCCCCCTTACGCACAACTTCTTTTGCTAATTTACGCTGCTCTGGTATACGCACGCCAATCAAGTGTTTCGCCTGCGGACAAGTTTTGAGTGTAAACTCACGATAACCTACATCTTCTAGTTCTAATAATTTTTCACGTAATTCTTCCGGCGACATAGTCTCATTTTACCATATCCCTCTCTCCATATATAATATATGTATGGAGAGAGTATTTGCTGCCATTGACCTCAAATCATTTTATGCGTCCGTCGAGTGTAATGAACGTGGACTCGACCCACTCACAACCAATCTCGTAGTCGCCGACGAATCACGCACCGACAAAACCATTTGTCTCGCCGTTTCACCATCACTCAAATCCTATGACATTCCGGGTCGCGCTAGATTATACGCCGTCAAACAAAAAGTCCGAGAAGTTAATAGTACTAGAAAACTCAAAACTTCACTTGGAACTTTCCTACGCAAATCCTACGACAATATCGCAATCTGCGAAAATCCTAATTTAGAACTAGATTTCATCATTGCACCACCACGTATGCAATACTACCTCGACTATAGCTCCAAAATTTATAATATTTATTTGCGTCATGTTGCACCAGAAGACATCTTTGCCTACTCAATTGACGAAATTTTTTGCGATATTACTAGCTATCTCAAAATGAAACACTGTACCGCTGAAGAATTTATTACTAACATGATTACCGACGTCTATCGTGAAACCGGCATCACTGCTACCGCCGGCATCGGCACCAATCTTTTCCTTGCCAAAGTTGCGATGGATATAATGGCCAAACATACTACGCCAAATTCCGCTGGCGTCCGTATCGCAAAGCTAAACGAACAGCTTTTTCGCAAGCAGCTCTGGAATCATGAACCAATCACCGACTTCTGGCGCATTGGTCGCGGCTATGCCAAACGTCTCAAAAACTACAATCTCACGACAATGGGCGATATCGCACGTTGTTCGCTAGAACACGAAGATCTATTGTATCAACTTTTTGGTGTCAACGCTGAATTACTTATCGACCATGCTTGGGGCTACGAATGTATCAATATCTCCGACGTCAAAAACCACCAGCCCGAAACCAAAGGCATTAGCTCTGGACAAGTATTATCTTGCCCTTATACTTTTTCGCAAGCAAAAACCATCATCAAAGAAATGGCCGAAAGCCTCGCGCTTGAGCTTGTCGCAAAATCTTTTACGACAAGTCATCTAACTCTGCATATTGAATATGATCGCGAAAATAAAAGTCAAAACTCTGTCACCGACCGCTACAATCGGCGTGTACCTAAACCAGCGCAGGGAACAAAATGCCTCACAGAACACACTTCCGCTACCAGCATGATCATCACAGCCCTCCTAGAAATTTTTGAACGCGAAATTAATCCCAATTTCACTATCCGCAAAATTACCGTCGCGGCAAATGATTTAGCTCCCATCACGCAGCAAGCAACGAATTTTCCAACAACTCAAGCCGACTTATTCACCGACTATGCGACAATCAATCGTCAAAATCAACGCGAAGCTCGCGCACAAAAAGCCATTCTCAAAATTCGCAAACGCTACGGTAAAAACGCCATCCTGCGCGGCACGAATTTTGAACCCGAAGCAACTGGGCGCAACCGTCATCACCAAATCGGAGGTCACCGTGCCTAAAAAAGATTATTCTGATATTATCAACCATGCTAGGCCAATCTCCAAATCTCATCCACACATGTCCATTAATGCCCGCGCTGCCCAATTTTCGCCCTATGCCACATTAGTCGGGCACAAAGACATCATTCTACACGACGAAGAAGATGCCGAAAGTAGAAATGACATCGATCGCGATATCAGCATTATTGAAGATGCAAATACTTTCCCATAACTCGCATCTCACTGCTTGTGATAATAATTTCTTCATATTAGCATTCCACTCGACATAGTTCAAACTACGCCTTGAATATCATATACACATTGTAAAAATCACAACGATATTTAGGTCTATTTGGCGTAAGCATGATATAATATAAACGTCTACTTTATATCGCAACTAGTTTTTGGTACAAAAGTACCATTTTAGTATAGCTAGTTTAAAAGCAAATCACATTAGACACCCTTAAGCGACATCGCATAAGCATGTGTTTCGTGTGAATAGTTTTATGCTAGTTTATCGATACGTTGCGAATGGAGTAGACACCTTGCGGTGTCGCTTTTTGTATTATTGGTTAGTATGGAGCGATAGCTCTATACTAACCAATAATCAAGCCGTACTCTAGTTGGTTGTTGTAGCTAACTAGAGCATGTACGGCAAGACTAGCGACAAGAAGTGGTTGGTAACATATGACCATATAAATGACCTAATAGGTATAAGCTAGCCATAGTAAACTTCTTAGTCAAAAGTCTTCCTTAAGCGACCCGCAGGTGTCAGAAAAAACAAAGTATGTCAGCTGGTGTAGGCAACAA
>CAPKVJ010000004.1 GCA_948648655.1 uncultured Candidatus Saccharibacteria bacterium | reverse complement strand
GTGGTTTCTTTGCTCGTTATTATGGACTCCCCCTCCGCTGCCTAGCTAGTTAGAGTATAGATAGTAGGGGGATAGAAATCCGGCAGGACCACTATTGACATAATGCTCATGCTATGCTAAAATGGTAGTATAGCCTTTGAGAGGTCTTGATTTTGATACCATCTTGACAAAAATACAATTTTCAATTACAATTATAGTGTCTCATAATTTTGGAGTTTTCGTGAGACATACGTAACCCGTCTCTGATCCCCAGCATCTCGGGCCACGATTAGAGATTCAACTCAGTACATTCACAAGAAAGGAGAGTGTAGACTATGAATGCAGCACTCAACAGGTTTTTTCACCTCGAAGAAAGAGGTACAACCGTCAAACGTGAGTTCTTGGCGGGCACTGTAATATTTTTCACAATGGCTTATATTTTGGCCGTCAACCCCAGCATTTTAGGGGACAGTGGTATGGACTCCACTGCGATTCTGATAGCGACAGCCCTCGCATCGGCGCTCGGTTCAGCGCTGATGGGCCTCATGGCAAACCTTCCGTTCGCCTTGTCAGCAGGCATGGGGTTGAATGCCTTTTTCTCCTATAGTGTAGTCATAGGTATGGGTTATGCATGGGAAAAAGCTTTATTGGCGGTATTCGTCGAAGGCGTCATTTTTATCGTGCTGTCGGTGAGCGGCATCAGGGAAGCAATCTACAATTCCATCCCGCACAACATACGCTGTGGCGTATCAGTGGCGATAGGGTTCTTTATTGCTTTTATTGGTCTGCAAAACGCCGGTATCTGTGTCAACAACGAATCGACTTTAGTGGGGCGCGCTAGCTTCACGGCTAATTTTAGCACATCCGGTATCACCATCTGCCTGGCTTTAATCGGGATACTTATGATAGCAATTATGTTAGTGCTAAGAGTGCCCGGTGCAATGTTAATTGGAATTTTAGCAACATGGGGACTGGGTGTTATTTGCCAGCTTGTGGGTATCTATGTTCCGAATCCGGAGGCAGGATCTTATTCATTGATACCGCAATTGTCAGCACCGAACTTTGGGGCTATTGGATTGACGTTCGGCAAATGCTTCAACGCTTGGTCAGATATGACATGGGCGGATGTGCCGCAGTTTGCTACCGTCGTCTTGTCATTCCTCTTCGTCGATATTTTCGACACATTGGGAACTTTAATGGGCTGCGCGATGGCGGCTGGCAAGGACATCTTGGATAAGGATGGCGAATTACCGAAAATGAAAATGGCCATGCTGGCGGATGCAATTGCTACAGCCGTAGGCGCCGTACTTGGTACGTCCACGACCACAACCTATGTTGAGTCAGCATCGGGCGTAAAGTCTGGCGGCCGCACCGGTTTGACAGCACTTACAACTGCAGCATGGTTCTTACTGTCCATCTTTGCAGCTCCGATTTTCATTGCTATCCCGTCTTTTGCTACAGCACCGGCATTGATTATTGTGGGTGGCATGATGTTACCGTCGATATTAGGCTTAAAATTGGAGGATCGTGATGATTATTCCGAACTGATACCGATATTTCTTTGTATTGCAGCAATGCCATTCTTTTACAGCATCGCCGAAGGTATCTCTTTTGGGATTATCTCTTATGTAGCCATCAACTTGGTTGGTGGTGTGATCTTATTATTGTTTGGTAAGGCGACTAATCACAAGGATACGTTATTGGTTAGTATGGCGGCTGATCATAGGGGCGCGAAACTGTTGGCCAAAGTAAACCCCATGATGGTCTTATTAGCAATCATATTTATTTTAAAGTACGCTCTTCTGTAATGACACCATATCTATTAGATATGGTATAGGGGCAAATCCGATATGCTATGGATTTGCCCCTCTTTTATTATTGTGGTAATATATAATCTATGAACGCAAATGAAATTCGCCAAAAATTCTTTGATTTCCAAATTAAACATGGACACAAAATTATCCCCCCTGCACCCCTGGTCCTCGAAAATGATCCTACGACGCTATTCACTGGTTCTGGTATGCAGCCACTTTTGCCATATTTATTGGGGCAGCCTCATCCCGAAGGTACGCGGCTTGCTGATTCACAGCCTTCTATGCGCCTGCAAGACATCGAGGATGTCGGCGACCCGCGTCATACCACTGTTTTTGAAATGCTCGGCAACTGGTCGCTTGGCGATTATTTCAAAAAAGAGCAGATTGAGAATTACTTCGAATTTTTGACCAAAGAAATCGGCCTCGACCCCGAGCGAATTTATGTTACGTGCTTCATTGGTAATGAGAAATATGGTATTCCGAAAGACACCGAAGCTGCGAAGATTTGGCAAGAAGTCTTTAAAAAAGCCGGCATAGAAGCAAAAGTCGTCGACATGGGTAGTGCCGAGCATGGCGCGGAACGGGGAATTAATCCTGGCGAACGTATTTTCTTCTATGACGATAAGGAAAACTGGTGGAGTCGTGGTGGCGGTATTGAAACTACGCCACTCGGCGATCCTTGCGGTCCCGACTCTGAAGTATTTTACGATTTTGGCGAAGATAAGCAGGATGTCGCAAAGTATGGCAAAAGCCACCCCGCATCGGATGGTGCACGTTTTATGGAAATTGGTAATCAAGTCTTCATGCAATACAAGCGCAAAGAAGATGGTAGTTTTGAAGAGCTCGAACATAAGAATGTTGATTTCGGTGGCGGTCTTGAACGCCTAGCGGCTGCCGCAATTGGTAGCTTTGACGTCTTTAAGATTTCGCTCATGCTACCAATTATTGAGAAACTTGAACAAATGTCGCATAAAAATTACGATCAAAACACTGATGAGATGCGAATTATTGCCGACCACTTACGCGGAGCTTATTTGCTTGCTGCGCAGGGTTTGCAGCCCAGCAATAAGGCGCAAGGTTATGCCTTGCGTCGGTTGGTGCGACGCGCAGTTCTAAAGGCTCTCGATCTCGGCATTGGTCAGGAATTTCTGGGTGAGATCATTCCGGTTATTGCCGAAAATTATACCGATTTGTCCGACGACATCTTGCCAAATCGCGCCAATGTCCTCACCATCCTCACCAAAGAAGAAAACGCCTTCCGCAAAACAATCAACAAAGGTTTGAAGGAATTACGGCGGTTAGCGCAGACAGGAAGCAATAGCTCTTTGCGAGAGGATCCGGAGTCACGACGAGGAAGAGCGGCGCGACCCCGTAACGACGGGCGTCGCGAACGCGCCTCGAGCAAAGACGGTATTGCTTCTGCGCCTGTGCTAACTGGCTATGATCTTTTCAAACTTCAAGACACTTATGGCTTCCCCCTAGAATTAAGCGTTGAAGAAGTCTATAAAATGGGCATAAATTTATCTCCAAAATACCAAGACGAATTCGAGCAAGCACTAAACGAACAGCGCGAGCGTAGCAAGACTGCTTCAAAAGGCATGTTTAAGGGCGGTTTAAGCGACACTAGTGAACAAACGACCAAATATCATACTGCCTGTCATCTGTTGCTCGCTGCACTCCAGAAAGAAATCGATCCCACAATTGAGCAAAAAGGAAGTAATCTCACGCCAGAGAGACTACGATTTGATTTTAGTATTGACCACAAACTGACCAAAGAAGAGCTTGAACGCGTCGAAAACCAGGTCAATCAGTGGATCGAAGCAGACCTGCCGGTAGTATTTGCTGAATACGATAAAGATTACGCCTTTGACGAGCTACACGCACATGGTAGCTTCCGTGACCGCTACCCCGACCGCGTAACGGTATATATGATTGGTGGCTCGGGTGAAGCTCCTCAGGAGCGACCAGCCCTCGCCAATTGTGTATCTGTCGAAATCTGCGGTGGCCCTCACGTCAAGCGTACTGGTGAGCTGGGCAAGTTCAGAATTACCAAAGAAGAAAGCTCCAGTGCCGGTGTCCGTAGAATTAAGGCTATACTGGAATAGCCCCAGACACTAAATATTTTGCCATCCGAAACTTTTTATGCTAAACTAGAACAAAAGGTCGTATTTGGATGATAGAAGTGAGTACATCTTCTCATTATATCACATATAAGATAAAAAGTCAATAGAAAAATGAAAAAACACCGATTTGGGTCCAATAAACGTCGATTAGAGCGTAAGATTTTGGCGATGCTTGCTTTTTTCAGTATTTCAGTCGGTCTTTGGGAGAATTTTCGTCAACTCTGGCTCCAAGACAACGGGTTCTCTGCTACTGATGTTAGCACAGTAACTAGTATCGCTACTTTCATTAGCGTTGCAGGGGTGGTACTTGTCGGTGTCTTTGTTAAAGCGCGCCATCTCAAAGCCTTTATGTCAGCAGTCTTGATTGTTAAATTTTCTTTCCTATCACTATTGCTGGGGCTTGACACGACTGCTAGTACTGCCCTGATCAACCTTTGCATAATCATTGATGTTTTGACTAGCTACTTAATCGTAATTAGTGTTTATCCATTGATTACGATGGCTATTAAGAGCAACCAAGTTTACAGCAAACGCAAATTAGTCGAGTACCTCTTCCGCGATCTTGGCATTCTCGTTGGTGGCTTGATAATTGGGCAACAATTTTTCGGAATAATCGTGGATTACAATATTTGTCTTCTCGTTTCCTTAATCTTCCTTGCACCAGCAATCATTATGATGCTGCGACTCAAGGTCAAAACTACCGAAAAAACCACCGCACGTTGCTCCTCCATTGCCAAATATATCTTGCGTAGCCGTCTGCAAGTATTCTATATGATGTATGCTTTCTTCGCTGCAACTTCCTTTGCTTGCGCATTGGGGCTTAAGATGCTTGTCTTGACCAACTATCTCAATTTTTCGGTCGGCATCGCGACGAATTTCCTCCTTATCGTCGGTCTTTTATCGGATATTATCGGTGTTCTCGCTTTGCACTATTTTACACCCAAAAACGACTATATCACCATGACTCTAAAATTCGGCATCCGCCTCGTCGCCTACGTTATCGCTGTCGTTGCGGATGATCCATTTATTTCACTGCTGGCGATCACCTGGTCAATTCTGATTTCGACCGCTTACGAAGATGTCAGTGATGGCTATTATATTAATCTCGTTGACAACCGCCATCAATTTGGCTACAGTACACTCAAATATGTCATGACTGTAAGCGGCGAAGCCGTTGGGATGCTGCTTTGCGGTATTACTTATGCCGTTGGCATCCCTTGCATGTTGGGAGTGTCCGCAGCTATTACCATCATCCAGATGGGAATTGCTTACTATCTCATCTATATGCGCCATCATCGTCGTCGCGTACGCCATTCTGCTTCACGTATGCGTTATAGTGAACGCTTGATAAATGAATAATTTTCATTATCTTTTTGCCTTAAACATGTTATAATGAAAATGCTAAACTGAATAATCATTGAACGCCCCGATCGAGAGGAGAGTGCGGCTATTTGCGCAATTTCTCGATTAAGGGATTGTTCAGTTTAGCGACTAGCAGATAGTCGCATTTTTGATGGTGAAGCCTCCTGTGATTAGACCCATATCTCTGTGCCTAATCTGTGTTATAATCATATAATGAATCCAATTCTCGGAGGTTTAAACCCAGCTCAACAGGACGCTGTCGAAACGTTAAACGGCCCGGTGCTCGTCTTGGCTGGAGCTGGCTCTGGCAAAACTAAAGTTCTGACTCATCGCATCGCCAATCTCATAGCGCACGGTACGCGTCCGAATGAGATTTTGGCCGTCACTTTTACCAACAAAGCTGCTCGCGAAATGCGTTCCCGTCTTTGGAAACTTTTAAAACATACTCTGGATGAAGCTAGTTTTAGCTTCAGTTCTGGTGAGCCTCCGCGTAGCTTCATGCCTTATATGGGGACCTTTCACGGTATTTGTGTGCGGATTTTGCGGATTGAATATCTCGCTGCCGGTATTAGCCGGAATTTTACTATTTACGATTCAGATGACCAGCTAACTCTCATCCGCCGCATTATGCGCAATATGAAACTTTCTAGCGAGAAAAAAAATACGCCCAAGTCCGTCCATAGCCAGATTTCGAGCTGGCAAACCGCTGGTCTTACGCCTGCAGATGCCGAGAAAGAAGCCATCTACCCCAACCAAAAATTCGCCGCCGAAGTTTTCGCCCAATATGAGCTCGAAAAAACCGCTGCCGCTGCGCTTGATTTTGAGGATTTATTGCTCAAAACCGCTCAACTCCTACACGACAACGCTGCCGTGCGCCAGAAATGGCAGCAACGTTTTCGTCACATTCTCATTGATGAATATCAGGATACTAACGCTATCCAGTATCGCCTAATTAAATATCTTGTCAACGCAGAACGCAATATTTGTGTCGTCGGTGACGACTGGCAGTCGATATATTCCTGGCGGGGAGCCGATTTTACTAACATTTTAAATTTTGAACGCGATTTTCCTGGTGCCAAAGTTATCAAACTTGAGCAAAATTATCGCAGCACTGGCAATATTCTCGCTGCCTCCCAGCAGATCATCAACCAAAACAAAACTCGTACCGAAAAAACTCTTTTTACCGAAGCTGGCAAAGGTAGCCCAATTACAATCGAAGCTACTATGGATGAAAATGCTGAAGCTGATTATGTTACTCGCCAGATTACGCGCCTGAAATCGCAGCACGAATTTAGCGATTTTGCGGTACTTTATCGCACTAACGCCCAGTCCTATGCTTTTGAGAAAGCTTTTATCATGCGTCATATTCCTTACAAAATCATTGGCGGCGTACGTTTTTATGATCGCAAAGAAGTCAAAGATGTCGTTGCTTTACTACGTTTACTTATCAACCCGCATGACCGTGTTAGTCTTGAACGTGCCGCCAAAAATGTCCTCTCTGGCGTTGGACAAATGTCATTAGAAAAAATTTTCCAACTTTTTGATGCTAATCCGGAAGCCGATTTGCGTATGGCTGCCGAGAGTTTAAGTGCTCGCGCCAAGACTAGTATGATGCGGCTAGCAAACTACATTGACGATTACTATTCTCAAGAAAAAGAAGCGACTGCTCTATCAGATGTGCTAGGAGCTGAAGCTGCCGAGATTCTCGCTGGTGCTACGGTCATGACGCCGCCAGCTGAAGTTGTCGAACACACTATAAAATATTTTGATTTTGCAGGGCTTCTCCACAGCGAAACTCCCGAAGGCACCGAACGTATGCAGAACCTTGAGGTTTTGGCCAGCAATGCTAGTGCTTACGATACGCTTGATGATTTTTTGGCTGATGCTGCTCTCTTGAGCTCGGCTGATGAGGCGACCTCCAAAAATTCCGTATCACTTATGACCTTACATGCTGCAAAAGGCCTTGAGTTCCCAGTGGTTTTTATGGTTGGTCTTGAAGAAGGGCTCTTTCCCAGCAGTCGCTCGGATGGTTCAGAGGAAGCTCTTGAAGAAGAGCGTCGTCTGGCTTATGTGGGCATGACACGCGCGATGCATGACCTTTTCCTGACTTTTGCCAGTTCTCGCTATGCCTTCGGCGGTAGGACCTACAACGAGCCGTCACAATTCCTGCTTGAACTAGGCTATAATCCTTACGGTTCGGGGAATTTTGGCGAATCGGGTGCCTTCGATATTGACGGAAGCAATGCGGGTTTGAGCGTCGGCAGTCTTGGTATTCTGGGCGGTGACCCCGATGGGGAATTTGGCAGTACGGGGAATGAAAGTGGAGATTTCGACGGTTTTGACAGCGATTTGGACCAAGATTTTGACCCTTTTCCTGACGATGTGCCAGTTTTTGAAGGATAATATTTCTTACGGTTGCCAAAGATAGAAATCTATCGGAAAAATATTGACTTTTTGAGCCGAGTATGCTACAATAGAAAGAGTGCAGGCTTACAGCCATAGCACTGAAACTCGAAATGGTCAGCTTATGATAGGGGGCGAGGTCTTTGTCTGGCACAAGAATACCAGATGGTCTCACGGGGATCATTACACTTCGTTTCACAGGAGATGCTAGGGTAAAATTTGAGGACATCAGAGTCGGTCAAACTACTAATTTTGTCGGTCTGATCGATGAGACAACTCAAGAATCTTACAATATCGAAGCCAGGTGGACCTGGAAAGAGGAATACCCTAACTCCTTTGTTGCGAAGTTTGAGGCTACTCTAAAATGCCCAGTTTTGGGCGAAGTACATATTAACTATGGGCGTCCAGAATTCGATGCAATTTTATTGCGATATAATAATCTGAACGAATGATGCCCGCAGGGCCCCTAACGGGGTCTTTTTCTATTCTTCTGGCATCCGTGAGTCGATCGCTCGTGCGACATTTGCATAGGTATCCAGCGACTTATCGCTGGCTGGAGCAAGTCGCAATCCCGTCGCCTCAATATACGCTTCCATCCGATCTCCATCATAATTATCCGGGAAGCGCATTAAGATTTTCCCATCTTCAAAATCTTGTTTCATTTGCTTAATTTCACGCATTAATTCTCTCGACCTATTGCCAGGCTCGGTCCTTAAATCTACCATCGAACTCAACACAAGAGAACCAAATTTCTGTGCTCTAGCTCTAGGATTTTGCCATTTTTCAAATCTCCGCTCGTAGAAACCTGGTTCGATATCGCCAATTCCTCTACCTTCCTCCCTTGTAGAATCATACCAAATCGGCACGCTCAACATCTGGGATTCCTCCCCGTCTGGACTTACCTTCGCGCCACTTTTCCAAAAATAAGCTCCGCGCACACTAGCCGCTTCGGGGAACGCCCTTTCAATTAATTGCTGCGCAATATCTAACGTTGCTCCCGAACGTTTTACTTCATCAACAATCAAAATATTTTTCCCATCTAACTTTGACGGCGTATGCATGATCTTTTCGGCATCTTCTTCCTCTATACCGCCATCAATATAAAGTGCCCGAATCCTAGCAAAATCATCCTTCGGAATATTCTCAATCTTGAAATCGCTGGGTTTGCTGCGGTGTTGTGAACCATCGGGATCGGTGATATAGCCATTTGCATCTAATACCAACCCACTACGGCGCAACCACGGTTGTCGATCAATGTTGAGGTAAGAGTGAGCGGGCCGCTCGTTTTCTGAGAAAGTATCCCAGAAAACGTTGACAAACCAGCTTACCGGACGCGCTGACTTGTCCAGGTAGATCACATGGTCTGGTCTTGGCAATTCTGCGTTATCCTCATACTCTGTCGAAGTACCATCAAGTGTTGCGATCAAATTCGCTGTATCCGTCACATAAGTGCTCGCTGTTTTATCAATATTCCAAGTATGACGAGTATTATTCCCCCAACGATCATCTAGCTCATATTGCTTCTTCAAAATAGGATAATCCTGCGGATCTACCCGAAAACGCTCCGCTGGCACCTGAACTTCACCCGAATTAGGGCCTTTTAACCTCTCTGACATATTATCAATATAACATATCTCTTAATAAATATGCATTTTTGAAGTAGTTTATGCTAAAAACTTGACTTTTTGCTGCTTCTTTGATATAATGACATTGCAATGATGAAATTGCAAACCAAATTGAGAAATTTTTGCTGTGCGGCGTTGCTAGTCGTCATGGGGCTGTTTTTGGTGGCCGCATGTAGCACGCGCAGCGATTTTGTTTTTGCGGAAGACGAAACTAGCGAAGTTGAGCCGCACTTTGTCACCATTCATGATGATGGTTCGTTTTTGACGGTCAAAACATCAGCTTCTACAGTAAAAGAGGTCCTTGAACGAGCCAATATTGAGCTAAATGACGTCGATATCGTCGAGCCAGCACTTGATACCGAAATGGGCGGCGTTGACTACAATATTAACATCTATCGTGCTCGACCGGCACTTGTCATCGATGGCTCCAAGCGACAATACATCATGACTGCTAGCTATGACCCCAAACAAATCATGCGTGAAGCTGGGGTGACGGTTTATGATGGGGATGAGATTAATACCAAAATCAATGATAATTTTCTGGAGGCTGGGGCAGTCTCTACTTATCAGATCGAGCGCAACGGCGGTCGCACCGTGACCGAAGACGAAGCTATTGCCTATCCGACCGAGACCCGTTACGACTATAATCTTGCTAAAGGCGAACGCCAGCTCGAACAAGCCGGCGCGGAAGGTCGTCGTACCAAAGTTTACGAAGTGCAATTCGAAAATAATGTTGAAGTTTCACGCAAGCTTATCTCCGAAGAAGTAAAACTTGAACCGGTACCAGAAATCGTCATTGTCGGTGCCAAAGCTTCTATCTCGCCCGAACGCCAGCAGTGTGCCAATTGGGCACGTGAAGCTGGTGTGTCAGAAAACGATCTATCGGTGGCACTTGAGCTGATCTATCATGAATCTGGCTGCCGCGTGGATGCAGCAAACCCCTCTGGCGCTTACGGTATTCCGCAGGCCAAACCAGGAAACAAAATGAACTCTGCTGGTGCTGACTGGGAAACTAATCCGGTGACCCAAATTCGCTGGATGATCAATTATGTCAATGGTCGTTATGGTGGCTGGCAGAACGCGATGAACTGGTGGTGGGAACACCATTGGTACTAAAATGAAAAACAACAAGTCGCTCGGCCAACACTGGCTCAAAAATCGTGCCATACTTGATGAAATTGCCAATCTCGCACGAGACGGCGCCGACGCAGAGACTGTATGCCTTGAAATCGGGCCTGGTCTTGGTACTCTGACCTCTAGTTTATTGAAACGTTTTTCAAAAGTGATTGCGGTTGAATTTGATGAGCGTTTAGCGACAAATCTACCCAAATCTTTCCCCAATACAAATCTCGAAGTTATTCATGATGATATCTTGCAAGTAAAATTGTCTGTAACTGTAAAGACTGACAACTATGTTGTAGTTGGGAATATTCCTTATTACATTACTTCGCCAATTATCCGACATTTACTAAATGCCACACCATCTCCCCGTCGCATTGTATTACTAATTCAAAAAGAAGTCGCCGAACGTATTGCTGCCGAACCTGGCTCCCATACCTTTTTGTCAGTCAGCGTACAGAACCGGGCCGAAGTCGAACTAGGCCCAGTCGTCAAAGCGGCAGAATTTACGCCTCCGCCCAAAGTAGACAGCCAAGTCATTATATTGACTCCGCTTCAGGAGAAGATTCTATCGCCGGAAGCGGTCAAGCTTGCTAAACGTGGTTTTTCGAGCCCACGCAAGAAACTAATTCATAATCTTACCGGATATGGCAATACGCGAGAAGCATGGCAGGAAATTCTATTTAAAAATGGTATCAGTCCTAATGCCCGTGCCCAAGACCTTGAACTAATAGATTGGGAAGAGTTGGCAAGAGCTATGAAGTAAAAAAGTGCTTGCTTTATCGTAGCATAAGCGTTAAAATAAAATCAGAACTAGGTATAAACCACAAAAATAGAACAAATTAAAATAATGAAAGTAGGCAAAAGGGAGGCAGAATGAACCCTGAAGATAACAATCCATTAACAAACTCGGGCATACCAAATCTAGGAGCGTCACCCGCTCCAGCAGATAGCTCGGACCTAACGTCTCCGATATCAACAGATCTTTCGGCTGTCTCTGGGCTTGATGGTATCACGACTGATAGTGCACCTGCAGAAAACCCCTTTGCCCCACCAACAATTGAAGAGCCTCTGGTGCCGGCTGCACCAGTACCAGGCTCAATCGGTAGCGTAACTTCCGTACCAGCGGATGTCGCTCCGGCTCCGACTAATCCGCTCTCTCCAAGCCCTAGTGACCCACTTGATACTGCAGCTAGCAGTGCACCTGCACAAGCTCCGTATAATCCATTTTCACAGCCCAGTGCTACTAGCAATGAACAGACGACGCCAGTAGCTGCCCCTACAACCGCACCTGGCTCTGCTTCTACTACACCTCATGCTTCTTCGGCCTCTACCGCTACACCGGTAGCATCACCTAATCCTACGCCCACATCAATGCCGGCATCCGCACCAACAATGGCTCCTCCTGTTCAGCCTACTGCTGCGCCAAAAATGAAAAAACCTGCCGGCTCCAATACTCTGACAATCCTACTAGCGGCTATCGCTGTACTGGGGGTTATCGCTGCTATCGTTTTTGCAGTTCTTTATTTCAAGGCATTAGATAACCCGAAGGTTGTTTATGTTCCTAGCATCTCCGAAGACAATACGGACGATTCTATGCAGATTCTCACTTGCACCAAATCTAGCGATTTTAATTATCTCATCGGTTACGATCATGAGGTAATTGGTAACGTCGCAGTTGTAGCTGATTACACTAATGATAAATTAAGCTCAATCGAGTTCAATTATGACGCAACTCTTGATAACGAGGGCGATGCTAATGTCGCACGCGATAACTTCGCCGCTTCATTCAATACACAAGGCGTATTAGTCGGCGAGCAGGCGATTGAGGGCAGCACAATGAAATCAACCTATAAATTAATCGAAGGTACAGATTTGACTGACAGCGTCGCACAAGGCCTAATTTATGGCGAGGGCGCCGTCGATCAGGATTTGTCCATTAGTGGCGTCGAAGCGCATTACGTAGCTTCCGGTTTTAACTGTAGTACTGAATAGCTTAGAGCTATTAGCAAAAGATCCTCCATTCGGGGGATTTTTTGTAGTATAATAAGTATATCATGTCAAAAGTTTATATTTGTACCGCAATACCTTATGTTAATGGTAATCCGCATATTGGCCATGCGATGGATTATCTATTGGCAGATGCCTATGCACGTTTTCGCCGCAGTTTGGGTGATGAAGTGCGTTTTCAAATCGGTACCGATGAACATGGTAATAAAGTTTTTAGTACCGCAGCCAAGAATGGCATGTCAGTAGAAGAATATGCTACCCTCAACTCAAAAAAATTCCAAGATTTTGTTCAAAAGCTCAATATTAGTTATTCTGACATAATCCGTACCACTGATCCTGATCACGTGCGTCGTTGTCAAGAAATATGGCGAAAACTTACCCCGCACATCTACTCGGCAGACTATAACGGTTGGTATTGTGAAGGCTGCGAACGCTTCGTTACGGCAAAAGAATACGAAGAGAATCATGGCTGTTGCCCGGACCACCAAAAACCTTATGAAAAATTGACCGAAAAGAATTATTATTTGCGGATTTCTGATTTTAAAGACGAAATTCGCGACCAAATTGAGCGCGATAAAATGCAAATTCTTCCTGAATTTCGCAAGAAAGAAGTTTTACGTCTCCTTGATGATGCCCCTGACATTTCTATCTCGCGCCCTGTTGGGCAACTCAGCTGGGGTGTACCAGTCCCTGATGATGATTCGCAAGTCATGTATGTTTGGCTTGATGCCTTGAGCAACTATATCACAGTTTTGGGCTACCCGGATAACGACATTTCTGACTTTTGGCCAGCAGATACGCAATTTATTGGCAAGGATATTTTGCGCTTTCATGCTATTACTTGGCCGGCAATTCTGCTGGGACTCGACTTGCCTCTTCCAGAGCACATCGTATCGCATGGCTATGTTCTCGCTGATGGTCAAAAAATGAGCAAGAGTATTGGTAATGTTGTAGATCCGCTAGAGGTAATCGATGAACATGGAGTAGAAGCTTTCCGCTACTATTTCTTGCGTCATGTTGATACCTTCGCTGATTCTGATTTTACGTGGGAAAAATTCGAAGACGCCTACAATAACGAACTTGCTAATGATCTCGGCAATCTCGTTCAGAGGCTCGCCACACTTTGTCACAAGAATCAGATCAAAGGTTGTGATTGCTCAAATGAGCTATCGCCGGAATATCTCGATTTAATGGGGAATTATGAATTTACTAAAGCCCTCGATTATGCTTGGGGAAGGGTGCAGGATATAAACCGTACAATCGACCAGCAGAAACCTTGGGAATTAGCCAAAAATGGCGAAACTAGTAAACTAGAAGAGGTTTTGCATGCGCTAGTCGAATCTTTGCTTGAAGTTGCAAAATTACTAGTACCATTCCTACCAGATACGGCAGGCAAAATCATTGAGATATTTACGGCACAAACAGTCATTACTGCTCCAGAACAGGCCTTGTTTCCGAAGAACAGGTAGAGTTCCAGAACTCTGTCTACGCCGCTTATTTCTTTTCCAAATCCCGCCAATAATACTTCCCACCCAGTAGATCGTAGCTAAGGAGCTCGTAATCTTCCGCGAGTTTATTCTCTGGCAATCCGCTTTCTTGATGGTACGATGGCGCTAGTATCGCCGTGTCTATATTGCTACACACCTCATCTAATACGTATCCCAGTACTGGCTTTTCTGCTCCTAGCAAGTTATACATAATATTTGACAAACAATTTGGCGTCACGGTCGGCAAATCCACGCCTTTTGTCGGGAAATCAAACCCCAGTTCTTTATTCCATTCAGCAATTTCTTCTTCCGTATATAGATCATTTAGTCCAAAATTCGCATACACAAAATACGGCGTCAGATGCGTTAGGTTTACCAATTCAGGATCCCCAGATTCCGCATAATCCCTCAACACCCCAGCAGCATGATCGCCGTACCATAGCATCACGGTCTTGCCCTCTAGCTTGTCTAGTCCCTCAATGAACTCGCCCAGATACTCATCAGCATGGTACAGACTTTCATACGATGCTTCCGTATATGAGACATTAATTACTCCGCCCGGATTTTTGATAGGGAAATTAGTTTCGGGATACTTTGCAAAATTATATGGAGCATGGTTTTGCATCGTTACTAAATTCAGCATTTTCTTTCCATCCCCATTGCGTAAAACATCTAGTGCTTCTTGATAAACCGACCGGTCATTTATATACTCGCTCAAATATTCGTGTTCGCGATGTTGCATGCCCTCAACATCAATAAAATCGTCAAACAGCATATTATTATAAACAAAATCTCGCTTATACATCGTACCATAATACGAATGTATGGCCGTGTTCTCGAAGCCATTAGCCTTTGCTAGACTAGCTATTCCTTCAACAGTTTTTGCCTTTGCAAGCGAAGAGACGTACGGTGTTGTATTCAGCCAAGCGTTAGACAACCCAGTCAATACTGCAAATTCGACATTAGCTGTGCCACCGCCATATTCAGGTGAATACATGTATCCGCTGGGGTATTCTTTGAAAAGTTTATGCAAATTTGGCGTCACATCACCCCCCGAGTTTGCATAGCGTTCACCTAATACGGCGGGATCATATGAACTCTCACTCAGTACGACAATCAGATTGTCGACTAATTCGCTTAATGGTTTCCTGTCGGCATCTTTTTCTTTGTCCGCCTCATACTCTTCATAAATCTCTGCTACTCGTTCGCGACTATAGCCCTCTGGCTCCTTGAGCCTTAATGACGATAAATTATATAAAAACCCAATCACAAAACCATTCTTGCCGTAATTTTCCCATTGTCGCCAAGCAACGAAGTCTAAATTCGTATCAAGCCATTCAGGGTCTATTTTGCTCGCATCCTGTTGCATAACTGGTGCCGCCAACATTACGAGTATTGCTAGAGAAGTAAAACCAACCGCTAATCTAGGGATCAACGCAATTCGATCCCAAAATGGCAACGCCTTCCTATCTCGCCCGATGACACGCCTCAAAAAGTGCTCCAATAACCCACAGCCGAGCAAAACGAAACAAATTCCTGCGACCAGACGCACTATATCGCCGACATCAATAAAACTCTCCAGCTCTCCCATCTGATCTGCCATCAATAAATCCTCCGGCAGAAGTGGTGTCGCCCGCACCTCTAACTTCTGTATGTGTGCGTAAGTCAGGGCACTTGCAATCGAAAATACAATCCCTGCTGCTAAGAAAGGCCGCCACAAAAAAGCTGCCAAAGTCGTTGTTAGTAGGAAGATGATCAAACAGCTATAGCTAAAAAGACCAGTCTTATCACGAATAAATGCCCCTAACGCCTCATTATCACAGTTGAACCCTCGCCACAACACATACCATGTAATCAAAATCGAGACCACTAACAAAAACATTCCCGAAGAAAGCACCCTTAGCACTCCAGGCATTGGGTGCTTGTATCGTCTAGACTTGGGATTCTCGTCCTTCTTTTTTGTATTTTTTTCAATGCTTACTGGCTCAATGTTTTTGTCTTCCCCTGCGGATTTTTCTACCATAACATAAATATTATAGCATACCGTGATTCATAAAAATAGTGCCTCTCGTCGAGACACTATTCCACAAATTATTGCTTGCGTAGAGTTTTATTCCTCGCAATCGTAATCGTCGCAGCTGTAGCCACCGGCAGACAGCTTTGTAGCAATATCCGAGATGAAGAACCCGATCACTCCGCCGATCATCGGAACAATGACGTAAGCTAGTAGGGCCAAGCCAGCTAGACCGGCCAATTCGCCAAAGTTTTCTGCCGTTGTTGGCAAAATCTGATACATCAAAGCAGCCGCTGGGTTGAAGATAAAGCTATCCATCAAACCAAAGAAGCTCTGTGTAATCACAATCCCGAAGATAATTGCAAGCGTCATACCACTAGTAACGGCGAGCGCAAAAGTAACTGGACTCTTGCGTGCAAAACGTAGTCCACGTGCATAGCAGAAAGCAATCACGATAGCACCTAATAGCTCAACTAGTGCTACTGTCCAAAAGACATCGCCACTAATCTCGGCCATCATCGGCAGTTCGGAAGCAGTACCGCTACCTAGTCGGAAAGCATTAACGATAATCAATCCGATCCAAGCACCCAATACCTGCGCTAGGATATAAAGCACGCCACGAATAGCCGACATACGACGCGTTGCCATCATACCAACGGTCACTAACGGATTCAAATTGGCACCAGAAATTCCCACAATCGCGATATAAACACCGATAATTGCAAAAATCAAGTAGAGCGGTTGTACGCCCAGTGTCAGTAGTAACATAACTACCAACATCGTACCGACTAGCTCGCCGACCAATGCGCCCCAAATTTTGCTCGATTTAAAGATTGTTAAAATATTTTCGTTTGCATCACACTTGCGTGCGAAGAAACCTTTAGAAGAAGGTTTAACGCTGTCGGTCTTGGCGGCTGGCGTTGCAACAACTTCCTTCTTGTTCTCTGGTTTATTTGAAGACTTCTTTGCGGTTGTCTTCTTTGGCTTTTGATTTGCCATTTATAACCTCCTTAACACTAATATTCCTTCGCATTATATCACACCTATGTTACAATTGGGAAGTAAAAATAAGCGCAAGGTAAAAGTAAAGGATAAGTTATGGGTATCATGATGACCAAAGACACTAATGATAATACAGAAATCAACCGCCGTATTTCTGCCGATTTGCGCGCACGCGCCCAGCAGTCTCGTCGTGACTTGGAAGATGCTGATACCTCTGATTATTCTAAAGACACTCAAAAAACCAATAAATTCACGTGGGTTTGGATTGTCTTGATTGTCCTCGCCATCCTTTCGCTTATCGGAATTTTCTTTATCTAGCGCGAAATCTATCCTGAATCACGATGCAATTATCTCTCGGGCGAAGTCCTATGCTATAATATATATATGTCCGAAATAGAGAAATTGCGAGAAAAGCTCAAGGGTCTAAACTCTGAGTACGCCAAAATCAAAACTTTACCGCCAGAACAAAGAGGAGAGTTTGGGCGTGATTTGAATGCCCAGAAACAACAAATCCTTTCTGCTATCGCTGCAGCCGAAGCGGCAGAAAAAAATGAAAAAATCACTCCAATCGACGTCTCTGCGCCTTGCGCTCCTAACCAGCCTATTCCCACAATTAAACGTGGTTCAAAACATCCACTGATGACAGAGCTAGAGCGCGTAATCAGTATTTACTCGGAAATGGGATTTGATATTATGGAATCGCGTCAGCTTGATGATGAATTTCATATGTTTGACAGCTTGAATTTCCCCAAAGAACATCCTGCTCGCGATGGTTATGACACCTTTCGCACTAGTGAGGGGTTTATCCCGCCTGCGCACACTTCTACTATGCAACATCGCGCACTCAAAAAATACCAGCATCGCCTTGCGGACGGCGGAAAGATCGCTGTCGCCATACCTGGCCGCGTCTTTCGCAATGAAGACGCCGATGCTACTCACGAACATACCTTTTATCAGTGTGAAGGCGTATTTGTATCCAAAGATGCCAATATGGGCCAGCTTTTCGGTATTTTGAAACATTTCTTTGAGTCCTATTACGGTCAAAAGCTTAATCTTAAGACTCAACCAGGCTACTTCCCATTTACCGAGCCATCAGCCGAATTTTTGATTGAAAAACCCGCTTCGCTTGGCGGAAAAGGTTGGCTTGAAATGGGCGGTTGCGGCATGATTCATCCTAATGTCCTCAAGGCTGCCGGTATCAATCCAGAAACCTACAGCGGATTCGCTTGGGGTGGAGGCATTGATCGCCTTGCGATGTTAAAATATGGGCTTGGTGATGTGCGTTATTTTGAATCTGGCAAACTTGACTTTTTGGAGGAATTTTAGATGCGTATTTCGTTAAATAAAGTTAAAGAGTATGTCCAAATCCCAGACGGGATTACGGACGCAGAACTTATTTCACTAATTGGGTCGCGTTTGGTAGAAATCGAAGAAGTCATCGACCTGACCCCACGTTATCAAGGGATTTACATTGCTAAAGTTGTGAGTTGCGAACCGATACCCGATACCCACCTTCACCTTTGTCAGATTGATGCCGGTATTCATAACCAAGATTTTAATCAGCTCGAGAATGGTCTTGTGCAGGTAGTCTGTGGCGCGCCAAATGTCTATGCTGGTATGCTAGCAGTCTGGATTACACCAGGAGCGATCGTCCCCGAAACTTACGGTAATGAGAATTTTAAATTAACTGTGCGTAAGTTACGGGGATATGAGTCAAATGGTATGCTAGCTGGAGCTGACGAACTCGGCCTAGATAATGAGCACAAGTCTATCGCCGAAATCGATCCTAAATTTGCCCAGCCTGGTGACGACTTTGCAGAGATTTTTGGGCTTAACGACATTATTCTTGACGTCGAAAATAAATCACTAACTCACCGCCCAGACTGTTTTGGTATCATCGGCTTTGCGCGTGAGGTTGCTGGCATATTAGGCATTAAGTTTGTAGAACCAGAAGCTTTTGCACATAGTGAGAGCCTAAAAAGTATTTCTGACTTACCCCTAGAAGTCAAAATCCAGGATTCAGTACTATGCCCGCGTTATTCTTGTGCCGTTTTTGATTTGAAGGACAATCAGCCCAGCAAATATTTGACCAAATCCGCCGTTTTCCTTGCCAAATCTGGTATGCGTGCGATTGATCCAATGGTTGATTTGACGAATATGATTATGCTTGAGACCGGTCAGCCGCTCCACGCTTTTGATTACGACAAACTTGTGGCTGTTGGCGGTAGCAAAACTCCAAAGATAATTGTTCGCGCAGCAGAAGACGGCGAAGAGCTGCAACTGCTTGACGGCAAAACTATCAAGTGCATTACTGATGACATTTTGATTACATCTAATAATGTTCCAGTAGCATTAGCTGGAGCAATGGGTGGGAAAAATACCGAAATCGACGCCAGCACAAAACGCGTTGTTCTCGAGAGCGCAACTTTCTCACTATATAATTTACGCAAAACCCAAATGGCGCACGGGATCTTCTCTGAAGCGATTACACGGTTCACCAAAGGACAGCCGACCGCTATGACTATGCCAGTTCTCGAAGAAGCTATTCGGCGACTGGGAGTCGATGTATTGGCGTTTGCCGACGATTATCCAGGCGAGGAAAAAGTAACTGTTGTAAAAATCACAACAGAAAGAATCAATAGTTTGCTCGGTACTGATTACGATGCGGATACGATTGCTACTACATTGGAAAATGTCGGCTTCAAAGTCAAAGTTCCGTGTGATGCTCATCTAGAAATAACCTCTCCTGCTTGGCGTACTGACATTCATATTCCAGAAGACATCATTGAAGAAGTCGGACGTTTGTTGGGGTATGACAATATTCCGTTGGTTTTACCGAATCGACCATTCCTAGAAGCTGAAATTGACCCACTGATCAAATTAAAAGACGAGCTTCGTAGCATCTTGTCGGATCAATTAGCCATGAATGAGCTCTTAACTTATTCTTTTGTTAGCCGAGCACTCATAGAAAAAGTCAATCGTGATCCCGATGATTGCTATGAAATTACCAACTCAATTTCGCCCGAATTGCAATGTTTCCGACCAGAAATAGTACCCAGCCTGCTAGATAAAGTACGCGAAAACATCAAATCCGGCCATCATAATTTCTGTCTTTACGAAATGAATCAGATTGCCCGCAAATCTTCTGGTCTGAATGATGATCATACGCCAATCACCAAAATGCATCTTGGAATTGTAAATCTTGGTGATTATTACGATCTAAAAGCAAAAGTATTAGCACTTTTCAATCAGCTAAAACTTCCAGTTGAGTATATTGCTATTTCGCCTACAGTCGCCTCACATCACCCCTATCTTGAGCCAAAACGTTCGGTAGAAGTCATCGTTGCTGGTCAGGTCGTTGGCGCCTTTGGCGAAGTTAAAGTCTCGGTGTTAGAGAATTTTAAGCTCCAGCAACCAATTTCAGCCCTTGAACTTTCTCTGGACAAACTCGTTGAGGCCCCACGCAGTCTCAAAGTTGATCTCAAATTGTCGCGTTTTCCATTTGTCGAGCGTGATATTACTTTGCGGGTGGACTCCGAGACCCCATTTGGTCGCATTGATCAAGCATTGGCGGATTTTCTAGATAAACAGGGATTAATCTACTCGCTAACACCAGTCTCAATATATCAAGACGACGATACATCGCGCAAAAACCTCTCTTTCCGCATCAAATTCTCGGATCCGCAAAAAACTTTGAATTCTGAAGAAATCGCTGATATAATGAATAGAATTATTGCCGTAGCTGCCGAAGCCGGTGGCGAGGCAATCTAAAGGAGGAAAATGGAAGAAAAGGCCCTAAAAACCAGCTGGAAACAACGCATCGTTATTATAGTTATTGCAGTTTTGCTACTTGCGGCGACAGTTTTGACTTATGTTCTGATTGTTTTAAATGGCAATAGCAGCTCCAATACTGCGAGCAGCGATGAAGAAATTGCCAAGCTCACCGAAGAATATGACGCCAAGACCGTCGAGCTTGAAGAAGCCGCCAAGCCGTTATCGGACAAGTATTTTAGCGACTTCGTAAAATACAAATCCAATGTCAAAGCCTACAATGCTGAAACCGTAAATGGAGAAGGTCTATCAACCAAAGATTTGAAGGAAGGCACAGGCAGGACTTTGTCCGAAAACGACACCGACTACTCGGCATACTACATCGGCTGGTGTCCAAATGGTGACATTTTTGATTCTTCGCTTAATGACAATGAGAACCCTACCAGCCTCAAAGCTCCACTTGATCCTAGCGTAGGTTTGATCGAAGGTTGGAATCAAGGTGTCATTGGCATGAAGCTCGGTGGCGTACGCCAAGTTGAGATGTCTGGCGATTTAGCCTATGGTGATTCTCAAGAAATTTGTGGTACTACTGGATCACCATTGAAGTTTATCATCCTTGCGGTCGAGACGGATAAGAAGATTGCCGAGATTAATGAAGAATTAAATGCAATTTATCTTCAGTTGTACTACGCCTACTATGGCAATATGAGTAACTAGGAAATAGAAATGTGGGACTTGGTAATTATCGGTGGAGGACCAGCAGCACTCACGGCTGCGCTCTATGCCGCTCGCGCTGGAGTCAAGGTAAAAGTCTTTGAACGTGGTGAAATCGGTGGAGAATTAGCACTGATCGCACACATTGCTAATTATCCAGGTTACGATGGCGCAGGTAAAGATTTAGCCGAAGTCATGCGCCACCAAGCCGAAGCTGTCGGTGCAGAAGTCGACTATGGTGAGTGCACCAGTATCAAAAAGCTAGATGATGGTTTTGAGCTTATCGTTGATGGCGAGCCAGTATTAGCGCATAATGTCCTAGTTGCGACTGGCTCCGAGCCTCGTCGGTTGGAGTTTGAAATCAAACCTCCGGTATCATATTGTGCGCTTTGTGACATTGACCTAGTCGAGGGCAAAGATGTTGCTGTAATTGGTGGTGGTAATTCTGCGATTCAAGAAGCCCTCGTGCTCGCTCCTCGCACCAAGAGCTTGACGGTGATCAGCCACTCTCCGGTCAAAGCTGACCAACATTTGCAAAAGTGTCTTCATGATTGTAAAAATTGCAAAATACAAGAGGGAATCGAGCCAGACGCAGAGACATTAAATCAGTTTGAACATGTTTTTGTCTTCATTGGTAAGCGTCCTGCGACGAAATTTCTCGAGGACTTATCACTAGAAGTGCTAGATTCCGATGGCTACATTATCACGGGCATAGATTCCGAATTCGAATATCAGACAGCTATTCCGGGACTATTCGCGGCTGGCGATGTTCGTTCTGGTAGCGTACGACAAGTTGTCACAGCGGCTGGTGAAGGTGCTTCAGCTGCCGTTGAGATTATCAAGCGGCTCAAATATTGACTTTTATATCAAAGTGTGCTATAATGGAGAGATAGAGGTAATTTTAGGCATTATCTCTATGTAAATATGTATTATAGACGAAAGGAGGAGGGCTATGAGTCTATATCATAACACCACAGTCTTCTCTTACGTCATTAATGATATAAGGGAAAGGCTGAGTCACTTCGTGATGCAAACTTCAGCAGAAGGGCATCACTGTTATCGCCTTCGTCTTCCAGTAGGCGAAGATGGCCGAGCGGTTCTTACAGGAGAGGATATTGCTGATGTACTCTTTGAGGAACGCATTTTTCACCTTAACGCCAGCGAACGCAAAGCGGCTCGATGTGATCGAGCTATTGCCCTGCGTCGCCAAGCATATAAAAGTAGGAAGGTAGTATCACTTATAGATTACCGCCGGGAAAAATATGCTTGGCCGGAAATCGACCCAGAGATGTGCGAATTAGTCGAACGACTTGAGCGTGAGGCTGAAGCGGCCAAATCCACAGCGGCCGCAATCCTACCAGAAGAAACTCCTGAAGATCGTGATATTGTAGCTATAACTACAGAAAAACAGGATGATTCCGGTAAGGACAACAGAACTGCGGTTGAGAAATTACTGGACGAGACTGAGGACGAGAGCATTCGGAAACAAATCGAGGTAATATTTGACCTCAATCCCGAGCTCGAGGCACTCGCCAACGATGACGGCTGCGTGCTACAACTGTCCATTGTGGACGGCAAGGTCTCG
Organism: uncultured Candidatus Saccharibacteria bacterium; assembly: GCA_948648655.1. Lineage (GTDB taxonomy): Bacteria > Patescibacteriota > Saccharimonadia > Saccharimonadales > Saccharimonadaceae > Nanosyncoccus. The sequence continues at coordinate 46,568 of CAPKVJ010000004.1, read as the reverse complement.
GTGGGATCGGCAAGATTCCTCAAGACGGGGAATGCCTAATGTACATTAGGGCCCTATTGCATATTACGCAATAGGGCTTTTGCCATATCTTATGGTATAGTTAAACTATATGCAAGAAAGTTTTTATTTTTATGACCTCGAGACGTCAGGCTTAAATCCGAGAAATGATCGTATCATGCAGTTTGCTGGGCAACGTACCGATACCGACTTTAATCCCATCGGCGAACCGGACAATATCCTCGTTGAGCTTTCAAATGATACTTTACCTAGCCCTGCTGCGATTATGGTCACTGGTATTACTCCGCAAGCAACACGGCAAGATGGCATGACTGAGCGCGAGTTTTGTCAATTTTTTATTGAAAAAGTCGCCACGCCAAGTACGACGATTATGGGCTATAATTCCGTACGTTTCGATGATGAATTTATGCGCCATACGCTTTGGCGTAATTTTTATGATCCTTATGCTTGGCAGTGGCAAGATGGTCGCAGTCGATGGGATTTGCTAGATGTCGTGCGACTGACGCGAGCTTTGCGCCCCGAAGGGATTGAATGGCCGTTTACACCCGAAGGTCGCCCGACGAACCGACTAGAATTATTGACGAAACTTAACCATATTGAGCACGAACATGCCCACGATGCTTTGGCGGATGTTATCGCTCTGGTTGAAGTCACGAAGCTAATCAAACAGAAGCAGCCGCAATTATTTGATTTTTTGTATAGTTTGCGTGGGAAACGTGGGGTCGGACGGCTCGTAAACTTGGAACACCCTCAACCATTTGTCTATGCCTCTGGTCGATATCCTGCCGAATTTGAGAAGACTACTGTCGCCTATCCTATTCATGCTGGTCGCAACGACAATGTCCTAGTGTTTGATTTGCGCTATAATCTCGATGAGCTTCTTGCTGCCGAAGCCGACGGAACCTATATCGAAAAATTTGGTTCACGCTGGCAGAAAGCACATCCCGATAAAGTGAAGATTGACTTCTTTCCTATCGTCAAAACTTTACAGTACAATCATTGCCCAGCCGTCGCCCCACTGGGAGTCCTAGATAAAGATGATGGCTGGGAAAAGATCGGACTTACACGCAAGCAAATTGATCGTAACCTTGAGGCTTTATTGGCTCATCCGGAGTTCATTGAGCGTATTATAAAATTACAGGAAGAGCGTCCAGAATTCCCGCCCGCAGTCGATGTTGAAGCTGCCCTCTACGATGGGTTTTTGAACGACCACGACCGGCGTCTTTGTAATGTAGTTCGTAACAATGGTGCGGACGATTTGGCGGACTTCCACCCTGATTTCCAGGACGAGCGTCTACCGGAGCTACTTTTGCATTACAAGGCAAAAAACTATCCTACTAGCCTCGCTGCCGACGAAGTCGAAAAATGGGAAAACTATCGCCTCGCACGCCTAAATCGTCAGGCTCCGAAGTTTCTCAAGGAGCTACAAGATATCCAAAAAGACCTTACTAATGACAAAGCGTGGGCTGGAAAGTCCGTCGAAGATTGTGCCTATCTCGCCGAAGAACTGATGCTCTGGTACGAGAGCTTGCAGCCAGAAGATTATTGATGTATAATATATAGCGCAATGGAAGATAATTACATCAAAGTTCGTGGCGCGCGCCAGCACAATCTCAAGGATCTCGACGTCGATATTCCGCGCGACAAACTTGTAATTATCACCGGTCTCTCTGGTAGTGGGAAATCCAGCCTCGCCTTTGATACGATTTATGCCGAAGGCCAACGCCGTTACGTCGAGAGCCTTTCTAGCTACGCGCGAATGTTTCTCGGCGTTATGGATAAGCCAGATGTTGATAGTATTACTGGGTTAAGTCCAGCGATCTCGATTGATCAGAAATCTACTAGTCGCAATCCGCGTTCGACTGTTGCGACCGTTACCGAAGTCTATGATTATTTGCGTTTGCTCTTTGCGCGAGTCGGCGTCCCGCATTGCCCGATTTGTCACCGTGAAGTTCACCGCCGCAGCGTCGAAGACATCGTCGACGAAGTTATGAAGCTTCCGCTTGGTAGCAAGCTGATGCTCCTCGCTCCGATTGTCAACCAGAAAAAAGGCAGTTTTATGCATATTTCCGAACAATACCAAGCCAAAGGCTTCTCGCGCGTGCGCGTTGATGGTATTGTCTATGCACTTGACGAATTTCCAGATCTAAACAAAAATGATCGCCATGATATCGAAATTGTCGTCGATCGTTTCATTCTCTCGCCAGACTTGCTAAGTCGGATTTCTGGTTCAATCGAGCAAGCTCTCGATCTCGGGCAGGGGATTATCAAGTTACTCAAAATTAACGACAACTCCACTACGATAGAAGCGCATCACCGGACTGGGTCTGTCTCTGGTTCGGGGGACACTGATAGCTTGGCTGACGCGGGTCCGAATCACGGCCCGTTAGGGCTCGATTCGGAGAGTGTCACCGTGTCGACGGAACCAGTGCGGACCCAGTCCGGTAATACGCTCTACACGTTTTCCCAGCGTTACGCTTGCGAATTGCATCCCGACGAGCTAATCCCCGAGCTCGAGCCACGCTTGTTTAGCTTCAACGCTCCACAGGGTGCTTGCCCGACTTGTACTGGTCTCGGTACGCGTATGGAAATTGACCCAAATCTAATTTTGAATCCCAATTTAACTATTGCTGAAGGCGGGATCCGTCCATTTAATCGCATCAATCAAGAATCGTGGTGGCTAAAACGCCTCGATGCTGTTGGTAAAAAGCAAGGATTCTCAATCCATACTCCAATTCGCGATCTACCAGAAGAAGCTCTGCAAAAAATTCTCTATGGCACTGGTGACGAAAAATACAGAGTTGATGTCGGTGGGCATGGGAAATGGGGTGACGGTGCGACTTATCAAAGCACTTATGAGGGCGTAATTCCGACCCTCGAACGCCGCCATCGTGAGTCCGAATCAGACTTTGTCAAAAAAGATATCGAACGTTTCATGCGCGTTCACGAATGTCAAACCTGTCATGGTGCGAGGCTGAAGCCAGCCGTACTAGCCGTAACCGTGCATGGACTAAACATCGTTGATATGTGTAATCTCGATGTCGATGCGACTCTAGAAGTTTTGCAAAAAGATCTAGAATTTAGCGAGAGCGAAGCTATGATTGCCGAGCCCATTCTAAAAGAGATTCACGAACGCGTACAATTTATGCAAGACGTCGGACTTGGCTATCTCGAACTTGGTCGCGCAGCAAATACCTTGTCTGGTGGGGAAGCACAACGCATCCGCCTCGCCACTCAAATTGGTTCTGGATTGCAGGGCGTGCTTTATGTGCTTGATGAGCCTAGCATTGGTCTGCATCAACGTGACAATGACAAGCTAATTTCTACTCTCAAACATCTGCGTGACCTCAAAAACACCGTCCTAGTCGTCGAACACGACGAAGACACTATGCGCGAAGCGGATTATATTATTGATATTGGGCCTGGTGCCGGCAAAAACGGTGGACATTTAATTGCTGCTGGCACACCAGATGAAGTCGCCAAGAATGACGATTCGATTACAGGTAAATATTTGTCTGGCAAGCTTGAGATTCCAATTCCCAAGAAGCGTCGCAAACCCAAAAAAGGTCAAGAATTAGTCGTCGTCGGCGCACGCGAGAACAATCTAAAAAATATCGACGTGCATTTTCCGCTGGGTGTTATGACGGTGGTTTCGGGAGTTTCTGGTAGTGGCAAATCCACGCTTGTAAATGAGATTTTGGCCAACGAACTTCTTGCTCGTTTGCATCGTGCTCAAACAGTACCTGGTACTCATGATCGAATTGATGGTATTGAATTCCTTGACAAGGCTATCGTTATCGACCAGTCACCAATTGGCCGTACTCCCCGTTCAAACGCTGCGACTTATACCGGAGTATTTAACCAAATCCGTGAACTTTTCGCTGGTCAGCCCGAAGCCGAGCTGCGTGGCTACAAAGCTGGACGCTTTAGTTTCAATGTCAAAGGCGGACGCTGTGAGAATTGTCAAGGTGACGGCGTGAATAAAATTGAAATGCATTTTCTACCAGACGTCTATGTGACTTGCCCAACCTGTCATGGCAAACGTTATAATCGTGAAGCACTTGAAATCAAATACAAAGGCAAAGATATCGCTGACGTACTCGACATGACGATTGACGAAGCGGTTGAATTTTTTGCCAATATCCCAGCAATTGCTAATAAATTAAAGACCATTCAGGAGGTTGGGCTGGGATACATTAAACTCGGTCAGCCGGCAACTACTTTTTCTGGTGGTGAAGCCCAAAGAATTAAGCTTGCTACCGAATTATCACGCAGAAGCACGGGTAAGACATTATATATTCTCGATGAACCGACCACTGGACTACACACAGATGACGTGAAGCGTTTATTGGAAATTCTTGGGAGGCTGGTGGATGGTGGGAACTCTATGATTATCATCGAGCACAACCTCCACGTCATCAAGACGGCGGACTGGATAATTGATATGGGGCCAGAAGGTGGCCTGCACGGTGGCGAAATAGTCGCCGAAGGCACTCCCGAGCAGCTAGCCAAAAACAGCAAAACCCCGACCGGCAAATATCTCAAGTCGATTTTAGGCCTATAGTATTGACTTATATATCGAAGTGTGCTATAATAGAAAGATAGACCATCTACGGTATCTCTTAATCACTACAAAATATATCACCCCTGCGAGAGGGTGATGTATTTTAATTTTGCGCTATACTACTAGATATTCGCAGTAGCGGTGAAAGTAGCAGTACCTTTGTAGATGCCTGCAGTATACCATATGTAGTATGTGGAAAACTCTTAAATAAACTTGTGAAAATCTCGTTGACTTAATCATAAGCGTCCAATATAATAATACTTACAAAGGTCATAGACAGAAATAAAAAACAAAGGAGAAACAATTTATGTCTAAAATGTCAAAAGCTGTCGCTGTTTTAGGTGTTGTTGCTGGTCTAGGCGTTGCCGCCATGCCACTCGCTACCTATGCCGCGAACCCAGAAACGATTAATCTAAACGTTCAGGTTGTTGACAAGATTGAGCTTAGTGCAAGCGAAACTAGCCTCAATATGAATCCAGTCAATGGCGGTGATATTGCCGAAGCTACTACCGATCTTACAGTTACTACTAGCAATACCAAAGGTTACACTTTGAATGCCAAGACTAGCGATGTTAACCTAACTTCTGGTGAAAACAACACTATCGCTGCTGGTGTACCACAAGCAAACGCCACCACTTCGGCTTGGGGTCTCAAAGCTGGTACAAAGACTTTCCAGAACTATGCTGGATTGACTACTGCTGACCAGCTGGTTAAAGAAACTAACGGTGCTCCAAGTGGCAATACGGATGCTACTCAAGTCACTTTTGGTGTAGCTACTGCCGCTGGCCAAGCCGCTGGTACTTACACGGGCGACGCCATCTTTACAGCTGTTGCAAAATTCTAGTAAGCCTACAACAGGCCAACTAGCAAACTCCGTCCTCTCGCAGGGACGGAGTTTTAGTTTGTGCTTGATTTCTAAACTTTAGTGCTATATAATAAATACAAATAAGGAGGTAAATGAGAACTTTTCAGCGAATTAGTAAATTTTGCGCAGCTATCACATTTGTACTTTGTGCGTCACTAGGGAATTTTTATCCTGCTTTTGCAGAAGACGGTGCTCAAGATTACGGCCTAGAGATGTCACCTGCGGTTATTGAGCTCGGCGATCTTAATCCTGGAGATATGGCCGAAGGGAAGTTCAGTATCAAAAATACTGGCAAAGAGCCCACAGATTTTAAAATCACATTTGAACCATACGGAGTGACTGGTGAGGATTATACTGCCGACCTTGAAACACGCACCCAATATAATGATATTATTGACTGGGCAACTTTTTCAGCTAATTCTGGGTCACTAGAAGCTGGCGAGAGCCGAGAAATCCAATTCTTTATCAAAGTACCAAAGGATGTCCCTGCTGGTGGCCAGTATGGCACTATCGTCGCTGAAAGCTCTGCTAAAAATGATTCTTCAAGTTCCTCCATCGCTATCGGTCGCCGCGTTGGTATCGTAGTCTATACGCAGGTAGCAGGAGATACTCGCAAGACTGGCAGTATCGAAGATCTCAAATTACCTAGTATTTTATTCAATCCTCCTGTCACCGCTACTTCTATCGTCGAAAACACCGGTAATACCCACGCTGTAGCGACTTACACTCTTCAGGTTTTCCCACTCTTTAGTGACGAAGAAGTCTATACTAATGAAGAAGATCCAGATGAGCTAGTTATTCTCCCAGAGACTCGACGCTTCAATACAATTAGTTGGGAAGGTGCGCCTCATCTTGGTATTTTCCGCGTGAAACAGACTGTGAAGCTCTTCGATCAGACCGAAGAAGTTGAAAAGCTTGTCTTCCTTTGCCCGATTTGGCTCATCTTCGTCGTACTACTAGTAATCTTCTGCGTTATTTTCTGGATTGTTTCTCGAATTATCGCCAATAAACGTAACTAGCAATTTTGGGAAGAGTGAGGAGTTATATGCACAAAATTACAAAAATCATAGCCGCCACCGTATTGACGTTATGCAGCATCGTCATGCTACCTATGGCAAGCTACGCCGAAGGTGAAGAAGACCAACAAACTCCAGAGACTTGGTTGCAGCTCTCGCCAACCGCTGGCACAGTAACGTTACGTAGCGGTGAAGTAATCTCGGAGCAATCTGATGAATGTCCCGATAGCATGGAAGAAGGCTGTATTGTAAAGGTAACCAATATTGGTAGTGCGCCATTTACCTATCGTATCTATGCTTCGCCTTATGCCGTGCAGAATGATGGCGGCGTCGACTTTTCCGAAGAATCGGCTACCTCATACACCCAGATTTCGCGGTGGCTGACTTTTCGCGACGAGGGTGGTAGCTATCAAAAAGAATTAATTAAGTCCATTAATCCCGGTGAATCGCAAACGATATGGTATCGCATAGACGTACCAGAAGACGTTCCGGGTGGCGCACAATACGCCGCCATCTGGGCGCAGACAGTAGGTAGCAATTCCAATAATGGCGGATCTGGCGTCCAAACCATATCGCAAGCTGGCATGGTAATCAAAGGTCGCTCAATTGGCGATACACGTCAGACAGCAGAAGTGTTTGACTATAATTTCACTCGCTTTACATTTGGAGGAAGTCTCGATGCTCATGCTAAGGTCAAAAATACTGGTAATACCGACTTTGATGCTTATTACTCCTACATAGCCAAAACCGTATTTGGCAAGGAGCTTTACAAGGACACTGGCGCGGTTTCGTCTTTCCCCGAGAGCGAACACGATATTGACATTAAGTGGGAGAGTACGCCTTTTATTGGGATCTTTAATGTAGAATTTACAGTCACGGCCGCTGATCAAACTATCAGTGAGACGCACATAGTAGCAATTATGCCAATCTTTGTCGTAGTTTTATTGATTTTGCTGTTGACAGTCATAATTGTCTGGATTATAATCATAATCAGAAAACGCAAAGAGCGCAAAGCTCGCACCCTAGTATAATCTAATAGGATGCAAGCAGCCGCAATTATCGTTGCGAGCGATAATTCTGCGAGGCGGTGGCTCTAGCGAGTTCAAAATAAAAACTAAAAAGAAAGAGTGTAGAGTATGCAAAAAACGAAAAAGCAGATTCTAGGCATTGCTGGATTAGCCGCCGTTGGTATCATGACGACGATTGCTTATGCGATGCCAGCGCCGGGCGCAGCGGCCATAGAGGGCTCGACCGTCAATGTCAATGTCACAATCGGGGAAGGTGATACAAGGGTGGCCATCCTGAACCCGCTAGACGGCAGTGATTTTATTGACCCTGATCTCGAAGTAAAGAGTAGTTATGAAGACTCATCGAAAATTGAGTATTATTTGACTTATACTAATGATAGTGGCGCTGAAGTCCAGACCAACGTCGAGACTTTCACCCCGTCGCAGCAGATCGGGGAGCATAGTTTTAACTTGAACCTTGCTCCGTATGGCTATCGTGCCTTTAAACTTCGCGCCGTCGCTTATGGTAATGGCGGTACAACCCGCGAAGATACAGTTTCATTTAACTATCGGGCAATCCAGGCCAACTTTGATCGTGGCGCAAAAGATAATGGTGACCCGATCCTTTCCGTAAAAGCCAATAGCCAAGTCGCGAAAATTCGCGTCCAAGCTTATCACAAGGACGGCAGACCATTATTCGTGAACGCTGATGGCCAAGAAGAGCCCCTTATCCTAGACGCTAGCGCAATTGACCCAAATACCGGCGAATTTATCATCGATTTGCCATTTGAGAGATATGGTGCCGACACCGATGAATACACTACCGTTATCAGCGCTTATAACGCTGCGGATCAGATGATCTCAATGGTTACATTAGGTGTGAACTATACCGTCGGCGGTAATGATGGAGGCTCAGGCTCCACGACGCCAAACACGCCAAATACCGGTTCGACTTTATTTAGCGATCTCAATATCTCTCGGCTCGACTATATATTGACCGGTCTAGTCGCATTTGGAGCAGTAGCTGGCTTCGCAATCTATCTTGTAAATCGCAAAAATCGTCGCTAAATCCCAAAACCACCAATATATAGCATGATTGGTGGTTTTTTGTGGTAAAATAAGTTAAAACTATTGACATATATTATATATAATGATAATATACTGACATGAAGAAGAAAATCTTTGCGATTATATTTCTGTTAGGTCTGGCTTATTTGGCGTGGCCGGTAGATAGCATGGTTTATGCAGATGATGACTCATCGCAGACTGGTGATTCAGGCGAGCAGGATCCAAACACTCCTCCGCCAACAGATCCTGGAGATAATGGTAGTGGGGGAACAGCTGGAGACAATTCTGATCCGAATCCTAACCCAGATCAAGGAGCCAATGATAGCCCAGTCGACGGCTTTGGTGGAAATGGTGCGTCTCAGCCTTCCCATAGTACCACTATTGACACTATGCGCCCTGCGACAGTTATAGATAATTCAAAAGAAACTACCAATAACCCATTTCGCACCAGAATCGGGCTGGACCGTACGGATACGGATGATATGACTAACGATGTCCCCGAAGATATAGATTCATTGACTGATTCAGAAACAATCGCTGAACCCGAAAAGAATCCCGACGATATTCAGACCGAGAACACTACATTGCTTCAAAACTCTGATCATGAGAGACGTAACTGGGTTTTACTTATTACATCAGTGCTGACCTCGCTGGGAGTTGTCGGTCTAGCAGTCTTTGCGAGTGTCGTCATGGGACGTACTAATGCTAGGAATAAGCGTCTAGCTACAAAATAGAATGATTTTGACGGTTTCAATAAACTGTGATACACTAGAAGAGTAGGGCGGTTAGCTCAGTTGGCTAGAGCGCGTCTTTGACGTAGACGAGGTCAGAGGTTCGAATCCTCTATCGCCCACCAAGTTCGATTTTAATGAAAGATGTTCATCTCAATTTGTGAGGTGGACTCTTTTTAAGTAAGCCGCTTATCAAATAGCTCTTCTTCTATCCTCCTACTACCTATACTCTAACTAGCTAGGCAGCGGAGGGGGAAGGCAAGCCAACGACTATTGTTTGATTGGTCAATACTGCTACTCCAAACAATTAAGTAGTAGGCATTATTAATATTGGAATTAGGCATCGAAGACCAGGCGTAGCTACCCTGACCAATGAATCTCAATTTATTACTACTAATACCAATGCTCCCGCTGCGCACAAAAATTCCTTGCTCCTTAAAGGAGCAAGGATAATAGTATTATCGATTTATTATTTATACCATACCTTGATTTTATTTAATACGTCGATAATACCCCTACGATTATGATCATAGGAAAAGCGGAGCAATCGCTCCTTGTCGCTGCTATCTATAAGCTTTTGTTGTCCCAGTCCAAATTCACTATTTAACAAGATGCGCTCTTCATCGCTAAATTTGCGGCGCATCAATAGGGCTGATAACATGGAATGCATGGACTGCTCCTCGCGTTCGCTAGGATCACGCTCATATATCGCCTGGAACACCGCTCTAGCGTTAGGAACTCCACGCCTAATTATTGTTTCCTCCAGCTCTTCGGTGGACAACTTTTGGAAATCTAAAATGTACACTGGCACGTAATTCATAAAACTCTCCCCCTTTCATGTAATTTTTTGGTGCAAGCTATAACAATTTTAACATAGAACTAGACTTTTTACAAGTAAAAATCAGTCTTTATCTTTTTCAGACTTTGTGCTATAATGTACACATTGTGGGCCGGTAGCTCAGCTGGTTAGAGCACGGGCCTTTTAAGCCCGGTGTCGAGGGTTCGAGCCCCTCCCGGCTCACCATTCACAAGATGATGAGAATTGCCCATAGAAATAAGACCATCAAACTCAGTTTTATAGAGAGCGGTGGTCTTATTTTCGTTGTCAATGACGAGTTTCGAGAACAGTGCACGGGCAACAATGTCTTTTTCCACAAAATTACCATTTCTCATCTGTAAATCAGCGGTTTCTAGAAATTTGAAGAACTCTTCTTTTGTGGCTACGACTTTTGCCGGATCTTTGATTTTTGCCACAACATCAGCCAGTTCTTTTTCCGTTGCTGTAATTTGTTGTTCTAGACTCTTCACTTCTTCAATCGCAGCAGATATTGTGGTTTGTGGTATTTGGCTATCTGACTTCAACACCTTGAGTGAAGTATTCTCCCGTTTGAGACGTGATTTCAATTGCGAAAGTGAACCTCGTAGGCTGAGCTTTTTTGTATTCAGTTTGTCAATTTCTTTCGTAATATGAGACTCTACCGATTCACTGTATTCATCATATGCTTCCGGCAATACTTCAATTCCCACAAGTTGCTCACATAAATCTTTTACGACATTTTCTCCCCTAACTTGTTTTTTAGAGCGGGTGCAATTTTTATTTTGGCAAGCATAGTAGACTAGGGCATGTTTTGCCTTATCTTTTCCTCTAGTGCGATAAGCAATCATATTGCCACCACATACGCCACATTCGACCATCCCTCTGAATGGCAAGAAAACGGGAGCGCCAACACGCTTTCGATGCCCTCGGTGCTTTTTGCCGTTCTTTCGTAAGGCCTCCTGCACTTCATTCCAGTGTTCTTGTGAGACTACTGGAGTAAAACCTGGCTGCACTTTTCTTAAATCAACCTCATTTCCTCCCTGACATAAGATGCCATAATAGAACGGATTTCTTAACATACGAGACATTGTCCCTCCTCCACCATCTCCAGTGAAGTCGACGCGCTTGGATATCTTTGACGGGGTTCGTTTTGTCATGTAGTGCACATCATTTTCCACAAGATACTCCACAGCCGCTACCTGACTACTGCCGTTTCGTATCATTTCCCAAGCATGCTGTATGTGACTGAAATTATTGTCAGGCACATAAAAGCCATCATCACCTCTACGATAGCCCCACTTAGGTGTGCCAGAAGACTGTCCGACGGCAAGATGACTCCTAACTCCTCGCGTCACTACCTCTTCTAGGTGTTCAGAGTATTGTGTAGCCATCATAAACTGAAATGCTAGCATACATCTGCCATTGATGTCGTTCCTAAAATAAAAAGACGAGAAGAGCAAGTCTTTTATAATCGGTTCTGGTTTTACGCCCTTTTTGGTTGGTCTTCCAGGCGTTAGCATGTCTAGCACAATGCCAGCTTCTAGCATATTGCGTGAAAGCCTGTCTGGATGATAGGCAATAATACCATCAATTCGACCGGCTTTCAGATCCTCAATTAGTTTGTTGAACTTTGGACGATTGTCGGGATATTTGGCTGAGGCACTCTCCTTAATTGCCGGCTCTATAATGTTGTCTTCTATACCGAGTTGAGCCGCATATCGGCGACAGTCCTTTTCTTGATCGCTAAATGAGTGGGCTTGCTTGTTCTCATCTTCGGTAGACTTTCTTAGATAGATGACATATCTTAAGGAACTGCGATCAACTTCTTGAAACTCATCAAACATTCCTAGAGTTTCCTAACTTAGTTGGAATGCCGTTAATAACTTGCTCATTGCAACCTGGACCATCAGCACTACGGCTAATGTTTGCATCACGCAAGGCGCCAATACTATCAGCTATGGCATCTCCTGCCTGACTACCAAGAAAATCATTCCAGTTGTTATTCATTTATTCTTACTCCGTTTAATTATCTCATCATTATAGCGTGGAAATACTAGCGTGTTTTTACACGCTAGCTAAAATGACGGGTTTTCTTAAGCTAGTGTGAGAGCGTCTCTTGCAAGCATCTTATGTGGCTCGTTTTGTGGTATAATTAGAAGCGGTAAACTACAATTCAATTTTTACTTAAAGTAGGAAGTTTGCGGCCATTTGCTCGCTCTGCTTTAAGTAAGAGTTGTAGTTTACCAACTAATAGCAAATGGTCGCTTCTTTTGTTTGAGAAAACTCCAAAAGTAGCGCCCAACTAACGGTTGGTAAACTACTATGGCAAACATATCATTAGATAAGGCTAAGAAAGCCAAAGATAATGAGTTCTACACTCGTTATGACGACATTCAAGCAGAGCTGAACCATTACCGAGACCAGTTTAGGAGTAAAGTTGTGTATTGCAACTGCGACGACCCAGCCGAAAGTGCGTTCTCGGACTTTTTTAAGCTCAATTTTGACCACTATGGTCTGAAAAAGCTCATTTGCACTCGCTATGTAAAATCTGACCTTTTCACACAAGCTTGGTTAGACCCAATGCATCGAGTGGGCTATCGTATCGAGATTACGGGGAAAGATAAATGTGAGAAAATTGACCTTCAAGAAGGTGGAGATTTTCGGAGTGCAGAGTGTATCGAACTACTAAAAGAGGCCGACATCGTTTGCACCAATCCTCCTTTTTCACTATTCCGTGAGTATATCCAGCAGCTAATACAATATCGGAAAAAGTTTCTCATCATTGGAAATAAGAACGCTATCACTTACAAAGATGTATTTCCTCTACTAGCGAATAATAAAGTATGGCTAGGTTATACCGTTCCCAATAAGTTTGTTCGACCAGATGGCACTGAGACCACCAATATGTCAGGACTTTGCCGTTGGTGGACTAATTTGGACACCACAAAACGCCACGAAGATATGATTTTATACGAGAGCTACACTCCAGAAAAGTTCCCACATTACGACAACTACGATGCCATTGAAGTCGACAAAGTAAAGTCTATTCCAAAAGATTACTTTGGTGTGATGGGTGTGCCTATTACATTTCTCGATAATTATAACCCAGAACAGTTTGAGATACTTGGTCTGCTTCAGTCAAGCACGGATGAGCAGGCTGGCATACCGAACCTTAGGTATTACGGAGACTTCAAGGAGATGCGACAAGATTTGACCTATACTGGAGCATCTGGCAACAAGGCAAACGGAAACCCAGTATTATCTGGAAAATCGGCGAGAGGTAATTTTCTTTACAACGAGCAAACCAAAGAATATGTTCATTCGGTATATGCCAGAATAACAATTAGGAGAAAGGAGAACGAATGAAGACTACTAGACAGAATATAACTATAAGGCAACTATTTGATGGTTACCAAGACTACGATTGGGAAGGCGTAGTAGGGTTTGGTGGCAAACTCGATATACGCCCAAAATATCAGCGTGAGTTTATCTATGATGACGAACGACAACGCAAAGTGATTGACACGGTGATGCACGAGCGACCTTTGAACATTATGTATTGGGTTGCTAATGGCGACCACTTTGACCTCCTCGACGGGCAACAGCGCACGCTCTCTATTTGTCGCTACCTTGATTATAAGTTTGCTATCATAAACCAGAATGGCGAGAAAATGTATTTCGACACACTGCCAGAAAACGAGCAAGAGCAAATCTTGAACTATCCACTAGAAGTGTGTATTTGTGATGGCACCGAGGACGAGATATACAACTGGTTTCGCACTATCAACATCAACGGATTAGCTCTAAATGAGCAAGAAATGCTCAATGCTACCTATAATGGTGAATGGTTAACGGATGCTCGTCGATATTTCAGTAAGCCAAAATGTGCTGCATATGGCCTAGGCAAAGACTATATGAAAGGAGTAGTTGAGCGTCAAGACTATTTGGCGAAGGTGTTAAAGTGGGCCAGTAGGGGCGATGTGAAGGAGTATATGGCGCAACATAAGAAGAGGGATGTTGAGGCTAGCGCACTTTGGAGCTATTTTGAGAACATTATCGCCTGGGTGCGTTCAACATTTCCAGTTTACCGTTCTGAAATGAAGGGTCTAGACTGGGGTAGGTTTTATAATGATTTCAAAGAGCAAGCTTTTGATGCAAACAAACTTGAGGAGCAAGTGAAAAGTTTGATGACAGATGATGAGGTTCAGTCAAAACCTGGTATCTACGAATATGTTTTGTATGGTCAAGAAAAGTCTCTGAACCTACGGGCTTTCGATAATGCTATCAAGCGCACGGTTTACGAACGGCAAAACGGGCATTGTCCATATTGCGACATAGAGCAAGGAGGAAAACATATCGACGCAACATATGCATTTGAAGAAATGGAAGGCGACCACATTATACCATGGAGCAAAGGCGGCAAAACATCCCTAGATAATTGCCAGATGCTATGTAAACGACACAACAATCTCAAATCAAACCACTTGATGTAAAATAGAGATAAGATGACAAATGACTCTCCTTTTTCGCCTTGGTGGTATTACGAGATGGGTAAAGATGCTGCCAAGCACCCCCATCAGAAAATCGGTAATGGGGCTTTTGCCATGCTTGTGTTTTGCCTAATTATTGGACTTATCTTGTTTGGTATTGGCGTTGCAGTCTGTGTTTGTATTTTTACCACATAGCCTTAGCTATCATTCGCTCCTGCCACTTCTCCACGCTACAACGATGGAATATCGGTCTGCCATATGTTTCTCGCTCTACCCACTCTACTTTGTTGGTCTTTGGATTATAGTAGGCATCACAGCACACTAGCTCACCAAAATCATTAGTCGGTGGACCAGTTCTAGTTTCTAGCTTCGCACCAAAGCTAGATGAGACTAAGTCGCTACTGCTAGAATAGCCCTGTGGGGCTTTTAGAGCCGTTATAAGGGCATTTTCTGTGCAGAGGTGAGTATCTGAGCCTTTTTGGCTTTCCGGTTGTGTCTGAGAACGTTTTAGCCGCCTCTGATAGCGTCGGTATTCACTCGTGCGTGCTAAACCAGCACTACTCCAACATTGGGCCTCGGTCGCTTCTTGCACTAGCTTAGCAAACTCAGGCTTTTCTCTGCGCCAACGACAAAATGTATCTTCTGATATTCCAACTCCATAACAAGCATCACGCACAGTCAGCCCATCGGAGATGTATTGCTTGATGCGTTTGGTGAGTTCGGGAGTGTATTTGCTAGGTCGTGCCATAATGCTTTCACTATATCACCAAAGGCCAAAAGCATTTTTTGGCAAAAACCCGAACTCACCAAACGCTAACCCAGCCAAACCTTACTCAACCCCAGTATTTCCTATACTTATGCCACAAATCAGTAAAGAGAGTTTTCCTATACAGAAACCCTGAATGTTTAAGAAAATGTGGGAAAATTGGGTTCACTCATCAGAAGGAGAGAACTCAGCTCCTTCTTTTAAGAAAAATCTACCTTTTTCGGTTAGAGAAATATAGCCGTTAACTTTGCCGGTTGTCTTATTTCTTTCAAACTTAATTAATTCGTATGTGTCGCATAGCATAAGCTCCTCGCTGGTCATTATGTTATGACCACTATCAATATCTTTAAGATAGCCTGAGTTATTATAAACAACCTCTTTGAGCTCATTAAGCGTATCCATCAACAAAACACCATTTTTGGACTGACATTCCTCAAAGCTTAATTTCCACTCCTCTTCAGGGCTAATATTATTAACTTCCTCTTGTTTTTGCAATAGTTCTCTCTTGGATTCGACTTTTTGTGTTTCCGACTCGTTAAGCCGCCTCTCCGCTTCGTTTTTAATAATCCTTCTTTCAATCTTATAATATACCTCTTTTCTGTAGCATGGATTCAAGACCCATTTTGGTAGCCACCAAACATAGACATACGCTAATATTGCTGGTATTAAGTATCCTAGTGCTTTCCATATGAAAATACCCCAATCCCAGTCTTCTAGTCGTATGAGTCCAAAAAAGTATTTTGCCAAGTATTCGTTTTTAAGCATATCGTATTGCGACATGATGTATTCTTGGCTAGTAGCGAATAATGTCGCAAACCCCTCCCAGTGATACATTAGCCAAAAAGCCGTATATGACACCAAGAAAGTAGAAGTGGCTCGCCTCTTAAGAAACTCAACTATACTATCCATGGTGTTAGTATACCACAAAAAGAAATAATTATCATTCTTTGTCAAATTGCTTATGCCAGTCTTCAGTCGCCAAAAGGAGACGTAGTAAAAACTAAACCTTTCAGCATGGTTCCAAAGTAAGAACTTAGGGTGGTTATCAAAATATAGGGGGAGGGGTATTAGTTTTATGCTATAATAACTGTAATGGGAGATTGTTTCGAGAATCTTGGTATCTATTTAGAGCCACTTTATAAAGCTGATGCTAACACTGAAGTATTAGCATCAGCAACTGGTTTTCTATTCGGTCAACACCTGATCTCAAATTGGCACGTTTATAGTGGTAAAGAAGTAAAAAATGGGATGCATGTTAATTCTCCTTGTCCAATTAAACTACCTACCCATATTTCCATACCAAAGCGTAATGGGAGAGAAACATTATTGGAAATTAATATTTTACCAAATACTGGGACCAATTGGATAGAGTGTGGAGATGATACCGATGTTGCTGCTATACCACTCTCTACTACACAATATCAATTACTGCAAGAAGAAGGTTGGATTGATGTAAACAGTTTTAGTAATGCGGAGCTCCCATTAATTACTGGTGAAGATGTATACATAGTTGGTTATCCATTCGGGAGACGAAGCTCAAGCGATTATGTTGCACCGATTTTAAAACACGGCGTTATTGCCTCGAACCCACGAAGACCACTTTACGCTGGAACAGATTGCTTCCTAGTTGATGCTACAACGAAGCAAGGAATGTCCGGCTCTCCAGTGGTAATGATTAAGAATGGGATGTATACTGATGTTCACGGGAATATGATATGGAACGGCAGTCAAGCAAGATGTTTTGTAGGTATATATTCTGGAAGATTAGTTGGGGGTGGAGAAATATTAAGAAACGATCAAAATGATAATACTAGTGCAAATAATATTCTAGATACACAATCGGGCATAGTTTGGGGGCGCTCGATACTGGACCGATACTTAATGTAGAAATATAATGGTTCTCACTCTACACTAATTTTTCCCAAAATGGTGTTTTGTTCTCTACTACTAGTTTTCCCATTGCCCTTGGTTAGTTATTTATAGTTAGTTTCTAGTCTCTACTGGTAGATAGTTGTGACAATAGGAGTATTCTTAAATAATCACCAGAACACTCCTATTTTTATAGTATATAGTCAACTTTTGACATAATAGCAATCATGTCGTGTTGCTTAATCGTTGGCAATACATAATGTATGTGGTTCGTATTGTCATAAAGCACTTTTGCTACCATTTTCGGGGTTTCTAGAAAACTGTGTTCTGCTTCACCATTCACAAAATGTTGAGTTTTACCCACAGAAATAAGACCATCAAACTCAGGTTTACAGAGAGCGGTGGTCTTATTTTAATAAACTTCACGTCATAACTCCAATTTTATTCTCGACACTTCTACTCTCAAATCATTTAATGTAAAATAAGAACAAGATGTCAAACAACTCTCCCTTCGATCCATACTGGCTCTACGAGATGGGCAAAGACGCTACCAAGCATCCTAATCGGGAAGTCAGCAATGGGGCTTTTGCTGTCATTGTGGTTTGTTTCATTATTTCGCTTATATTGTTCGGTGGTTTTGTTGCAATTTGTATTTGGTATTTCGCTTCATAGGCTTTTGGTTTTGCTATATAATCGTACGTAATGAACCGTCGCGCAACCGAAGATTTCATTCATGCCAATTTTGGTAGCATCATCCAAGATTACCCTTGGGCGGATACTCCAGATTATACCGTTTTTCGTCACGCCGACAACCGTAAATGGTTTGCACTTATTGCTAATGTCAGATATAAGACTTTAAACCTCAACAAGCCCGGCGATGTTGATTTCATTAATCTAAAATTTGACCCCGATCTCATTGACGAAGCCATTACTCATCCCGGCATCCTTCCCGCTTACCATATAAACAAGCGTCATTGGATTACAATTTTGCTCGACGGCTCATGCGACGAGTCCGAACTCAAAACTCTCATTGATTTAAGCTATCGCCTCACTTCGGCAAGGTCAAAACTTCACCGAT
Source organism: uncultured Candidatus Saccharibacteria bacterium (assembly GCA_948648655.1). GTDB lineage: Bacteria > Patescibacteriota > Saccharimonadia > Saccharimonadales > Saccharimonadaceae > Nanosyncoccus. Next base: position 28,279 of record CAPKVJ010000004.1, on the reverse strand, counting down.
AGTACATCGTCATGTTATAATAGGCATAATTATGGTAGAAAAAACTGCGAAAAAGTCTGGTTCCGTCAAGCCGAGCCAGCCGAAGAAAGATGACCAGCCAAAAGTCGTTTCCGACTATAATGGCTATGATTATAAAAAGATTTTTTGGGAAGACGCCGATCGCAAATACGAAGATATGGCCGACCGCATGGCAATCCGCCGTCTATTGCCGAATGATATGGACGAGTTTGTAGATATTGCTGGTGGTTATGGTCGTCTTGCCGACGAGTATATTCCTCGTGCAAAGACTGCGACGGTCTTTGACTATTCTAAAACTGAACTCAAGCAGGCCAAAGATCTCTATGGCGACAAAATCAAAACCAAAGCTGGCGATATTTATGCTTTGCCATTCAAAGATAATAGCTTTGACGGTTTGATGATGGTTCGCGCCACGCACCATTTCAAAGACATGCAAAAAGTTTCCGATGAACTATATCGTATCTTGAAGCCAGGTGGCGTCGCTGTGATTGAAGTCGCTAATAAGCGCACCTTGCCGCGCATGGTCCGCTACTGGACGAAAAAAACCGATGCTAATCCATTTAGTCTCGAGCCTATTCACCTCAAAGAGATCGACGCTGATGGATTTTATAATTATCATCCGAAATATATTGAAGGAGTTTTTAAGAAATCCGGCTTCCAAATCGATGAAGTTTTGTCTGTATCTAACTTCCGTAGTGCCAAGTTAAAGCAGATTTTTGGTACCAAAAATCTCATCCGTTTCGAAAAAGGTGCTCAAAAGCTTCTCGCCCCTGTTAGATTCGCCCCATCCATCTATTATAAACTGGTAAAATAGCTACGAATACTCACTAACTATTGACAAAATAGATAATCTGTGATACAATGGTAAATAGTACCAACGTTTTTGATTCCCAAGAATATTGTAAAGGAGGATGAGTATATGAATGGAGACATCAATATTACGAAGGTAAGCAAGGTTGAGAATAGCGCCGAGAGCAACAAGGTAATTAGACTGCTTTGGAGCGGCTTGACGGGGAAACTCGGGCGTGAAGCGTACAAAATGACACAATTTTTCCCGAATGTAAATATTGTCGCTGGCGTCACGCGTAAGAATTTTCTGCGCCATACCCAAAATTGCTCTGAGCAAACTGGTTTTCCCGGTATAGAATGGCATGATTATGCGGAATTGCACAACGTATTCGTAGACTATACGAACTTTGATGTCGTGGTTGATACCTCACGTGCAAATAACTTTAGCGAAATATTGAGTTTTGCGGTCCGCAAAGACGTTCCGCTTGTTGACGGGACGTCTGACCTTGATTTTAGGGATTGCGTTGCACTTTGCTCGGCTTCGCGCCGAATCCCAATTTTTAGAAGTATAGATTTCGCTCAATACATTAGCGCAGACACGCCTATGTCGGGCTACGAAAAAGCAGCGTACGCCATATTAGAAATCGCTTCTAAAATAGCTAATGTTTCAACTCCGGGTAACTACAGCGATAGACTCGACCAACTTCTCGCTAGCTAATCAGATAGTGAGTGACTAATGGACCACCCCTGCCAAGAATCGGCGGGGGTTTCCTCCTCCTACTACCTATACTCTAACTAGCTAGGCAGCGGAGGGGGAAGGCACCATAACGACCACTGCTGCCCGACGAGTCAATGCTACCACCACCAAAGTATAAATGATAAGCTCCAAAACTACTTGAGTTGGACATCGAGGACCAAGAGCGACATACTTGTCCAGGACTATCCAGCCGACTACTATCTATACTAATTCTACCGCTGCGCACAAAGACTTTTTGAGTGGCATCAACACCACTAGGTGTACAATGATTTGCTTGCTTGCAGGAATATTGCTATAATATAGGCGTGGGGCGCCATCGTTCAACGGATAGGACATAGACCCTCTAAGTCTACAATGCTGGTTCGATTCCAGCTGGCGCTACCACCTGGCGCGTAAGTGCTGAATAGGACCTTGTGGGTCTTATTTTTTTGTAATATCCTTAACCCTCTCCATCCTTCTCCTACTACCTATACTCTAACTAGCTAGGCAGCGGAGGGGGAGACCAGTATTATACCTTAAACTAGGAAAGCTGGGGTTAACGGCTTGATTAAAAAGAAAATTGTAGACATTATTGATACTGGTATCAGCCATAGAAGACCAATAGTCGCCGCCATGCCCTAATCCTGTAGCTTGTTTGCCGAGTACACTAGCTACCCCGCTGCGCACAAAGTAAAGTGGGGCTTCGGCAAAATTCACTGTCTTTTTGTGCGCAGCGGGCATATGACTGACTATGCTACAGTAAGAGGCTCTGGTCAAAATAGTGAATATTGGTCCATCTCTACTGGTACTAATGCAAATTTTGCTTATTATCTAGACTTTGCAGATAATACTATTAGACCATCGGCAAATCTCAATAGGTATTACGGCTTCCCCCTCCGCTGCCTAGCTAGTTAGAGTATAGGTAGTAGGAGGATAGAGATAACAAAGCAGGAAACCAGAAAAACAAAAAAAGCGCCCGAAGGCAACAATTCTGATAGTATGGTGACCTCTGCGGGAATCGAACCCGCGTTGCCGGGATGAAAACCCGGTGTACTAACCGTTATACTAAGAGGCCACGCCACTATTCTAACAAAACTTACAGAATTAGTCAACAAAACTTCGGAGCGTAATTACAAGACTCGCAAATTACGCTCCAGTAACCTCACCTTTAATGCTTGCCAAAACGATCCGTAAGATCAGTTGGCAGTAGAATCACCGTCTTCTGCGACGGATCAGAGCTAATCTTCTCCAAGGTTTGCAATGTACGAATATTCAGACCGCCCGGAGTCTGGGCCAGCATATGCGCCGCTTCCGCCACTGCATTTGCTGCACTCTTCTCGCCTTCTGCCGAAATAATCGCTGCTCGACGCTCGCGCTCTGCCTCCGCCTGCTTTGCCATCGCCCGTTTCATATCTGCCGGCAGTTCAATATTCTGCAATTTTACGCTTTCAATATCGATCCCCCACTTATCTGTCTGCGCATCGACAATCTCTCGGATTTGTGAAGAAATCCGGTCGCGCTCCGACAATAATTCATCCAAGTCAAAATTACCTGTCACATCACGTAGCGCTGTCTGTGCAAAAGTACTCGTCGCATAAGCATAATTCGTCGTCTCAAGCACTGCCTTTTGTGCGTCAATCACTCGCGCATACACTACCGCATCGACATTCACCGTGACGTTGTCTTTTGTAATCACTTCCTGCTTTGGAATATCCATTGGTGTCGTACGCACGTCAACCTTCGTCATCTTGTCAAGGTAGGGAATTATCACTCGGAAACCTGGACTTAGCGTCCGTGAATATTTCCCAAGTCGCAATACTACCCCGCGCTCGTATTGATTAATAATTCGCACACCCGGCAGAATAATGACGAGTAATATTAAAATTAAAAAAATAATTACAGCCATAGGCACTCCCATTTACTTGGTTTGATTATATCACTATTCTTCGCAATTCATCTTGTATTCGACATGATAATCTCGCGGACCAAATGGTTCCTCTGGGTAGTACCGTACCCAAGTCGTGTTCGTGTCGCACGCCATTGTCGCAAAAACCGTCGCCGATGCTGCGTTGCGATCATTATCATAATGTAGTAATTGACGCAAATAAGTCGTAGCGACTCCATTATCAAGATACTTATCCAGTATCGCCTCTGGATTCGCTTCCAAATTGCCTAGTAGGCGTGGGTAAAGGTAAGTTATATAATAATCATCAGCAATTTTATTAAGTTCGCGCTCGACTTTATTCGTCGGTTTACCTACAGCAGCAATCCCAAAAGCACAAAGAATCATCAATGCAGAAACTACCACAATACCCAGCAAAACCCAATCTTCCCTAGATCTAGACTTCCTTGATTTTGTAGCTTGTTGTTTCTTCTTCAAAGATGGCATACACTACAATTTTAGCATAAACGCTTTATATTGTGCAGTCTCACCCCGTCTCCACTTCCAGGAAACACTATTTTATGATAAAATCAAGAAATGAGTGAAATTTTTAAACGTACTAAAACTTTAGCCACAATTGGCCCCGCTACTGACAGCGAAGAAACTATCGACCAACTAATTGCCGCCGGTCTCGACGGTTGTCGTCTTAACTTTTCTCACGGCACTTACGAAAAAATGGACGAGTTTATTAGCTGGATTCGCAAAGCTGCCAAAAAATACAATCGCAATGTCACTATTGTGCAAGATCTTCAAGGCCCCAAAATTCGTCTTGGCCAGATCAAGGACAATTATATCGAAATCCACGAGGGGGATGATATCATCCTCGATTACGCTGTCAAAGAGCATGACGGCGGTCTGACTTTACCGATTCAATATAATCTTGCCGAAAAAGTCAAAGTCGGCGAGCCAGTTTACCTCTTTGATGGGCATATCCAATCACACGTCCAAGAGATCGTTTCCGATACTGCCATCCGTATTACTGCCGAGAATGACGGTTTTCTTAACAGCAATAAGGGCGTAAACCTTCCAGACACTGGATTTGGCGGCGATATTTTCCCAGAAAAAGATATTCGCGACATCGACTGGGGCGCTACGCGTGATTTCGATTACGTTGCAATTTCCTTTGTCCAGACTGCCGAAGACATTCGTATCTTCCGCAAGATGCTTGAAGAGCGCAATTATGACGCCAAAATCATTGCCAAAATTGAGACCAAAGGTGCCGTCATGGATGACAAGAACCTTGAAGAGATTGTCGAAGCTACCGATGGCATCATGATCGCTCGTGGCGATATGGGTTACGAAGTGGGCGCCGAGATCGTGCCAGTCGTCCAGCGTAAGTTAATTCGCCTTTGCCGTGAGCATTCAAAACTTTGTATCGTCGCTACACAAACAATGGCTTCAATGGTCGATAACCCGATGCCAACTCGGGCCGAAGTTAGTGACGTCGCTAACGCGGTTATTCAAGGTGCCGATGTCATTATGACTTCAGAAGAGACTGCAATGGGCAAATATCCAGTAGAGACCATCAAAGAGGTTGGTAAAGTTATCTCCTATGTCCAAGAGCATGTAGAGATGACCGACAACGCTCCGCGCGAGCCACAGAGTGACAACAATGACTATGATGCTATTGCAGAGGCAGCCGCCAATATTGCTGCTCGCATTGAAGCTGACGCAATTATCTGTCAGACTGCCAGTGGTCGTACTGCTCGGGCAATGGCCGCCCAACGCCCACGCTTGACTATCTATGCTGCCACTCCGAGTGAGCACGTTGCAAATCAGCTTTCGTTGATTTACGCCAACCGCGCTTTTGTTCGCGACGAAGATCCTGAAGCTGGTCTCAAACTCGCTAGAGAATTGCGTGAGAATGGCACTCTCATCCCTCGTGATGGCCGTGACTATGTTGAGGTCGTTATCGTCTCCGGCGAAAACGTTGACGGTGGCACAGACACCGTCAAAATCCGTCGTATATAAGGAGCCAAATGTTACACTGTAAAACAGTCAGAGATGTCGATGTAAAGGATAAGAATATCCTTGTCCGCGCCGATTTTAACGTCCCGTTGGTCGAAGATTCAGAATCTGGTACGATGCGTATCTCTAGTGACCTGCGCATCCGTTCCAGTCTGCCGACACTTAAATACTTACTAGAGCACCATGCAGCGAAAATTATCCTTGTTTCTCATCTTGGGCGTCCAGATGGGAAACCTGACCCAAAGCTATCGCTTATGCTCGTAGCGGAGAAGTTGGCCGAGCTTCTGCCTAGCGTCCCTGTAAATTTTGTTGATCAAGTCTCTGGCCCAGAAGTCGAGGCGGCTGTTGAAGACCTGCCACAAGGTGGCATCTTGATGCTAGAAAATCTACGTTTCTGGCCTCAAGAAAAATCTAATTCTTTGGAGTTTGCTCAGGACATCGTCGCTGCAACACATGCCGAAATCTTCGTGCAGGATGGCTTTGCTGTAATCCATCGCGCACACGCCTCCACTGACGCCATTACAAAAGTTATCCCATCAGTAGCTGGACTTTTATTGGAAAAAGAAGTCAACGCACTGGATCGAGTCTTGGATAATCCGAGCCGTCCTTTTGTTGTCATGATCGGAGGGATAAAAGTCAATGACAAACAGCCACTAATCGACGAGTTTCTGCCTCACGCTGACAAGATTCTTGTCGGTGGCAAAATCGCCGCTGATGGTTATAAGTCGACTAATCCAAAAGTTTATGTCGCTGAAGATTTTGATGAGGATGGCGAAGACACCAGACTCGACATCGGACCAGTTTCTACCGCCAAATTTGTCCGCGAAATCGAGCAGGCTCAGACCGTACTTTGGAACGGCTGTCTAGGGAAAGTCGAAGACCCCACATACGCAACATCTTCGACAATTTTAGCCAAAGTTATCGGCGAGAATTCAGCCCTAACATCGGTAATTTGCGGGGGCGATACGTCAGGGTTTGTTGAAAAGCTGCGCGAAACGGACTCAGGGTTACACTACACCCTAGTTTCTACAGGCGGCGGTGCAGCACTCGAATATCTCGCTGGTAAAACCTTACCCGGAATAGACGGTTTAGAAGATTTGTGATACAATAGTAAAAGATAAACGCAGAAAAGGAGTTATACTTATGTCTAATCAGTTAATTTTGTCCGGACGTACGGCGCAAGGTAAAAAACTGGGAGCCCTGCGTGCTGAAGGTCAAATTCCGTCGGTGGTATATGGCGAAAACGAACCAATTACTACTAGCTCGGCATACAATGAGACCGAAAAAGTTTTGCATGAAGTTGGTTATCACTCACCAGTTGATCTTGAAATTGATGGCAAGCACCAGCTTGCTATTGTGAAAAATGTCGCCATCGACCCAGTCAGCCGTCGCATTATGAATATTGAATTTCAAGCCATCAACGCCGACGAAGTTGTCGAAGCGACTACACCGATCAAAGTCGTTAACTTTGATCAATCAGAGGCTGCCAAGCTACATTATGTCATCCTACAGGTATTGGAAGAAGTTGAGATTAAAGCTAAACCGTCTGACCTTCCAGAGGAGCTAACAATTGACGGTAGCAAGCTTGCCAATACTGAATCCAAGTTAACTATCGCTGATTTAGCATTGCCAAAAGGCGTAGAATTAGTTGACAAAGAATTAAAACCAACTACAGTTATCGCCAATGTTTATGATCCAGCCGCCGAAGCTGCCGCACGTGATGCTAAAGACGAGGCTGATACCGCGAGCGAAACTGAAGAAGCCGCCGCAGACGAAAAAGTTAGCGAATAAAGAATGCACTCTCCAGACCAATACGGGTAGTCTCATAGGCTACCTGTATTGACTTTTTTGCAAAAGTGTGCTACAATTGTAGTAAGAGATAGGAATTTCCTGTCTTGGTATGTAGTAGCAACATAGCTTTTTAACAAAAAAGGAGGGCAACAATGAGAGAAGTTTTTAATCAGAGACCAGAGGCAACCAGAACGTTAAACCAGATTCAGGAATTAAGGGAACAAGCAAAGAAAAATCATATCTCTTTAAAAGGTCACCATAAATATTGTCTTCGTCCTACGTGGATAACCTTGCATTGGATCATTGCGTTTATGATGTGTATGTTCATATTTATCATAATGGCTGGGCGACATATTCCGGATTCGACTATTATTCTCATGACTCTCGGGATTATAAGCTACGCAGCATCCATAGCCGGCGTCATTATTTGGATATCTAGCCAACAGGCGATGTCGTACAAAATTATTTGGTTCTTTTCCGAGAAAAATCTCAACCTACTCTATCGTGAGCTTGGTAGACTGTCCGACGAATTAGCCAAGCATGAGCGGGTAACGGCTAGTCAAGATGCCGTAGCTAAAAAGTATAGTATTGTCGGAGAGTTATTGCGCGAGATAGATGGCACTATAGAAGAACGGTTTCGTAAGTCAAAGAAGCCGGAGCATCGGCGATATATAAAAGTGCACATCCCGGCCGCCTATTTACCGGAAGGATCGCATATCAATGACCGCAAATGGTGGCTGACTACGGACAGTTACTTGCTGTTAATATCGTGGCTATCCCGAGATTGGGAGCGGATCGCCGACAACATGAATAGAACCACTGATTTTACGAGTAGCCAATGTTTGCCCAATCCACGCTAATCAATTCAGGGAGTCCCAAACTACCGGGCTCCCTTTAGCATTCTCCTACCCCAAATCTAGTACAGCAATATTACCATCACCTATGCTGTTTTGCCCCTCTACTCGTGCATAGTGCAATGCATCGATATTCGCCTCCAAGTGTCGTATCAAAGCAGCTTGTGCCGCACGGATATTATCAGACTCTCCCTTCCAAGTTGCAAGCACGGGCTCTTCCAGTGCCCGCGAAAAAGCAAAACTGATTGGCCAAGCAAAAGGCGAATTCTGCATTACGGCAGTTAAGTTCTTCGTTGCTTCCTTTGGCTCCTGACCACCGCTTAGGAGCAGCACCCCGCCCACATAGCGTGGCACCGCATGTTTTAAAATCGCCGCTGTCGCCACCCCGATTTCATTAGAAGTAGCCTGTACCTCTGCTTCGCTCCCGGAAATTACCATATTACATTTCAGGACGCAACCGGCCAAATCAACATGTCTTTGCTGCAACTTTCGAAACACCACTTCTAATACCTTTGCCGTTACCTCAATACTTCGCTCAATTGCAAAATCGCCATCACGTACAATATCGGCTTCTACTACTGGCACAATTCCTACTAGTTGACAAGTTTTTGCAAATTCTGCCAATTCATCTGTATTTTGTTCTACGGCATAAAAGCCCGGCCGGTCTTTACCTATACTGAAAGCCGCTCGCCATTTTGTAAACCGGAACCCTTGCTCATAATAATCACGCAATCTCCGCGTCAATCCATCGAGGCCCAAAGTATGTGTCTCACCCGCATTCTTGTCCATCGGCGCCAGACCCAAATCCGCTTTAATTCCCGAAATAATCCCTCGATCCGTTAGAAATTCCAATGCCCTCTTGCCACTAGGCATTTTTTGTTTTGCATTATCTTCAGACAAAATCACGCCACTTATATAATTCTTCAAATCGGGTAAGGTCAGCATCAAATCATAGAATTCTGCTTTTTTTTGGGCTGTCATTCGAATCCCGAATTTATCAAATCTCCGGATCAAGCTTTTCTTTGATTCATCGACCGCCAGGACTCCTTTACTCGTAGTCACTAGGGAACGACAAATAAGTTTTAAGTTATCCCGTTTTGCTCTCTCCTCTGCCGCTAGCTCCTGCAGTTTTTCGGCACTCAATGATCCGTCAAGCGTTGCTTTTTCGGCGTTTAATCTCGCCCACAGCAAAGCATCTTCTGGCGTGCCACCAGCCGCTATTACGCCCAGAACTGTCGCCACAATCGTCGAATAAACCGTCAGATGTGTCATCATATCAGTTCGATCAAGATCCCAGACTTCCTCTGCCTCGCCAAACACTAGCCTACGCGGGCTGATATGACAAACCAGCTGCGTATTCGGCTTATCAATGTCAATCTTGTCAACGATTTTTTCTTCAATATGCACCGCTGGCTCATCCTCCAAAAACAACAAATCCGCCATTTCCGCCAAACGTTGACCATCTGGCGTCATTTTCTTTTCAGCATGCACTGCTAGCTTCGTATTCCGAGAAAACTTAATAAAATTCCGGATTTCATCAACCAGCTTTGCAGTCACAATCGTCGATCGATCGACCAAAATCCACTCTGGCGTTCCCGAAGGCATTGTCCAATCCGTCGCTTTGCGCTCACGCGGCACGAAATAAGTAATCCCGCCACCGTAAGAAAAAATATAACGATAATTCGTCGGCTCATCCGACCAGAGCAACTCTCCTGATTTTGTCTCGGTTTTAGAGTTCAGGATACTCGCATCGACGCCCAGTTTACTCAAGGTCGCCAGCGTTACCGCCGCCCCACCGTAAACGCTCGTCCTACGAAAAAAATTATGCGCCTCACCGTTAAACCCCAGCTCAAGCCAATTGATCCCTTGCCCGTCAGTCTCAAAATCATTTCCATGCCCGTCCAATTTCAGATAAACATCTTTAAGTACATTCCCAATAATCAAAATCTTGCTCATGCTAATATTATAGCATACCCAGCTCGGTTTCGGTATTTTGTTTGCATATCTATTACGCCAGTGTATAATCATAACAAAGGAGAAAACAATTATGTCAATCAAAAATTTACTAGCCGCTGGCCTTATCGTCTGTAGCAGCATTGTCGGCGTATCGGTCGTTGGTTCTTACCAAGATGCTTCTGCTGCATTCGACCCAGATAAGGAATGCCCCAAGTCTTCAATCTATAAACACAGAAATGATAAGAACGCAGACGGTACAAATAAATATAACTGGCCTGCAGATGAGGATAAGAAACCTAAAAATATCGCCCAGTGTAATGTCATTCCTGACGAAGATGGTAGGGATGTCATGTCGACTGTCGCCACAGTTATCAACGTCATCGTCGGTGTGGTTGGTATCGTATCAGTAGCCATGATTGTATTAGGTGGTATTAGTTATGCTACTTCACAAGGTGATGCAGCAAAAGCTAAAAAAGCACAAAACACAATCATCTATAGTGTAGTCGGTCTACTTATCTCCCTACTCGCCTTTGCTATTGTAAACTTTGTATTGACGAGCGTGTTTTAGAGCGATATACATAATAAAAATATGCTCCCATAAAGGAGCATATTTTTTACATCAAACACTATTGCAGTTATCGTACTTCCACGCGTACACGAGGAACATTTTTACCCGAAAAATGGCATTTTTTGGTCTTTACAAAAGTCACCACGCCATCTTTCGCGGCATGAATCGTAAAATTGCGACTCATATAGGTGCCAGGACCAGCAATTTTCGTTGCGCCAGTTTGACGTACTAAAACTTCACCATTCCGGACTTTTTGCCCGCCAAAACGCTTAACTCCCAGCCTTTGACCAGCATTGTTGTGAATATTTTTGGCGGTACCGCCAGCTTTGACATGTGACATCTTATTTTTTCCTTAAAACTATTATTTCCCGAGCAACAATCTGCTTCTCACGGTGATACAGCAGATCACTTTGCTGCAAATTCTTAAAACTCTCTACATTATAGCCCAGATTATCTATTTCGTCAAGAATATTCAGCCTTTCGTAGTGCCCATCTGGTCGTAGCCAAGCTGGCACAGCAATCACCACAGGCATTCCGGCTCCAATCTGACTAGCCAAGTTTTTCAGAAAACCCCGAATAATCCCACTGCATTCTTGTTTTTCTCGCTTGAGTTTAATCTCGTTAGGAGGTAACGACATTGGTTGACCCAAATAGGTTTCGCAGGCTACGAGACCCACTGGTTGCTGCCACTGGAAATCCATTGCATTGCCTACTGCTAGTATTGGATCAAGGTTAGCCTTGAGCTTTTCGCTCAGCCATTTGAGATTTTTTTCGGTATATTCTACCATGCGCTCATTTAGGTCTGTCCCCTGTACGTTATATCCCATCAGCACTGCTTCTTGTAGCACTACGCCTGTCCCACAAAACGGATCCAACAAACACGTCCCGTCTGGCAAGTTACCACACAAATTAATCAGAATCTGTGCTAATTTTGGCGGCAACATCCCGACTTTAGCATCGCGTGCCGGACGCTCTCGATCACGCCGCACATAATCATCAATATTCTGCACGCCAATCACGCGATAATATGCTTGGTTTGTCCGAATAAGCTCGATTTTATTTTCATAAAACAAGTGATTATGAAAACTTGTCGCACTTGATAATGCAGCCGATTTATTCGCTACTACTCTCACGCTGCGCCCATTTTTTTGTAAAAAACGTTTCCATTTCAATGCCTCACGCTGCGCCGACGTAGCAGAGCCTTTTGTCGAAAAATCTGAAACCCCCAGCGTAATTTTCCGTCCCTCCGGTAACTTTTTCAAAAAATCTCCAACTGGCTCCCTAATCTCTAGCGCAATTTTTTGAGTCCCGCCTAACCTACGTATGTCCGGCGCGTCCAGCGTTCTAAAAACCGCCAATTCCGGTCCCAAACTTTTCACATCGTCAAAAAGTGCCTCTAGTTCCGCCAAAGAAATTTTCGGTTGACGTCCGAGTACCGCCAAATATTCCATAATAACTATTAGTATACCATGTTTTATGTTATAATGCCCTCATGACTAAATCCAAATCCAAACCTAAATTCTCATTTCGTACCGCCCTGTCAATTATCACGCTTGGACTGATCATATATGTCGTTTATGCTAATTTTGGCGATATTCAAGCAGCACTGGGGCATCTCGGAGAGACTAATATTTTAGTTTTACTTTTGCTCATTCCAGAGCAGCTATTTATGTACTTTTGTTGTGGACAAATGTTTTTCTCCTATATGCGCGCCAAAAACGACGCTCAACGCGTCTCGGCTTGGACCTTGATGCAAGTGTCGCTCGAGCTCAACTTCGTCAACCACGCCGTTCCAGCTGGCGGTCTGGGCGGACTTGGCTACATCACATGGCGTCTCAAGCCATTCGGAGCCACCGCTGGCCAAGCCAGTTTCATGTATATATTACGCTACATCATCACTATTTGTGCTAACCAACTTCAGACCATCATCGCTATTATTTTCTTACTAATCTTCGGTTCACTTCCTGCAGCTGGCGCATGGGTAATTGGTCTAACTGCCATCTTGAGCATTGGCATTATTGCAGTAATTGCCATAGCGGTAACCATCGCTAGTAGTAAAAAACGCATCGATTGGTTCGCAAAGGCCGCAACCAATTCTGTGAACTGGATTGTCAAAAAGGTAACTTTTGGTCATAAGCCTGAAATCCTAAAGCGTGAGGTCGTTGATAAATATCTTGGAGACGCTCACGAAGACTTAATGACTGCTCGACGCAACAAAAAGATGTTAATCCGCCCGGCACTTTGGGGTATAATCTATAGTTTCTTGGAAATTGCCACTTACTGGATTGTCGCTGCCAGCATGGGTCATCCTGAAATCTTGCCACAAATTATGATTGGCGAAGCAATTGGCTCGGTTATGGGCGCCATTGTGCCCTATGGTCTTTATGAGCTCGGTATGGTCGGGATCATGGCCAGTCTCGGCGTCGATCCAGGTTTGTCAGCAGTAGTTGTTTTGATGACTCGCGTCATCGTGCTTGCTAGTACAATTGTTAGCGGTTACGGTTTTTACCAACATTCTATCTCAAAAATCGGTCGCAGAGAAAAAGCCGAAATCGAGCAGTATGACCGTTAGGCCTGTGGGAGTCTGATTGTTTTATCATGTCCGCAATAGATTCTATCAATACCTCTTCCGAACCAACCTTTACGGTCGCAGGTTTTATCGCAGTTTGTAACCAAATCCTGGAATATTCTTTTCCTAACGTAATCATTGAAGGCGAAGTCGCAAGTTTCAAAGTTAATCAAGGCAAATGGGTCTTTTTCGACCTCAAGGAAGATGAATTTACTGTCAATTGCTTCATGCCCGTAAATCAGCTCACTGCGCCAATCTCTGATGGTATGAAAATCCAAGTGCGAGCCATCCCAAAACTTACACGTTGGGGCAAGTTTTCACTCACAGTTCAGAAAGTGCTACCACTCGGCGCAGGGAACATCAAGAAAAGTTTTGAGCTTCTGAAGCGAAAGCTCACCGCTGAAGGCCTTTTTGACCCCACCAAAAAACGCCCTCTCCCTTCAGATTTAACCAAAATCGGCGTCATTTCTTCCACTGCTGCCGCTGGCTACCGTGATTTCCTTAAGATCATCGATAATCGTTGGGGCGGGATCAAGATATTTACGATTAATACACTAGTGCAGGGGATTTCCGCTCCAGAACAAATCACCCGCGCACTCGACGCTTTCAACCAACGTGGTGAAGTCGAAGTTATTGTCATTCTTCGCGGTGGTGGCAGTGCTGACGACCTCTCCGCCTTTAATGACGAACAGCTTGTTCGTGCAATTGCAACCAGTCGCATACCGGTATTGACCGGCATCGGCCACGAAGTTGATGAGAGCCTAGCGGATCTCGCGGCTGACGTTCGCGCTTCCACGCCCTCTAACGCCGCCGAAATTCTGGTCCCTGATCGATCAGCGATGAATATTCACCTAATGAATATTAAAACCCAAATTCAGCGGGAATTCGACCATCAAATCACTACAGTACGCGATAAAATATATCACCAGATGAATAACAACTTTCAAGAAATCCAGCATCATATCGATCTCAAGCTGCAGTCTTTGTCGGAAACTGTCAAAATTCTACATTCTTTCGACCCCAATGCGGTGCTGCAACGTGGCTATGCAATTTTGCGCTCCGATTCAAGGACAGCTCATAATTTCGTACCCGGAGAGACAATTTCAATTACGACGCATCAACAAATTTTAACAGCGGAGGTCACCAATGCCCAAAAACGCAACCAATAAAAAATCCTTAGAATCTCGCATAGAACAACTTTCAGAATACAGCGAATGGTTTTATAGCGACGAGTTTAATCTCGACGAAGCCCTCGACAAGTACAAAGAATCCATGCGACTAGCAAAGGGCATCGAGCAGGATCTCACCACTCTTAAAAACCAAGTCGAAGTCATAGGCGATTTTACCAAAGAGTAGAGCTATCTTTACAAAATCCCAGAAGCTGTAATATAATAAACATATGCAAAACAAATCTTCTTATGGCAGTGTTGTCGAACCCGCCCCTACACAACCTTTTGCTCCTCCTGCGCCTGGTGCTGTAGCTCCACAGGGGGCTATGGGCCCAGTTGGCACTAGTGCACCAGCGGTTGCGACAAAAACACGCGGTGGCATGGCCGAAACTATCATTCTCATTATAGTTAGCTTGATAGCTGTAACTTTTATCGGGTTATTTATTTGGAAATACATCGAGTGGGATAATGTCCGGACGGACGTTGAGGGGCAAATTAGTGCTGAAGTCGCCGTTGCTGTATCCGAAAACACCACCAAGCTTGAGAATGAGTTTCTCGAGCGGGAAAAGTATCCCTACAAAAGTTTTGCTGGCCCCGCTGATTATGGCAGTCTGAGTTTTGAATATCCCAAAACATGGAATATCTATATCGCCAAAGACGCCGTAAACGGCGGTGATTACGAGGCCTATCTAAATCCTGGTGAGGTTTTACCGGTTTCCAATACTTCAATCAATGCCTTGCGTGTCACAATTCGTGATGCGGCTTTTGATACTGTGACAAAGACTTATGATGGGCTAATCGGCAAGGGTGGCCTCACAGTCGCTACGCGCAATATCGGCTCGGTCGTTGCGAATGTCTATACCGGTGAGCTTCCTAATAAGCTACAGGGAATCGTAGCGGTGTTTAAGTTGCGCGACAAGACGGTATTATTACAGACTGATGCAATGCTATTTAGTGAAGAATTCTTCAAATTGCTCGATACGGTGACTTTTGTCGAATAGTGAATCCCGCCCTAACCGTGCTATAATATATATATGTCAATGGAGGTGAATGGGGTTTTGGTTGCAGCGCACGAGTTGAAGGCTCCGCTTTGCTTGATGCGCCAGCTGACGCTTGCCCTCGATCTCACTAGTAATGAGTCGCAGCGCCAGCGATTACGAGATCAGCTTCTCCAGACGTCCGAGCGTGCTCTACGCCAGGTTAATGATCTGACGCGTATGGCACGCCTTGAGGACAGCTTTTTTGTGACGGAACCAGTCGGTGTGCGCGGGGTCTGCGATAGTGTTCTGCGCGAGCTGACGCCACTTTTCCAGGTCGAGCAGTGCAAAATCCAAGCTTCCTACACCAACAAGTCCCGTCTCGCTTCTGCAAACCGTGAGTTACTTTATAGTATTATTTATAATTTTTGCACGAATGCTTTGCGTTATTCCGAAAGTCAAAGTTGTAGCTATCTCAATGTCTCTGACCATCAAGGCAAAATCCGCATTGCCGTCCGTGATTATGGTCCGGCTTTGCCGATAGAAATCTATCGCGATCTAGAACGTGGCGCGCTTGACCAACCGACCGCAATCTCCATGCGACCAGGCAGTTCTGGACTGGGCATCTATATCGCCTCCAATTTTGCGCATCATATGCATGCCAAACTCGGTGCCATCCGCCATCGTGACGGTACGAGCTTTTTTGTCGATTTGATTGCATCTCGCCAATTATCATTAATTTCATAGAAAGGATTACATGACAAAAATTTACATCATAGAAGATGAACCAATCATGGCTGACGTGATTGGTCTCGCCGCACAAACTACCCAAATTCCTACGCTGGGTGGCAAGACCGAGCAACCAGTCATTGAAGTATTTAATGATGCTGTATCTGCAATGAACGCCGTACGTGAAGAACTGCCAGATTTGATTTTGCTTGATGTATTATTAAGCGGACCAGATGGCTTTACTTTTCTTAATGAGATGATTTCCTATACTGATACCGCCAAAATACCAGTGATTTTAATCTCTACGCTTGATTTGTCGCACCGCAATCTTGAGCACTACGGAGTGCGCCAAACCCTAGACAAAGCTACAATGACTCCTGAAGACATTAACGAAGCAATTATTAAAAGCCTTACCTCTAGCAAGACACCAGCGACACCACCGTCCAACCTTGCCGAATTGAATCAATATCTTGAATCAAATGCCGACTGATCTTCGCACTCACGCTATTGTCCTCCGACGTACCAAATATGGTGAATCCGACCGTATTCTCAATCTTCTGACTCCAGAAGGTAAGATTTCTGTCATAGCGCGAGGCGTACGCAAAGAAAAATCCCGTCTTGCTGGAGCGATTGAGCTTTTCTCGGTCGCCGATGTCGTAATCCATCGTGGACGCGGCGATTTGGGCGTATTGACAAGTGCCAAAATGTTGCAGTTTTATAATAATATTATGACTGACCTGACGCGACTCGAACTCGCAAGTAATTTTCTCAAGAAACTGGGTAGTACCACCGAACAAATTAGTAGCCCGGAGCATTTTTCTTTACTCGAACAATCCCTGAAAGGTCTCAATCAAGGATTGTCTTTATCGCTTGTCGAGACTTGGTTTCTCCTCAATCTCGCCCGAATCTGCGGTGAAGAACTTAACCTAGTTTGCGATATTTATGGCAATAATCTTGATCCGACCAGTCGTTATGTCTGGGATACGACCGAAGCCGCACTACGCCCTGACGATCGTGGCCCGATTGGTGCTGATGAAATTAAATTTGCCCGTTTTTTGGTCGCAAATCCGCTACTCTGGGCAACAAAAGTTAATCAATACGAAGACCTACTCCCGCAGCTTGAATTATTGTCTCGACAATATAGCTAATTTCTCTACAAACTCATTGACAATTTGCTGCTGGTAAGCGAAAAACTTACTATTTTGAGCCCTTGCCGCCTGAAGACAAAGATGCAAATGCCGCGATTATCAGTATCACGATAGATGCCGGCGAGGAGGATTCATTCGTAGCACCCCAGAATACTATTGGAGACTGGAAATACGTAGGCAGTAGGGCGGTAATCGTCACTTACCTTGTCCCAATTACCGAACGTCAGCGACCGGAATTGGTAAAATGGTTTAGCAAGCAGCGGAATGAGCAGAAAGCATGGGACGAGTTTGTTTCCTCTAAAAGTTGATTTTTATGTGTTTAGTATCGAACGTCGTATCATAATATGGTACGACGTTTTCTGTTATAATATATCCATGAACAGAGTCCCCCTCGCGGAGCGTATGCGTCCGCAGAGTTTGTCGGAGGTGGTTGGCCAGGATGAAATTATCGGTCCGGGCAAAATTTTGACAGAAATTGTCAAAAAAGCCGAGCCAGTGAATCTAATTTTTTGGGGACCTCCCGGCACGGGGAAGACTACTCTTGCACGAATTTTAGCCAAAGAATACAAGGCTGATTTCGTAGAACTCTCGGCGGTAACAGCTGGGAAGAAAGATATTGAAGAAGTTGTCGAGCGCGCACGGACGAACTGGAATCTAAAAAT
Source organism: uncultured Candidatus Saccharibacteria bacterium (assembly GCA_948648655.1). Classification (GTDB taxonomy): domain Bacteria; phylum Patescibacteriota; class Saccharimonadia; order Saccharimonadales; family Saccharimonadaceae; genus Nanosyncoccus. The sequence continues at coordinate 10,403 of CAPKVJ010000004.1, read as the reverse complement.
CCGCACAGTGCTTTTTGTAGATGAAATTCACCGGTTTAATAAGGCGCAGCAGGACGCATTTTTGCCTCATGTTGAGTCGGGTCTCATCATCCTCATCGGCGCGACGACCGAGAATCCTAGCTTTGAAGTCATTTCGCCGCTACTTTCGCGTTCGCGTGTAGTGGTCGTCGCGCCTCTGTCAAAACCTAGCATTATGACGGTGTTGCGCCGAGCGCTAGTAGCCGAAAAGGCTGAAAAGCGTGTCACGGACGAAGCTCTAGATTATCTCGCCGATCTCTCTGGCGGCGATGCGCGCTCGGCGCTGGGCGACCTTGAGCTTTCTTTAAGTATTGCCAAAAAGGTCGACCGTGACGTCATCGAGACTGCCGTCGGCAAAAAAATGCCCCTCTACGACAAATCCGGCGACTATCATTACGACAACATTTCCGCCTTCATCAAATCCATGCGCGGTTCCGACGTCGACGCTACGCTTTACTACCTCGCCCGCATGGTCGAGAGTGGCGAAGATCCGAAATTCATCGCTCGCCGTATGGTCATTTTTGCCTCCGAAGACATCGGTCTTGCCGGCAATGGTGCCCTCAATCTCGCTGTTAGTTGTTTTCAGGCAATTGAGCGTGTCGGCATGCCCGAAGGTGGTATTATCTTGAGCCATGTCGCCGTTGTCCTCGCCAAAGCCAAGAAAAATCGCGACACCTACAATGGCTGGGCCCGTGCCCAAAGCCTAGCTCGAAAAAGCATGGGTTGTCCAGTTCCGACTTGGCTGCGTAATGCGCCTACCAAACTCATGAAAGATCTTGGTTTTGGCAAGGGCCAGAAGTGGGAAGCTGGCTTCCACCTTGACAAGAATTATCTCCCCGACGATATCAAAGACGAAAAAATCTTCCAAGACCCTAACCAAAAGCCCTATAATCACAACGCTAAATAGGTTGCATTTTTCCAGAAAAGCATAAAAGGTATTGACTTTTACTACAATCTGTGCTACAATGAAAGTATGTAGATCAGCTGAGAGAATCTGGACTTCTCTTGGAACTAAACTTTTTATAGCAAAGACAAGCAATAATAGGTACAGCAAGTATCAGAATACAGATTACTGACACCTCTTGAGGTACAGAATAAATTAGAATTTGCAGAGGCAAAATTAACAAAACATTAAGTATGATGGAATAGATTGCTAAAAATCGCTGCGTCATACTGTTAGCCATAATAGTAGCCAAAACCGCCGTCAAGGTGGCGATGATAATTAAAATACGATACTCCAATAAATAGTAAAAGGCATAAAAACCAGCGGCACTAGCTGTAATATCTAACCAAACCAAATCCCGATACTCTAAAAAGATTAATATAGCGTCAACAGCATAGGATACTAATAGTGACGAAATAAAAGCCTTTGTCGAGTGTTTTTTGAAACCCACTTTATTTGTTATAAACGTATTATACACTACTATCCGAAATAATCCCACCCCTAGACAGACTTCCTCGCTATACAGCATTGCCGACTGCCACCCGCTTTGACTTTTCCACTAATCTGCGTTATAACGGAAGCAAGGATTGCCAAATCCCCGCTTTCTGATACACTTTGTGTAGAATAGAAGCCAGTAAATAAATGTAACTAGACATTTCGGACCTTAAGAAAGGAGGGAATTCCTATGAAATTCCTCAAAAACCACCCCTTTATCATAATTGGATTGCTGTTTATCTCTGGTGTGAGCATAATGTCGGGACTTATATTTATACTTTTTGTTCCAGCTCATGTACAAACGATTCACGGTGCCATTGGCGCAGCAGTATTAGTAGCGTTTTCGCTCTACTATTATATCTGCTATATCTTGCGTGGCGTGCGCTATGAAGTTGACCTGCGCAAAAACGAGACATTAGGTGAGATTTTTGCAAGCTCACATACTAACCCTACCTCCATAGGCATTGTCTCTAGCTACATTATATTTGTGTTCATCAATCGGCACAACGTGGCTTTGTCCCTCCCCCTTCTTTGGGGGATCATTATCGCCTGTCACACGATTACAATTGTCTGCCTAGAGGTCGTCGAACGTTTTATCTACCCGCGTCCAGCAAAGCAATCAGCACCTTCGGAAAACAAAATGCCTCATAAGTAAGACTTGAGGCATTTTTTCATGCTATAATTATCTACATAAACAAGGAGTTTTTTATGGCAGATTTTAATAAAATTCTCACGCCAGGTGATTACGAAAATAACGAAATCAATGTCGTCGTCGAGATCCCTACGGGCTCAAATCACAAAATTGAATGGGATCGCAAGAACGCTTGCTTTATGCTTGATCGTATTGAGCCGATTGCTTTTGCCAAGCCAACCAATTACGGTTTCATCCCGCAGACGCTTGACGAAGACGGTGACGAACTCGATGTTTTGTTGATTACCGACCAACCATTGACCACTGGCATCTATACCAAAGCCCGCGTGCTCGGTGTGATGAAATTTGTCGATGACGGCGAAGTCGATGACAAGATCATCGCTGTACCAGCTGACGACCGCAATAATGGTGATGCTATCAAGAGTTTGGAAGATTTGCCAAAGCGTCTAATCGAACAAATCGAATTCCATTTCAATCACTACAAAGATTTGAAGAAGCCTGGTACTACCAACGTCAAAGAATTTGCCGGCATCGACGAAGCGAAGCAAGTCATCAAAGACGCCATCGCCCGCTGGAACAATCAGTAAGCTCGAAATTAATAAAAAAGAAGTGGTCTCTCATCACTTCTTTTTTATTAATTTCGAGACACCAACATTAACTCCAAGAAATACGATCGCAATCCCGGCGAACAGTATATACATACCACCATCAGAGTTCGGGTCAAAATCTAGCATCCAATCAGCTATAGCCGCCAGCACGAAACCGACCGCCAGGAGTACAAATAGCACATTCATGAACTGACTCCGATATTCTGCACGTTCGTGCTGTTGATCCTTCCAGCTCTCCCAGTCATGGAACCCTTTTTGACGCCTTTTGCGTGTACTCGACCACGCTAGAGCAATGCTCGACGCGATTACTAGCACTAGTTCCAGTAACCCAAACTCACGCTTTACGGTCGTACGAGCCGTCGCTATATAGACCAACCCGCAACATATCGGTAGACTTACTAATAGTGTTAATAGAAATCTTATGTGTTTGTTTTTCACTTCTACTTTTATTCCATAAACGCACCACTCTGTCGATCCCAAAGGTGCTTATAAACCCCACTATCCTTATGTAGTAACTCTTCATGACTACCTTGTTCGACGATCTTGCCATTTTCAAGCACTACAATTCGGTCAAGGCCCGCCACCGTCGACAAACGGTGCGCAATCACAATGCTTGTCCGCCCGCGCATCAACTTTTCTAGTGCATCTTGAATCAGAACCTCGCTTTCCGAGTCGAGGGCTGATGTCGCCTCATCCAAGACCAAAATCGGAGCATTTTTGAGGATTGCTCGAGCAATCGCTATCCGCTGTCTCTGACCACCGGATAGTTTAATCCCACGTTCACCGACCAACGTATCATAACCTTGCGGCAAATCTTTAATAAACTCATCCGCATTTGCCTGTTTCGCCGCCCAAACAATTTCTTTCAACGTCGCGTCAGGTTTACCATAAGCGATATTTTCCGCAATACTACGATGAAATAGTGAAGTTTCTTGCGGTACATAGGCTACATTCTCGCGTAAACTCTGCTGGGTTACGTTTTTAATATCTTGCCCTGATACCAAGATTGCGCCCTTGTCCACATCCGCAAATCGCAGCAGTAGCTTCGTTAGCGTCGTCTTGCCGCTCCCCGATACTCCGACCAATCCGATCCGTTCTCCCGGCTGTACATTGAGGTTGAAATTCTCAAAAATCGCTTCTTTCGCATCCTTATGCTTGAAGCTAATTCCGTTAAAATCCACACCTGCCGTTTTCATCTCAAGCGGCACGGCGTCTTTTGCATCCACTACATCATCCACTGTGTCTAAAATCAAGGTCATATCATACGCATCGCCAAACACCCGGTTAAAATTCTTCAGAATCGAGTTGATGCTCCAAAGCTCCCCCTGAATTGACTGCGCATAGTTCACAATTAGCACTAGTGTCGCAATCGAAATTCCTAGCCAAGTCTGCCCAGCAATTAGAAATATCAAAATTAATGCCGTAATCCCTAGCTGGATACAGTTAAACATAATGTCGCGTGTAATCGTCGCTCGCATTAGTCCCATGCCCGCGTGCATCGTTTTGCGTGAAAATTCCGCATAACGCTTGCGCTCATGCGCCTCACCAGCATAGGATTTGACCGAGATAATATTTGTAATCGAATCTGCCAGTTGCCCAGTCTGTTTCGATTCGGCCGCTGCTTCCTCGTTGTTTAGATGTGAAATTTTACGAAAAGACAACCAAGAAATTAGTGCATAAATAATCGTAAAAATGATCACTCCCAACGCGAACCACGGCACTTGCGACAGCAAGATAATTACCACCATCACAATCAAAATCAGCATTGGCAAAAGATCCCAGATAAACACATCCGTTAGCCTCTCAAACGCCCAGACAAACTTATTCGTTTGCGAGACTAGGGAACCAGAAAACCTATCACTGTGAAATTGCATCGATTGCTCACTAACTGTATTGAAACACTTGCTGGCGAGGTCATAAATCGCTAGGAGCTGCATTTTCCAACACCAATATAGCCGTAACTCTTCAAAAACCAGCTTACTAATCGTATAAATTACAAAAAATCCAACCACTTCTAGGAGCGTCTGTTGCAATAATTCGTTCAGAGATAGACCTAGCGAAACCTTTTCGATTAAATCAGCAAAAACCAACGGTGCCAAAATCGCCCTAATAAAAATCACTACCGGCGTCAAAACCACCGTCCCCAGGGCATACCATTTATACTTGACCACTTCTTGCCAATAATAATGCAGGGTCCGGGATACGGTTTTTGGTTTCTTTGTGTCTTCCGTCATAGGCTTAATTATATACTACTAGCTCGTACCCCGCAAGCATTTTATTAAACAAAATCTAACGGGGGGGGGGGGCATTTTAAGGGATAATTTTTTTAGTGTGAATATGCTCTACCACTCGACACTTTATGCTAAAAGCATTGACAAAAGTAACTGTCTATGATAAAATGGAAGTGTGAGGACTAATTTGTGCTCATGTACCTCTGATAATTAGTGAGTAGTTGGTTTTTGTCATTCAATCATTGATGGCGGCAGGGTTATCTCGTGGTAATTCTACCGCTATCAATGATAGCAAATTCTATAGCCGTGAGGCTCAAAATCTAAAGGAGACAAAATGGCAGAAACTAAAAAATTTCTCGTCATGAGAGAAAATCCCGAACTCTTCAAAAAGTATTTGGACGCAGTAGACCGTACTAAATATTTAATGTGCACGATCTGTCTGTGTGACGATGTAATCGAGCTTTATGTGTTCAAAACGGACCGTACGGGCATCGATTTCGTCCAGACATTCGAGGAGTACGACTCGGAAACCCTGCAGGAAATCAATACCATTCTCGATCGGCAGGCAGCCAAACTGAAAGAGCAGTGGGCACGGCATTACAAACAGCTGAGCAACAGCGCAGGCGGTGGCGAAGGCTGGGCATTAGGTGGCGAAGGCTGGGCATTAGATTTATCGCAAAGTGATTATGCGGTTTTGATTGTCGGAGTATCTTTGCTACATGCGAAGTACTACCGTTTAAAATGGAGTTTTGAGGGCCTGCAGGACACGGCTCGTTTCATCGCTGATGCCGCCAACCCCAGTTCGGAAGCATTGGAAGAAATGCAGAGGCAGCACGCAGTATTGAAGATTCGTGAAGATTAGTAGAGAGTCAACGCGGGTCGTCTAGGTATTGAGATAGCTTCGCTCAAGCCATAATCATATTCTATGACTAATTATCAAATATGTTGGTTACCAACATGGAGCTAGAATTTATCTAGCTCCATTAACTCTTTAGATGCGCTTCCTATCCTCCTACTACCTATACTCTAACTAGCTAGGCAGCGGAGGGGGAAGCCATTCCAACGACCGAAGTAGTTTGACGGAGCGACGCCACTACTGCTGAAGTACAAGAAGTAAGCGTAGTTAGTACTAGGGTAGGACATAGAGGACCAACCGTAGCCGTTCTGCCCGGAGTACCACAACTTGCTATTGCCAATATTGACGCCCCCGCTGCGCACAAATGGTTTACTTTTCGAATAGCTGGGACTTGCATATCTCAAAAATGAGTGCTAGACTGAGGATATAAGTGTTTTAATTGCTCTAGTTATCAGCTAGGGCAATTTCGATTGTAAAGCACAACCGACCAATACGGAACGTAAACGCCATATCTCTCCTTTCTACCAAAACTTAATGTTAATATGCTGAATTGCCCCAGCTATTCTAATCTTCAACTTATCACAAAAGGAAGAATCAATACAAGCACTAGTGTATTGCTTTGTGATTTTTGTGCGCAGCGGACTAATAGGTGTAGAGAGGCAAACTGGTCCAACTTCAGGAAAATGGATGCCTATGCCAGATCATGGAGGTTCTGGCTACTATTGGTCATCCATGTCCTACTCCGATGCTTACTACGCTCGCTTCTTGGACTTTAGTACTCATGTTTATATTGATGGTTATCGTTCTGGCTTCGGTCGTCATACTGGCTTCCCCCTCCGCTGCCTAGCTAGTTAGAGTATAGGTAGGAGGATAGAAGAAAAACCTTTTTTGTAATATAAACTTGCTAAAAGGACGGCAACAACCATATACACTATTGACAAATATAGCAATCTGTGCTACAATGAAAGCATGGCATAACGAAATATGCCATCGTATAGCTAAAATTCACCGGTACCGGTATTTTTATGTATAAGAGACATAAAAATACCGGTACCGGTATTTTTATGTATAAGAGACATAAAAATACCATTTAGCTTATTAAAAGCCTATTCGAGACATATAGCTTTGCCCTCCGCCCTCACTAACCTAGCGCTGGTAGAGGGCAAAGTTATGAAATTTGCCCATAGTTTCAACCTACCCCAAATTGACCAATAAAGGAGGAACAAATAATGGACAAATTTACGAACCTGGAATTTCATTCCGAACCCGAAACCACGCTTTTTACGCAGGAAATTGATGTCATTCAGGCGGTCATCGATAATATCTTGACGAGCTTTGCGATGTATCCTGATAAGGGCACGTTTATCCTTGATGGGCAGGCAAAAGGGCAGCTGGCGCAATGCATTTTGCGCTTTGATCTCGCAGCGGGTATTTCCAGGAGGAATTTCTTCCGCACCTATGAGCGTACCAGTAGCGAAATCGCAGCCGACTCTATCGACAACGCCTTATCGTGGCCGAAGGACTCACGTTACAACTTTACTGAAGATAGGGCACTGCATTTCGGTTGGCTGCCAAGCGGGATTTACCGCGATGGAGAGTTAGAGGTTTTGGTTTTGAACACGACACATGGTCGCTTTTTGGCATCATTTTGTGCCGAATTCGATCCGCAGTTGAGCAAGGGAGAGGAGACGACCTCTATTCTTATTGCAATCGCTATAGCCATCGCAAATATGGGCAAAGAGGATACTACTTTGCAGTGCAGCGCAACGTATATCAAGGAGCAAGCTACGGCTTTTGAACGCAACGCGATCTGGCTGGTGGACTCACTCTTTGGATCCTGCGCTTCATCTAGCCTGAAAGCATGGAAAAAATGGCACGAACCGGCCAACAATTCCGGAAAATTAACTTTGTTTTTCGAGTAGGCTATACTTCTGGCGCTACGGACCCCCGTAGCGCATTTTCTATAATTCCTCAATCTTTACCCGCACTTGCTCGGTCGTATCGCGGTCACGCACAGTCACCGCATCATCTTCCAGGCTCTCAAAGTCCACCACCACGCATTTTGGCGTCCCGATTTCATCCTGCTTTTTATATCGCTTACCGATATTGCCCGAATCATCCCACGTCACGAAAGTATATTTCTTCTTCAGTAAATCATAAACTTCACGCGCTTTCTCTACCAACTCCGGCTTATTTTTGAGAAGTGGCGACACGCAATATTTATACGGTGCCAAATTCTCTGGCAATTTCAGCACCACTCTATCATCCTCTTCTACATAACTTGCGCTCATCACCGCGAGGAACAATCGCTCCACTCCTATCGAAGGTTCAATCACATGTGGCACAAAAGTCTCGCCAGTCACCTTATCGCGGTATTCCATGCTCTTTCCACTCTCGCGCTGAATATTCCCGAGATCGAAGTTTGTGCGATAAGCTAATCCCATCAGCTCCTCTTCACCATTTGGATAATCAAACATGAAGTCAATCGTCCGTTTTGAATAATGCGCTCGGTCTTCTTCTGGTACTTCTAGCTCATGAATCATTTCTTTCGGTAAACCCATTATGCCTTCGAGGAATTCATGCTGTCCAGAGCGTAATTTCTCAAAACTCTCTTCCCAAGCATCTGGTTTCACGAAATATTCAATCTCCATTTGGCTACATTCGCGATCGCGCAAGACGAAATCGCGTGGCGAAATCTCATTTCGGAAAGCTTTGCCCTGCTGCGCAATCCCAAAGGGAATATTCGGATAAACCGTATCTACAACATTCTTGAAATTCGTAAAGATACCCTGTGCCGTCTCGGGCCGTAAATAAGCAATACTGCTATCGTCTGCCACCGGCCCCACATGGGTCGTAAACATCATGTTAAATTTTTTGATTTCGCTCCAATTTTTCTTCCCACAAGTTGGACATTTCACATCCGCCGCCAGAAACTCCTCTGTCGTGATACTCTCGGTCGCACCGTCCACTAGCTTATCCGCCCGAAATCTCCCGTGACATTCTTTACATTCCACCAATGGATCAGCAAAAGTATCGACATGCCCCGAAGCCTGCCAAGTGCGCGGGTTCATAATAATCGCCGCATCCACGCCATACATATCATCGCGTTGATCGACCCAGAAATTCCACCATTCATTCATCAAGTTACGCTTCAGCATCACGCCCAGCGGCCCAAAGTCCCAAGTCCCCGCCATACCACCATAGACTTCCGACCCCTGAAATATAAACCCCCGACGTTTGCATAAACTCACAATATCATCTAATTTTCCCATAATGATATTTTACTACATTTTGACTATTATACCAAGCTATGATATAATCTAACTAGCTAGACCACATTAGGCCAGACTTGTAACTCTCTGGAAACATTTCCAGATCAACCCGGTAGTCTGCTTGAGGTCATTGCACCTTAAAAGACTACGCCACATACTCTCTAGGAGGGAAAGGAGTATTATGAACGACAATTTGCAACGCGTGGGAATTATTGGCGGATTTGAAGATGGCTTAGCCGACGATTATCTGCCGGAAATCCACAAAATTATCAAAGAAGAGCTAGGAAACGAATATAATGCCGACGTCATTCAATGGGATTTAAATCGCAAGGATATCCTCAAAAAGATTAGTGCACAGGCTTATGATGGACTCGAGTTCTTGATAGACGATATCGTTATTAATGGATTTTTGGCAATGGGTGTATGTCAAATCGCACCAGTGAGTGACAAAATCCAAACACTTTTGCCAAGTTTGTGTCATAACTATTCAGGCAGTTTAATCCTGATGTATGACTGTCTGGCGCGTCGCTGTGTGGAAGAAATTGGTATTCTGCACGACAAATATCCAGAAATTTATGGTTCGTCTACCGAGCCTAAACGGGTTCTCGTGTTGGGGATGTCTAAAATCAACATAGATGCGTTTGGCTTGCGTGATTATTTTCAGAAATACAACTTGGATATCATCACGCTCAAGATAGCAGACAGTTCTTACGCCGCTTTCACTAGCAATTCTTTACAGCCCAACAAAAGGAACGATGATGCACAGGAGCGGTATATAGATATGATTGCTCGGACAATTGAAGAACAACCGATTGATGCGATTGCGCTTGCTGATCATGAACTATCGCTATTCTGTGATGAATTCACACTTGCGCATTTAGATCGTCTCAAAAAGTTGAACCATGAGCGTCCATTTGTAGTTGCCGAAATCAAGAAATCCCATATCATTGGGATCGCCAAGTCCTGTCTTGGCCAGTGGGAGACTTGGGGATTGCCCCAAGTCTCCCATAAGTAATCTTATGAGCTCTATGTAGAAAGTAGTCTTTAATTAAATGATTTAACCCCCTACTAAACATCGTAGGGGGTTAAGTATTAATTTTCTGCAACCAGAGTATTGACTTACATAAATATCTATTATATAATGAAACGATAGCACCTTCAGAGAAGAAAGAGATATGACATATCTCTCGGCTCTTAAAAAAAGAGCCGAGAAACTCATATATTAATTGGGAATTTCAAACTGTAACTTTGTGGAGCCGCGATCGGGATTTGAACCCGAGACCCCTTCCTTACCATGGAAGTGCTCTACCACTGAGCTATCGCGGCAT
>CAPKVJ010000003.1 GCA_948648655.1 uncultured Candidatus Saccharibacteria bacterium | reverse complement strand
AGTCTCATCGCCACATTACTCGCATAATCTGCCCCCGTTTCATCAGGCGCCTCCGTAATTTCCGGCTCAACATCCACCTCAAAAAGCTCCCGCACCGCCTTTTGCAACAATTTCTGTATTTCTTCCATAATCCCCCTATTATATCATACGTATCTCAATCGCCCCGACACCGCCGTCAATCTCAATCTCATTTTCCCCATCCCCCCAAACCGCACCATCATTCATATTCTCGCCATCCAACGTAATCACACCTAACCCCTTGCTAAACTTCATCTTATAGTCCTCTCGTCCACCTTTCAAATTTAGCTCCAGCTTTCCCAAGCCAGCATCAATCTTACTTTTGCCGCTAATCTCTACCTCTATTTCAACCTTACCCACTCCCAAATTCATATCCAATTCTTTAACCTTCAAATCATTCACCAAAACCGTCCCCGCTCCAGCCTCCAAATTCACTCGCTCAAGCTCCAAATCTTCCGGCAGGATAATCTTCACTTCACCTCCCCACTTCTCTCGCCGCGAAAGCCAATCAAAGTCTTTCTCTTCAATATATACCTTATCCGTATCCCTTCGAAACTCCACGACTTCATTATCAGCCCATACCTGGAATTCCTCCCCTCTCTCCATCCTGACATTCACACTGCCCACATTAACGCACAACTCCGCAAAATCCCCCTTATCGCTAATCACCGTCGCCGACCATTCGTCCGCAACTCCTTGTTCAACGCCAAAAATCCGCCCTACAATCATTCCCGCCCCCAAAACTAATGCTATAATCCCACAAACCAATAAAATCGCAAGCCCCGCCGCAATCGCTTTCACCGCTCGCTGCGCATCTCTCATCTACTTAATCTCCACACCGCCAAAAATACAAGTCGCTTCGACATAAATTATTTTCTTCTTCTCACTCTCACCTCTATTATCACATCGATTTGTCACCCCGCCAAACATCGACGACGAAACTACCTGCACCTCAACATCATCTGGCACCAAAATTGTCACTCCGCCAAAAACCGCACTTGCCCGAATCAAAACATCCTTTTTTATCTTTGCCTCACGCAAATCACACTTCACCCCACCAAAAACTGCCTCCAACCGGCACCCGTCAAATTCCTTTTGTGCATAGCTCACATTTTGTCCCGAAAAAGTCGCCCAATACTCCTGTTCGCCACCCTTACCATGCAACTTCTTCGCTTCCTTAATCACCTTCCCCTTTAAAACATCCTTAAACAAAATCGATAACCCTACAACCACCAAAATCGTTGGCAAAGCCAATTTCCAAATCATGCTAAACGACAACCACCCCTGACATGCCAGTAATAACGCCACACCCAACAAAATCCCAATTACATCCGCCCACTTGTCACTATCATTTCCAAATAGCCCAATCACACACGGCACAATAATCAATAAAGTCCACCAGCCCGGAAAAAAGATATTCACGTCCACAATCCCCAGTGCATTAATTCCCAAAACAACCCCCAAAGCAATCAAAGCCCCACCCCAAAGCCACTTACTCACTCTATTCATAAAAACTCCTATTATTCCCTTAATTATAACATGCTACCGCACCACAAACCCTGACTCTATAATCTTCTCTGCTTCCTCCAGATTATCTCGCAAATCCACCAAGAAATTAAACACCCCAATCCCATCCAGCATTGGTGCCATCTTATAAATATCACTCGCCCCATAACCAGCCACTTTTATTCCCTCTTCGCGATAACTCCTCTCATCTAGCCACTCATCAAACTCCGCTGCAATATCATCATATTTCATGACCTTTTCTCGCAACTTCTGTCTCACAATTTCCGACTCAACCCCCTTTTCGTCTATCAAATACTTCTCAATTCTCCCTTCCATCTATTCGCCTCCTTTTTACTCCATACTCCCTACTTAATACCGGTAAAGCGTTCCTCCGCCTCTGCTCCAGCTTCATTAGCACTCGCTTCGGCAATGGTTCCCTAGCAATTTCTTCCTCCAAAGCCTGCTCATCCAGAATTTCCAACAGTTTATCTGCAAATTCGCTACGTTCACGTATCAATAATTGCTCCTCAAACTTCGCTGGATCTTGCTTCCGTGTTATGAAATGCATATTATTCTCACGATATAATTTTGCGTGCCCGCTATCGTTCATATCACTCGCCTTATCCCTCTGCCGAAACGCCCAAGCAAACTTCGGCAAAACGTCAGTTAATAATCCACCCTGGTTCTCGCGATTGAGATAGACCTTCTTCTCTTTATAATCCATTCTTCCCCGTCCACCAGGCCTCAAAGCATCTCCATCTACAAACTCCACCGTCACCTCATCACTCGCTCCAACCAAATCAATCAAGGCAATCATATATTGCTGCGCAAACCCCTCCGGATCACCAAATCGATCTATTAGTCCTGACACATCCTCTACACCCGCTTTATCCAAAAACCTATCAATATCCATCCCACGAAAAACCGTCTTCAGCTCCTCCTCTATCCCTGATAGATTCTCCGTATCATAAATCTCGGGATGATTTGTCACAAACTCCTTCTCTTTTTCGGTCTTGTCTATCTCTTTTACCACATTCTGAAACTTATCCTCAAACGCAAACGCTTCTGCCTCGACCAGCTGCGTCATATATCCACGTATGTCATCTTTTGCATTAATATAATTCAGCTTGTTATGTAAATACAAATCTGCCCGCAAATCATAATCATTCGCACCATCTTCTATTGCTTTCACTGCCTCATAAATCCGCTTATGCTGATAACTGTGCCAATTTTCATGCGCTATCACACCCAACATCAAATCAGGATTATTTTTGCATTCAGTAGAAACCGTAATCGTATCCGGCACATCCAAACTTTCACCCATTCTACATACACCCAAACGATTATCTCCTAATTCTTTAAGCTCCACCTTTGGAGCAGCCTTTATCTCTAATAATTCTGCAAAAAATTCTTCAGCACGTTCCACACCCTGCTCAAAATTATTCCTCATCTCCACACGTATGTCATTCAATCTATCAACATTAATCGCATTTATAAAAATATCTACTAGCCCACTTATCATCTCGGGATTCACATCCGTAAAAACCATCCTATTCATAACTTGCAACCTGGCTCTCTCATACTCACTAGCCTCATCAAGCTTATCAAAATCCCGCTCCCCCTCGTAATCTAGATTACGAGCTTGGCCAGCCAAGCTCGCTACATCTTCCCAGCCTGTCTTAACTTCGCCACCCTCCAGCTTCTCGCCACCACTCATTTCAGACTTTTTACAAACTCCCGGAACAACGGATGTACATTTAGTGGACGACTCTTGAACTCTGGATGCGCTTGCGTCGCTACAAAGAATTTACATCTTGGCGATTCTACAAATTCCACTAACTTCCCATCTGGAGAAGTCCCAGAAACTACCAATCCAAGTCCTCCTTGTCCCTCAATCTCTGGCAAAAATTTCTGATTCACCTCATAACGGTGTCGATGCCTCTCTACTACTTCTTCCTCACCATACGCCTGTGCTGCCTTACTCCCCTTTTTCAACTTTGCTGGATAGTCGCCCAAGCGCATCGTCCCTCCAGTCGATTCCTTACCCACTTGCCCCTCCATAATATAAATCACATTATTCCCGTCCTTCTCGTTCGCACCAAACTCCTCCGAATTTGCGTTCTCAATTCCACCCATTCTCGCCGCCGCAATACATGCTACCTGCATCCCTAGACACAACCCCAAATACGGTTTATTGTATTCTAATGCATATTTCGCCGCTCTAATCTTCCCCTCTACACCACGATCGCCAAAACCACCTGGCACCACGATCCCATCGTATGTATCTAGCATATCCATATCAGCCTTCTCATAATCGCTCATTTCTTCCGCGTTCAACCAATCAATCTCAATATTCACTTTCTCCCAAGCCGCCGCTGCCTTTAGCGCCTCCGTCACGCAAATATATGCATCATCATTCCCGACATACTTCGCCACCAGCGCCACCCTTACCGTCTTCGCCCATTTCTTCCCCCGTAGTCGCGAAAACTCTTTCCACTTACTCATATCTGGTTCTTTATCATCACCAACGAACTTATTCAGAATCTCCAGTACCCCCGACTTCAAAACATTAAATGGTACATCGTATACACTCTCAATATCTGGCAAATTCAGTACCGCATCCTTATCAATCCCCGAAAACGCTGCGATTTTCTCACAAATCGCTCGCGGAGCCGGTCTCTCCGTTCGGCAAACCACCACATCTGGGATAATCCCAAACCCTCGCAAGTCCTTCAACGCATTTTGCGCTGGCTTCGTCTTTAACTCCTTTGAAGTATTGATCCATGGCACATAAACCACATGTACATACAGACAATTCTCTCTCCCCACTCTGTTCGCAAATAGCCGAATTGCCTCAATGAAGCTCAATCCTTCATAATCCCCCACCGTCCCCCCAATTTCAACAATGTGTATATCCGATCCCTCGCTTGCTTTTGCAATCTTTTCTTGCACCAAATCAGTAAAATGCGGCACCATCTGTACCGTCTTACCATGAAACCCCCCATTCCGCTCCTTATTAATCAGCTCCTGATACAACGCACCCGAAAGCACCGACGAATACTTTGAAGTTTCAAAATCCAAAAACCGCTCATAATGCCCCAAATCAAGATCTGTTTCCCGCCCGTCATGCGTCACAAAACATTCCCCATGTTCCACCGGGTTCAAAAGTCCAGCATCCACATTCAAATACGGATCACACTTCTGAATCGAAACTTTATACCCCTTTGCCTTTAAAATCGCCCCGATTGATGCTGCCGTAATCCCCTTACCAACACCTGACAATACACCCCCCGTCACAAAAATATATTTTGGCATCTTTTTCTCATTCTTTTTATCTTTTGCCATTGGGCACCTCCTCTGCTTAATTTTCGCCCACACCTCTTACTTCCATCATACCACAAAATACTCATGATATAATCATTATATGAATCCTGAATATCATCCTAGTTCCACCAAACCAAATCCGGACACATGGAACAGACTCACAGAAGTCCCCTTTGCCAGAGAAACAGAAAACCCACCCATACCTACCACTAGCCCTAACAAAACCTGCAATCAATATCTCCGCGCCATTGACAAATTCAACCATCGCATGGAAGCTGTCCAAGATTTCATTAAAGACGCCGCTGCTCGCAACTACGATAGTTTCGATTCCGAGAGCCTATTCTCGGAATTCGGTACCAAATACTCCACTAAATTAGACGCAACTCTAGACGCTCAAACCAAATCCGAGCTCAAAAATTATTCCGGCTACAACTACCGTCCCATTAATCAAGTCGCACGTGGGCAATGGGACTACGAAACTTCTGGCGAATGTACACCCGAAAAACTCGCCGCCGCGCAACAAACCATCGAATTAATTTCCCACTCTATCGCTAGCTCACCTACCATAAACTTGGATTTCACCACTTATCGTGGCACTAACCTTGACGGTTTTCATGGATACAATATCTCTTCTATCTCTGATCTCAATAATCTCAAAGGTCAATTTTTCCTCGAACAAGGCTTCACCAGTACATCCTTTTCACCCGACAAAAGTTTCGCTGGGCGCGAATTCGACGACCCCCTACGCCAACAATGTAATATTAACATTACCTACCGCATCCCTAAAGAAAGTCACGACGGTATTGGTTTATTATCGGACGAAACCAGCTACAGCCCAGAACAGCAAGAGTATCTCATCAATCATAACAGTCTATCCTATATTTCTAAAGTTTCCACTGACACCGATAACAATACTGCTAACCTTGAAATGATTCTCATCCCCAAAGAAATCTACGACTCTACACCAACTACGTAATACATCTACTCTTGTGCGCAGCGGAACTATAAATATCAATGATAGCCACAAGTTAGGGGGTTCTGGACAGTATGGCTACTACAGTTCATCTATGTCCGCCTCTATTACTACCAACGCTTACTTCTCGGGCTTCAACGCTAGTAGTGTTAATGCGTCAAACTATGGCGGTCGTTCTTACGGCTTCCCCCTCCGCTGCCTAGCTAGTTAGAGTATAGGTAGTAGGAGAGATGACTAGAGTATGAAGATTATGGTTCTTCCCTTTAGTTTTGGTAGAATTTATGACTGAACCCTATTAGTTGACTTTGGTTTTAGCAAAAGTCAGCGCAGTCACGTCTGCGGAACTTTTGCGACCATAGGGAAAACCAAAGTCAGCTAATGGGCGTGAAAGAGTCTATTCTACCAAAACTAAAAGGAAGAGTTTACTTTTTCACCACCTTCTTCGTCACATCAAACTTCTCCATATACTTCCCCAACATCAGCCGCGTCTGCGCATAAAACGCCGCCGCACTCGTATAAACAATCGCAATCACCGGCATCAAAATCCACTGCAAAACCATCAAAAGTTTATTCCGTTTCACCTTCTCCGGTTTCTTTGGCAACATCTTCAGCGAAACCGCTACCGTCACAATCACCCCCACCATCCCAATTATTTGAATAAAAGATACCACATTCGGCAAATTCCACGCCACCGCCCCTCGCGAATTCCAGTTCATCAACATCGGTACCCAACCACCAAAAGCCACAATCGGCGCCATAATCGCCAACGTTACATGGCCATCCAATAATCGCACAAACTTTGTAAATAATGGTAAAAATGGCATCTCACGCTTCTTACTAAACAAATGTGACCCCACATATGCCACATCGCTCGCTCCATAATCCCACCGCCGAAGCTGCACGAATTGCGCTTTTAAAGTCTGTACGAACGTCTCCGAAATCACCGCATCCTGATAAATTGGTACATGAATCGGCACCACATCATATTTTCCCTCAAAATAAAACAACGAGCGCCAATACTGGTGCCCATCCTCCACGATCGTCCGTTTACTCCAAAAATCCATCCCCTCTAGTGCCGCCAACGGTTGCGAATGTGAAGCAAAATTACGCAACAAATGCGGCCGCATTGTGCTCACAATATTAAAAAACGAATTCGACACCGCAATCACCCGCATCGGTGCCGGCGCCTCCCAAATATTATTCATAAAAAGCGACACCGGTTGATAACTATAATGCTGACGATTCGGTCGCACTAGAAACTCATACGCCACATAATCCAAATATTTTGGACTCATTCGATTATCACTATCTAATGATGTTACAATCACATTTTCTTTCGTAATCCTCTTCTTCTCTACATACTCCGCTAAATATTCCCCCGCATAAGTCAAATTTGGCCCCTTGCCTACAATCTCACCTTTCAAATTTTCTGGATGCTTCACCAGCAAGAAATCCTTAAAAACTCCCTTGAATTTCTCCTTCAAAATCTTCGCATTTTTCTCCATTTCTTCCCCGCCACGTTCTTCATACCCCAACATAAAAATTATTCGTTCGTTCGGGAAACTCGTATCTCTCACCGCTTCTACCGATGGCACCAAAGTCTCCAGCCCCTCATTATAAGCCACCATAATCACCGCATGATAAATATCACCCGGTTTTGGCTCACCCTTCCCATCCATTGCCGACAAAAGTCGTAAATTCTGCACGTGTTCAGCAAATCCATAGCTGTTGTTATCTTGGTCTCGCAATCTCTCAAAAGCCTCATGTGGATCATTTAAATCTCCCAATCTCCTCGCCCAATCCACTCTCCCCGCCCTTGTCACTACCTGGTACCCCTGTATCGTCCGAAAAGCCGTTCCTATTGCCTTCACCAAAACCACTGCCACCATCAATAACAGATACAATGCCCCCAGCACCGGACTAATCCATGACAGCACAAACAACGCTATCACCGCGAAATAACTCAAAAATCCCGGCAAAATCTCCAAAAGCCGATACAGCCTCGTCCGCTTCCCTAGCGGTAATTCCAAATCCCTACTCATTCTACCACTCACCTAATAAGCGTAATAGCGTGACAAATGCCCCCAATATCATCAAAATCGTCACAAAAACTACCAAAAACGCTACATTTTTACCATATTTTTTATAAACTCGCAACGTAATTATATTGTGCACCAATCCAAAGATAATCGCAAGTAGCGGAAACGCCAACATATTCACCCAGCTATCCCGTCTATATCCTCCCGAAAGCCCCGCCATCTCGCCATAGACATCCCCGTACCCCACGATCACGACTGTTCGTTGAGGACGCAAAGTCACCAAACTCGCCACCAGCAGTACTATGCTAAAAATCGCCATCACAATCATAGCAATCATCAGCCCCCGCTGTTTCTTCATTACCTCAACCCAACTCGCCTTCAAATCCAACTTCGGCTGTTTCTCGGGCTTTTCTTCCTTCGTTTTCATCATCTTTTCTAATTATAATAAAAATATCAACAAATATCAACAACAGATATAGACAAACACTCTAATCTGTTGTAAGATAGCGAAAAGAGTTATCAGGAGTTAAAATGAAAAAGCTAATTATTGCTGGCAGTTCCAAACTACAAGAGCGCGCCGCTTACTGGAGGGGCTATTTCGAAGGTCGTGGCTACGAAGTCATCGACTTCCCTAGCCAAGTGTCGTCCGAAGGTGATTACGCCGAAAACCTCAAGGATATCTATGTTTCCTTCTTCCAAAATATTGATCGTGCTGATGTCTTCTTTCTTATGAATGAAGACCATAACGACACTGGCGGCTACATCGGACCCAGTGCTTTCTCCGAACTCACCTATGCCGTCATTGCCAATCTTAATCGTGGCAAAAAAATCGAAATCAACCTCCTCCAAATGCCATCCGTTGAGCAGCCCTGCTACGAAGAAATCAGCTTTTGGATTGATCAGGGTTGGATCCACATCTTTGACCGCCCTACCGGCAAAAAAGCCACCATCCCCGTACCAGACATCCCTGTCGCAGAAGCCGAATCAGACACCGACGATGAAGATAACTCTGATTCTGGAGAAGCCAATGACGACGATAGCCTCGTCAGTGCTAGCGTCTCTTTATCCGTTTCACGCCCCAAGATCTTTTCTCCCAGCTCCGAAAAAGCCATTAATATCCTTACCTGCAAGAAACGCTGTCTCAAACCCCTCACTCCTACTGCACGCGAGTATCTCCAAACCCTCTCTCCTGAATTCCCGGCTTGGCTCCTCAAATACATCGCAGCACCAGAAATCCAACGCTTATCTTCTGTCAGCATGGTCTGTGGTGCCGATTATAGTGGCCTCTTCAATTTCGAAAATTTCCATTCCGTATTTACCCACAGCATCGGTACCGCTCTCCTCGTCTGGCGCTTCACTCACGACAAAAAACAGACCCTAGCTGCCCTCTTACACGACATTGCCAATCCAGCTTTCAAGCATTGCATTGATGTCATGAATGACGACGAAGACACTCAAGAATCAATCGAGGATCGCACCAGTGAAATCATCCGTAATTCCCGCGCCATTTGTCGCCAGCTCAAAAAAGACGGCATCCTAGCTGGCGAAGTTTCCGATTATCATCTCTTCCCAATCGCCGACAATGAGCTTCCAGGTCTCGCCGCCGACCGCCTCGAATACACTCTTTCAAACGGCTATTTCCTCTTTAGCACTTGGACTCTCAATGATGTCAAAAAATTCTCCGACAACATTGTCGTTCTCAAAAACGAAAACGACATCGACGAACTCGGCTTCCAAGATCTCGAGCTCTGCAAAGAATTCACCCAATCTTCCCTACCCCTCTTCGCCGAATATCACAGCGACAAAGCACGCGCCTCTGATCATTTCATCGCTGACATCCTCCATTCTATGGATGTCAAAGGTTATCTCACTCCCGACGACCTCTACATCATGACCGAACGCGAAATTATCGACTGGATTTTGAGCTGCGGCGACAAAAACTTAAGCGAAGCTTTTCGCAACTTCCAGCGCACCACTAATGCCTATGGCGGTAATTCTATGAAAAAAGACCATTATTGTACCGCCGCCAAAGCCAAAGTCCGCTACACCACACCTCTCGTAGCTAGTAGCGACGGCACCGAAAACAAACGTATCACCGACCTATCGCCCAGCACTCGACGCGCCGTTGATAAATACTTGAATACCAAAATCTCCAAATATGTCGGTTTTGAATTTGAATTCACTCCATATTCCGAATAATTTCCGCTCCCAAGTCAATCTCTAAAGCCACTAGGGATTGACTTTTTTGATAAAGTGTGCTACAATGGAGATATAAGCATAAACAAAACAAACAAGGACAAACCAAATGTGCACAGCAGCCACTTATCACACTAAAAACCATTATTTCGGCCGCAATCTCGATTATGACTTCTCTTATGGCGAACAAGTCGTCATTATTCCCCGCAATTTCCCTTTCAACTTCCGCGAAACCACTGCACAACCCACTCACCACGCCATCATCGGTATCGCCTACGTCGCCGATAATTATCCTTTACTATATGATGCCGTCAATGAAAAAGGTCTCGGCGTCGCTGGCCTCAATTTCGTCGGTAATGCCGTTTATAATGACCACATCGATGGCAAAGACAATATCTCCCAATTCGAGTTCCTTCCCTATATACTTGGTCAATGCGCAACTGTCACCGAAGCCAAAACTCTCCTTGAAAAAATCAACTTCCGCAATATTAATTTTAATGACCAACTCCCGGTCGCCGAGCTCCACTGGATAATTACCGACGCTAGCGGCGATTGCATCGTTGTCGAGCCTGTCGCCGATGGACTGAAAATCTACAACAATCCCATCGGCATCCTCACTAATAATCCTCCTTTCGACAAGCAAATCCTCCAGTTAAGCAATTATCAACATCTTTCTGCCAAAGCCCCTGCAAATAATCTCGCCCCGAAATACAATTTCCCAACCTACAGTCGCGGTATGGGCGCCATCGGTCTACCAGGCGACCTTTCTTCCGAATCGCGCTTTGCTAAAGCCGCTTTCACAAAGCTCAACTCTATTTCTACTGATGATGAAACATCTAGTGTTAGCCAATTCTTTCATATTCTCCATTCCGTCGATCAACAAAACGGCTGTTGTGATTTAGGCAATAATAAATACGAGCATACACTCTATAGTTCTTGTTATAATCTCGAACAAGGTATTTTCTACTATACCACCTATAATAATCATCAAATCTCCGCCATTACGCTAGGCAAAGCCGATCTGAACTCTAGTGAACTTATCACCTTCCCCGTTATCGAAACCGAGCAAATCAATTACCAAAATTAAAGCACCATTTCCGTCCCCCGTTGGCGCGCATCGCTTCTATCCTCCTACTGCCTATACTCTAACTAGCTAGGCAGCGGAGGGAGAAGGGTAAATAATGAACACTTTCATTCGTAGGCTCAACTTTGCTTTGGTCAAAATATAGACGGTAAGCTAATACATCGGTGCGGGCAGTAAATGACCAATAGAAACCAAATTCACCAAATCGTCCTAATTGGCCAGTATCAACTTCAACTCGTCCGCTGCGCACAAAAGGCTAGCGAATCTTGCCGAAACTCAGCCCCACTTTACTTTGTGCGCAGCGGGGTCGTCACTATCAGCAATAGCAGGTTGTGGCACTCCGGGCAGAACGGCTACAATTGGTCTTCACAGGCCTATCCTAGTAATACTAACAACGCTTACAACTTGGGCTTCTCGGGCAGTGGCGTCGATCCGTCAAACTACAACGATCGTTGGGACGGCTTCCCCCTCCGCTGCCTGCATGCTGGAGTATCCGAATAAAGCGAGGGCGTTAGCTCCCATTTTTGAGGATACGACAGCAGTCAAGATAATAACCGCCTAACGGCGGTTATTATCGGCTAGTTAGAGTATAGGTAGTAGGAGGAGGATTACTTTCTCCCTCCATTAGTCCCTTTAGTAGACATTCCGCAGCTTACGAGCGAGGACTAGACGCACGACACCCGTAACGACGGGCTGGCGTGACGTCGTGTCTACTAAAGGGACTAATGGAGGGAGAGGTAATTGTCACAATATCAAACAAAAATGGAGCCGTTGACTGGGATCGAACCAGCGACCTGCTCGTTACGAATGAGCTGCTCTACCAACTGAGCTACAACGGCACACCACCATTATATCACAAAAAGGAGCCTCCGTCCCCGAAAGCTCCTTCCCTTTCATCAATTTACTGCGTTACTGCATCGAGATGACGGATGAAAATAATATCATCCAAAATCCCAATCACCGCTGCTGCAATCATCATCCAGCCAATCACTGCAATTACAATCCCAACACTTATAATCATATAGATACCCAGTGCCATCATCACCATCGCGAGCAACAACACGTAGAACCATTCCTTAATTCCCGCCGAATGCATCTTGATCGCCGCATTCATTCGTACAAGTGAGCCATAAATCATCCAGGCACCAACTGCAATTCCAATTACGTCGCCTAGCTGCTCCCACATTACAACCGCAATAACCCCAAAAATCAAAGCAATCGTACCATAAAGCAGATCATTATTATAAAAATCATACTTCCCGTGCATCGCAAAGTAATTAATAATTTTGTAAACTCCCTTAATAATCAAGAAAATCCCAACTACATAGAAAATCAAACGAATCATCCCGTCAGGATGAGTTAGCAATAGAATCCCCAAAGCCCCAATCACTAACGACTCAAAAATCGCTAGCCAACCAGCACTCTTTGCTCTGCGTACTACCGGCATATTTACCTTCGCTACTGGCTTCTTCCTTGTAGTTGTTTTCTTTGTCGAACCCGAGCTTACACTCGTTTTCTTGGCGGTCGTCTTCTTGGACGTCGACTTTGTTGCCATATTTTGCCTCCTAATTTATATTGGTGTCTTTTTTCACCATATTCATTATGCTTTCATTGTACTATAAAAGCATAAAAAACAAAACTCCAAAATTATCGTACAACTATCGCCCGTCTACCAGTACTATCGAAAATCCGTTCAATCTCATTACGCGACACGTCCCAATCCCGGCTCCCGTCCGATTGCGTCCAAGGATCAGTCAACCTCTGGGTTCCACTAATCTCATTATAACCCGTCAATAAAACCACATGCAAATTCTTCGGTGCATCCTCCGCCCAATACGTTACCGGCTTAAACAGCCACGTTACATAAATCACTACTGGATTCCCCGCAGCAACTTCCCTATCCAGATCGTCCAAACTCGCGCCAGTAATATCTTCGACATTCGCCCCACCCGAACTCTCCCGACCAAATTTAGCTAGCGGTGCTGGAGCAATCCAATGTGGCACATTTCGTGGCTCAAAATCATAAATCGAATGCGTAAACCCTTCAAAAGGATTACTGCTTTTCGGCATCATCTCCACATAACGTGCCAAATCCATACCCTGCAAATACCCTTTAAATTGCAACGCCATTAGTAGCGACGCTGCTTCACAACCATTATAAATTTTTGCATGATTCTGACTCCAATATGGCACATTGAGTGTTCGCCAAGCCGCCGCTACTTCCCTCTCACGTTGCCGACGTAGCTCCGCCGCGCGTCTCTGTGCTTCTAGCGCTCTCGCCAAAGCTTCCGCCGCCGCTTTTTCACGCTCTTTCAAAACTTCATCTGCCTTTTTTAACGCATCCGAAAACCCCTCCGCTACATCACGCTGTTTCAACCCATTCGCCAACGCCACGATCTCATCATATTCTGAACGCTTCAAGTCCACACGCAGTTCACTCATCGCATCATCCGTAAACATACCCCTGACCCGAGTTTTTAGTAATTCCATCGCATCATATTGCCCTCGCAAAGCCTCTACCATACCCTTACATGCCTTCTTCGAGCCATCCTTAAGCCCAGCGAATTTCCTCTCCATTTCTTCAACATTTGCTAATTTCGTTGCCGACTTCATAATGTCTTTATCAAAAAACTTCAACAACTCATCTCTTACTTCTACAAATTTAGCAAGCTCATCTAATCGTTGAGACGCTTCCGCTCTCCACTCATCATACACAGATGCTTTAATCCGTCCCAGCGCCTCCCGCGCCGCATCAACCTCTCGGGTATTTATCTCCATCTTTGGAACTTGTGCTTCATAATCGCTATACAAACTCCCAACCATCTCCTCCGTAGTAGCAAATACCTCAGTCTGCCCCGCCCAATAGTCAGCCGATCGTAACGCCGTTAAGCCAATTACTCCACCTAGCAAAACTACAAACATCAAAATCACCCCCACAATAATCTTTAGCTTATAGCTAAACTCCGCCCTTACACTCATTCTCCCCTAATTATATCACATATACCAGAATATGTCCACTAATCTACCCTTCTCCTCCATCACTATCAAGATTTATATATTCCTCTACTTCACCATCTTCATACAACTTCATCACCCGTAAATCAAACTCCGTCAGATTAATCTTCAATGAATCATAATTCACCTGTGAATCATTTTTTTCTATCAATTTTACATAATAAAATCCATCACCGTTACTCGACAAAAACCTTTCACTCAATTCCCCAACCGCTAGCTGCATCGCCTTATTCGAACGCCCTCCATCCACATTCATGCCATCCACCAATTGCCCCGTAGTCTCATATTCCACCTTATCACCCAACTCTTCCGCAATTTTCATCATGTCCCCTCCATTTTCTGCCAACATTGACTCTATTTGCACGGCCAAATCTTGCGCATTTTGATCCACCGCCTGCGCCACCTTTGCCCGCGTCAAAGTCAAATACAACATCCGACGATATTCCATTTTATTCATACCAAAATTATCGCCAATAATCTTCAAAAAGCTCTCTTCGCTCCGTTCTACCCCACCAACCTTCCGATGCTCATCAAACGCCTCATCCACTTCAGCATCCGAAACCGTAATTCCCATCTCTTTACCCAACTTCAAAGCATAAGCATATTCAACTGCCAAATCCAAAGCCGCCCGCTTATAACCTTGTCGCACCAATTCTGCATCGCCATCATCACCCAATTGTCCACTCTGTTTCTCCGCCGTTTCCAAATTACTCCGATAGATCATCAAATAATCACTATAACGCACTTTTTCACCCGCCACTTCAGCCACCGGCACCGGTATAATCTGTGTTAAACGATAAATCATATTGCTCGTATCTTGTACTTTGTACAACATCGCCCAACCAGCCACCACCATCAGAATCAACGCTACTACACCAATGATAATCGTATTTATTATCAACTTATGCTTTGCGTATTGCATCGGGTATTTAAACTTCCGCCCATGCGCCAAAACCTCTTCGCGTCTCTCCTCAACCTTCTCCCGTTCAGTCTTCGGTTTCTCTTTAAACAAACTCATTCTACTTCCTATCCACTAAATCTTGTAATATATTATATGTCTTTTCTGGTTGTTGAACCATACTAATCTTCATATTTCCCACCTGTGTCCTAATCAGCAAAGTACCATACCCCAACATCCCCCCAAATATGCCCGGCACCTCATAACTAATGCTTTGTATTTTATCTAATCTCAAATCAACCACTGACTTCCGAAATAATCCCCGTTGTCTCACCTGACGAATCCGTTCAGTAGTCAAAAGATAGTATGAAAAATGCCACAGCATATATGCATATAGAAAACCCACTATACCTACACCCAAACAGCCCAACCAGACAAAAAACATCTGTTGGTTATCTCGCCACAAAAACATTGGCACCGCACCAACTCCGCCCAGCACTACTAACCAGATTATTCCACGCCAAACCGTCGAAAAATGTCGCCGAAAAATCAGCTTCACTTCTTCCCCCTCACGTTGCCCATCAAATTCTTTATTATTACTCATAATCTCCTAAATAAATTTCACAGCTAGAATGAAGAGATTTTGAATGAAGCCTAGCAAAGCGCGTCTTCTGACGAGCGAGCGACGGCTGAATTCAAAAGAATTCATTCTGATGTGAAATTGGTAGTCCGGACGCGAGTCGAACGCATAACCTTCTCCTTAGGACGGAGCTGCTCTATCCATTGAGCTACCGGACCACACTATTAATTATACCATATCTCTCCTACTACCTATACTCTAACTAGCTAGCCAGTTAGAGTATAGGTAGTAGGAGGATAAATCCCATTCTTTACTCCGTATCACTATGAAACTTCTCGTGCACTTCTTTCAGATGTGCATCCGTCACATGCGTATAAATTTGCGTTGTAGAAATGTCCGCATGCCCCAACATCGTCTGTACCGATCTGATATCCGCACCATTCATCAACAAATCCGTCGCAAAACTATGCCTCAAAGTATGCGGAGAAACATGCTTCGTTATACCCGCCATTCTTGCATATTTCTGCACTATCCGCTCGACCGAACGCGTCGTCAATCGACGATAATTTCCACTCGTATCCACCGCCTGCAAATTCCTACTATTGTTCAAAAACAGCGGTGCCAGACTATCCGTCCGCGCATCAAGATAATCCTGTACCCTCTCCGCCGCCGCTTTCGATATAAAAATCGGCCGATCCTTGCTACCCTTCCCTCTCACCACGAATTCTCTTCGTTCCAAATTCACTGAATCCCGATTCAGCCCCACAAGCTCTGATACACGCAACCCACCAGAAAACAACAGCTCAATAATCGCCCGATCCCGCAATCCAGCCTCCGTATTCAAATCAATTTCCGAGAGCAACTTCTCTATCTCGTCATAATGCAAAAAAGTCACTTGCTTCCGCACTATATGCGGCAATTCTACTAAACTCGGGTCTAAGCTCCGCACTCCTCTCTGCGCCAAATATTTCAAAAACCCACGCAAAGCAATTAAATGATACGCTTGCGTAATCGGCTCCAACCCCTCACCTCGTTCATTCTCCAGTCTATTTAGCCTTAACCGAAATTTTCTCAAAACTTCTTGCGTAATATCGTTAGGCTCCAAATCATAATTCTTCCCCGTAATTTCTCCTGCTATCTCTAAAAACCTCAACAAATATCGCTCATAATTCTCTGCCGTCCTACGCGACCTCCCCTTCTCTACTTCCAAACTCTCCACAAAATCATAAATCAATTCCTGGACTTTTGGCCCCTCCTCTAGCACCTCATTCATACTAGAATCCTATCTGAATCAAAAGCGGCAAACAATTTCCTAGCACCATCACGATCACAAATGCCGCCACCAGAAACGGCCCAAAAAACACTTTAGTCTTACCAGTCCTCATCGCTTTCGGTAAAGCCACCAAATCCCCCAACAAATTCGCCAAGAAAATCGTCCAGAGCGACAACCACCAATTCGCCAAAGCCAATGCCAAAGCCAATGCTAACCACCAATCACCACCCCCCATCAGCTTCTCCTTCGAAGCCTTATAAAGCACGAAGCAAGTACCAGCCAAAATCAACACCCCGATCATTGTGCTAATAACTTCCGACAACACACTTCCTTCACCACTCAAACTCACTTCGTACATCTTTAGTATAAATACAATCGCTCCAACAATAATCGCCAACATCAACAAAACCGTCGGTAACTCCCCCCATTTCGCATCATAAACCGCCAAAACCATCAAAATCACGAGTAGTACCAATGTCATCACAAAAATTGCCAGCTTAATCGCCAAAATTTCCGGGTGCAACGCCAAAACTCCCCAGTTATTCAAAATCGGCAACAAATACGCCCAAGAAAGCATCAAAAAAGCCACTGCAAGACTAATCTCTGATAAGAAATCAGCCTTTCCGATCTCTTTATGACAGTTTCTGCACTTACCGCCCAAAACCAACCAAGACACAACCGGTATGTTATCGTACCACTTAATACGCTTCTTACAATGTAAACACACCGACCACTGCCCCAAATCTTTCTTCTCTACAACGTGATAACGCCACCGCCAAGCCTGACAGCATGCGAACGAACCAAACACTGCACCCAGTATCGTCATCATCACCAAAATCAAAATCGTCACTGCCACATCTACCATAACTCCCATTATACCATAACCTTTATTTTCCGCGCATGCCATTCTATCCTCCTACTACCTATACTCTAACTAGCTAGGCAGCGGAGGGAGAGACCAGCATGACGAGTATCGCTTATCATGGTAAGACCAGAAATTCCAAAATCTAATCTAAACGCACCATAAATACTAGATCCTGATAGGGACGTCCAGTAATATCCGAATTGTCCAAAAAGTCTGATGTTACTATCGTATACGTTTATCCACCCGCTGCGCACAAAAGGTGGCGAATCCTATCGAAACCCCTCTTTACTTTGTGCGCAGCGGGGTTGCTAGTGTACTAGGCAAACAAGCTACAGGATTAGGACATAGCGGCGACTATTGGTCTTCTATGGCTGATACTAGTATCAATAATGCCTACAATTTTCTTTTTAATCAAGCTGTTAACCCTAGCTATCCTAGTTTAAGATATAATACTGGTCTCCCCCTCCGCTGCCTAGCTAGTTAGAGTATAGGTAGTAGAGAGGAGGATAATCAGTTCGATCTTACGTATAAGTCTCTTTTGGGAAGATACGGACTTACGAGGAGTATGAGCGCGCCAGCCCTGCAACGGCAGGCGCTGGCGACGCACTTCCCAAAAGAGACTTATACGTAGGGTAAAGAGATTGTCATGCTAACAAAAATAGCCTCCTATGAGGCTATTTTTTATGGTTACTTACACTAGAGCCTAGCTACCGTTGTCCTGACAATAGACACCGTTACCCTCAAGCTTGTAGCGTACGGCATAATCACGAGAACCATTCGACGATACAACTTCTTCATCATTACAGCGAGCACCAGTAACGATATAAACAATTTTATCATTGAAGTTGTTCGACAAAGTACCCATATTCTTGTATTCCACAATCTTCAAGTTGTATGGATCACCAGTAGGATCAACAAATTCACTTTCAGAATCATCACTTGCGGTCGAAGAATTCATATAGTTACGAATAAACTTACAACCAGCATTATCTGGAATATCCCCAATCAACGTCTTGCCAGCCACGATCGTGCAAACACCATTACCCGGCAACCTCCCACTGTTATTCGTTTGATACTGCGTTAATTGTGTGCTCACCCTCGCTAAGTCATTCCTCCTCTGCGTATCCCTCTGTGATCTTTGCAATGTTGGTAATGCAATAAATACCATAAGGAAGATTAAACCAGCGATAGCTAGGACTAGGACTACTTCTATAATAGTAAAGCCGCCCAGTGCCCCCTCATCTTTCTTCATCGTTTTTTTGCGTGTATTCGCCACGATTTTTCCTTTCTTTTAGCATAAACTTTTCTAATTCATATTATAGCATATGCTCATCAAAAGCAAGCCATATTTTATACTATCTACCAATCTCGTTCACAAGTGCATAAATCGGGAAGAGCACCGCACCGACAATACCACCCGCTACAATTGCAAGCGCCACCATCAACACCGGCTCAATCATCGTCGAAATCGCCGCGATTCGCTCATCCAATTCATCCTCATACACCTTCGCCGCCTTCCCCAGCATCTCATCAATCTTACCCGACTGCTCACCAGTCGCCGCCATTTGCGGTACCAACGGCAGGATATAATCCCTTCCCTTTAGTGCCACACTCAAAGGCTTACCACTACGCACAATCTCCGCTACTTTTGTCAACTGTTCCTCTACCAACACGTTATTCGTCGCATCCGACGCAATCTTAATCGCATCCAACATCGGCACTCCAGCCGAAAGTAACATCTGCGCCATTCGTGCAAACCTTGCATTATACAATCGCCAGAACAGCCCCTTAAATATCGGTGCGTTCAACTTCAATGAAGCAAACCACCTCTTACCTGGTTCCGTCTTCCTAAACTGCACCAAAAACCACACCGCGATCCCCACTAATATCAGCACAAACCACCAGAAATTGACCACAAAATTCGAAATCGCCACCAGAATTTTCGTCAAAACCGGCAATTCTTTACCAACATCGCGATACAAGTTCTCCACCTGCGGCACCACCATCACCATCATAAATATCACAACTACAACGATCACAAAAAGTACAATCGCTGGATAGGTCATCGCACTCCGAATCCGCGAAATCATATCCGCATCTTTTTCTTGCTGATCAGCCAACCTCTTCAAAGATACATCTAGTGTACCCGAAGCTTCACCGGCTGCAATCAAAGATAAATAAACTTGATTAAACACATCCGGATGTCGTGCAAAAGCATCATGCAAACTTTTACCACCTTCAACTTGCGCCAAAATATCTTCAATCACCGCTTTCATCGGCTTATCGTCAGTTTCTTCCGCCACCATCCGCAAACTCTGCGAAAGTGGCAACCCAGCACCAATCAAAGTTGCAAACTGCCGCGTAAACATAATACGCTGTTTGGTCGATACCTTATTTTGCAACTTGGCAAACCAACCACCCCCACCGCGCTCCTCACTAATCTTCTCGGGTATATAACCCTGATCAACTAGCGTATTACCCGCCGCACGCTCATTCTCGGCCTGTACATTACCGGTTACAATTCTACCGGATACCTTATCCTTCGCTCTATAAACATACCGCTTCATGTTTTATCCCTTCGCTAAACGATCAAACTCCACCGCATCCACCGCATAGCCACGTGCTACATCATAAGCAATAATTCCACTACGCACATACTTCGCCAATTCCCTGTCCATCGTCTGCATGCCCTGTGTCGCGCCAGTCTGAATCGTCATATCAAGTTGATGAGTCTTACCTTCACGAATGATACTCTTCACCGCTGAATTCGATACCATAATCTCCGCTACCGCAATTCTCCCCCCATCAATCGCTGGTACCAATCTCTGCGAACAAATCCCCACTAGAATATTTGCAAGCTGCGCTCGAATCTGCGGCTGCTGATGTGCTGGAAATACATCCACCATACGGTCAATACTCTGCGCTGCCGAGTTTGTATGCAGTGTCGCAAACACCAAGTGTCCCGTTTCCGCGACCGTAATCGCCGCCTGAATCGTCTCAAGATCACGCATCTCACCAATCAAAACCACGTCTGGGTCTTCACGCAAGATACTCCTGAGCGCCGCCGCAAAGCTATATGTATCATAATGCACTTCTCGCTGTGCTACCACGCTACGCTTCGACGCATGCGTAAACTCAATCGGATCCTCAATCGTAATAATATGCTCTGCACGCTCCGTATTTACCTTATCAACCAAAGCTGCCAACGTCGTACTTTTACCCGAACCAGTAGGACCGGTCACCAATACCAAACCATTCGGGTGATCCGCAAACTCTGACACCACCGCCGGTATCCCCAATTCCTCAACTGTCTTAATAACATTCGGAATCAACCGAAACGCCGCCGCCATATTCCCTTTTTCATGAAAGGCATTGACACGGAAACGCCCCAAATCGCCAAAAGCAAAAGAATAGTCAAACTCCTTATCTTTCATCAAGATCATCTTCTGATCCGCATCTAGTGTCGAGAATACTAGCTCTTGCACTACTTCATTATCCAAAACTGGATAAGTCGTCATCGGTTGCAATACGCCATCCATCCTCAAGATCGGTGGTAAACCAGCCTGCAAATGCAAGTCCGATGCTTTATGATTAATACACTCCTCAAGTAGCGGTTCAATCGTCAATTCATTCTTCCTACCAACACCACTTCTCGGCAAACTCGAAGAAGCTACTTCTACATCTTTCACCGGAACTGTCGCTACCGGAGCAGAAGCAGCCTTACCCCCAGCATCAGCCGACTTAGTAGCACCCCCACCTAATGGCCTCTTTGTTGCCTGACTTTGCGCCCCTGTTGCATTTGGCATCGTAGAAGTCGCCGCCACACCAGAGACCACCGACGCTACTGGTTCTGCCGCAGCCTTCGCTCCTGCAGCAACGGGAGCACCAGCTTGTGCATTACCTTGTGCCAAATCCGGCATTGCATTCATCGGAGGCATCGCACTCGGTGCCACCATATCATTCAAATTCGGGACATCCACTGGCGCAAAAGGCGAAGCACTTCCCGACGTTGAGTTCGTATTTGTATTTGTCATATTAGTCCCACTATTATCCATGGAACTATTTTAACATAAGTTTTATTAAAAACCCAAAAATCTCATATTCTTTATTACGCCAGATCGCTCGCCACGCGATTTACTTCTTCCAAAGTCGTCACACCTGAAAGTGCTTTCAATACCCCATCTTGACGCATCGTAATCGTTCCCTTTTCTCGCGCCACGCGCATCACTTCTGCCGATGTCGCGCGCGCTACAATCAACTTCTGTATGTCTTCATCAACTTCAATCGCCTCATAAAGCCCAGCGCGACCAGCATATCCACCTGGTGAATCTGTATCATCTACACCCTTCACCAAAGTATAAGACTTCTGTCCTGCAAGCGGCAAACCCGCATACCCCAAATCTTCACTTACTGCAGCTACATCTCCCTGCGTCTGTGGCAAAATCCCACCTACCACATCCAAAATCTGCTCTGTTTGCATATCATTACTCTGAAAACTCGTCCGTTTCCGCGCCACCCTACGCACCAATCTCTGCCCAATTACCGTATTCAACGTAGAAGCCAGCAAAAACGGCTCAATCCCCATATCCAAAAGTCGTGGCAAAATCCCAGCAGCACTATTGGTGTGTAACGTGCTAAATACCAAATGCCCCGTCAAAGCCGCCTGCACCGCCAAATTTGCCGTTTCCGAATCACGAATCTCACCAACCATCACCACATCCGGGTCCTGACGCAAAATACTTCGAAGCCCCGACGCAAAAGTCAGACCCGCATCCACATTCACCTGAATCTGATTCACCCCGTCCATCTTGTACTCAACTGGATCCTCCAACGTCACGATATTAATCTTCTCGCTCTTGATCCGCTTAATCAGCGCATACAACGTCGTACTTTTACCCGAACCAGTCGGACCAGACGTCAAAATCATCCCATTTGGCCTACCCAGACCCTGCAATACTGCTCTCAAAGCATGACCAGTCATCCCCATCCCCTCAATATCCATGCTTGTGCCACTTTTATCCAACAAACGAATTACTACTTGTTCACCCCACACCACCGGACTTATTGCGATACGTAAATCCACCTCTTTATCGGCTACAATCACTGCAAACTGACCATCCTGCGGCACACGATGCTCATCAATTTTCAAATTAGATAAAATCTTAATACGTGACACTAAAGCCGGCTCAATCGCTTTCGGTAACTCCATCACTTTACGCAATACACCGTCAATTCTACACCGAATCACCACCGCATTCTCCAATGGCTCAATATGCACATCTGAAGCTTTACTCTTTACCGCATATTCAAGAATACTATTCAACGCTTTAGAAATTGGCGAATCCTGCGTAATAGTCCGCACATTACTGCTCATCTGCCGCTGTGCGACCTCTTGATTAGTAACCTTAACTGCCTGCTTAATACCAGTAAAGTCACCTTTATACTGCTTCAAGACCGACTGAATTCCATCGCTAGACGACATTACCGCACGCACTGATTTTCCAGTCAATGTCGACAAATAATCCACCGCCTGGACATTCCCTACGTCGAGCATTGCTACCACTAACTGACCATTACTTTCACCCAGTGGTACCACCATCGAGCGTTCAGCAACATCAAATGGTAACAACGTCAAAACACTCTGTTCCATCTCAATATTCTTGAGATCTACATAAGGTATTCCCATCACGCTCGCCGTCGCGCGCGCTACCATCTCATTTGTCACTAATCGTTTACTAGCCAGAATCTGCAAAACCGACCGTCGCATCTGCACCGCATCAGCTTGTGCTTGCGACACCGACTCTGCCGCAACCAGCCCCTCCGCCACAAGAAGCTGAATTACACGGTCTAGCCCATCCTTCGTCAATAACGCCACTGCCTATTCTCCTTCAGAATCAGAGCTCCCCTCATCACTCCCATCTTCCCCCTCACCTTCAACTTCACTTGCATCTTTCTTACCACAAGCTACTAATTCTGCCGTATCCAAAATACCATTTTGATCGATATCAACACAATCACCTACATAAACCTCGATTGTCGGATTGAGTGACATGATATTATAAACCTCTGCATCCGGTGCTTGTAAATCACTTGTAACGGCTTGCTTTAGCTCCTTAAATTCAGTTTTTGCCATATTCGGATCGCCCATCAGCTTATTGCAAATCAAGAAAGCCGCCAATGTTCCAATCCCCGCTACCAAAATCAGTGAAAAAATATCAGATTGTTTCATTATTTCGCATTCCTCGCTTTCTCTGAAGCATAAATCGTTTTTGTTGTCTCCAGCCCATCCATTGGCGACAAGTAATATGCATTAGCCGAAGCCTGCAAGCTAATCCCGCGTGTCGTCCATTCAATCGTTGCCGATGTCATATCGAACTGACGAATCGAACGCTCAATCTTATCTAGTGTTGATACCACTTCTGCACCAGTTCCTTCAACTGCCAATGAAACCGGTATCACCTCCACACCTTCAACATCACTTGATACCAAATCATCACGTGGAGATAATCTTTCTGGCTCACGCCCTGATAAGATAAACAGCTGATTCAAGCTCGCCATCAAAGCTTCTGTATTCATCTGCGCTGGCAAAGCATCAGGTATCACGCGCAAAGCCGAACAAATTTTCGCCGACTGCAAATACTCCCGTCGCTTTTCCTCATCTGTTGATTCCGCATAAAGCTTATTAAAATCAATCCTCTTTCCATCTTCATCATAACAATTCTCATTCTGACCCCTAGCCACCGATTCCAACTCTTCATTCACTGCCATCGTCGTCAAAACTTTATCTCGCAAACTTCCCGAGACATCCTCCAATTTTACTTCATTCGGCTGACAGTTATCAATCTCACTATCGCTCAACTTCCCATTTCTGTCCTTGTCAACACAAACACCGACATTTCTCAAAGTCTGATCATACGCCGAAATCGCTTCACTTTTCGCCGAAATAATCTTCGTATTGAAGTTAATATATTTAATTAAGAACAGAGAAATCACCATACATGTACCCAGTACCAATGAAGCCCCTAGTACCTCCAACATCGTAATCTGTTGTGCATGTGAAATCTTTAATCGCTTACCTTGCGCTTTTTCATCACTCGCCATTACATCTCCTCCTTCTTCTCATTATTGGAGTTTGAATTAGAATCTTCATCAGCACCCGTCTTCGTCGTCAAGCACTCCGTATCACCTTCTGCACATTCCTTCGCTTCTTGCGTAAACATTCCACCGACTTGGACGTAAGAGTCCGTCACATTTTGCCCCATCGGTCCAATTGCAATCATATGCTTATTCCTAAAAGCGAAGAATTCTGGATCAAAACTTGTAATTGCCGAAAACTTCAACACTAAATTATCACTTTCATCGCGACCGTTCGTCGACGAAGTCACCGTCAAGCCATCTGGAGCCAACAAACAATCATTTGTCGAAGTCCATTTCGCAGTACTACCTTGCATCGTACCAGAATATTGTGTGCACGCACTCACAAAGTGTTCAATTCCAGAAATACTGCCATTCAACTCCATATAGCCAGCCTTGTGCCAAGCATCGAATTTCGGTGTCCGCCAAATTTTCACTCTCGTAACTTTATTCTTCGTCTCTGACTCCCCCTCCGTCGTCTCACCTTCAGGACTTTCCGTAGTTTCCACATCCTGCGACTCTGTTTCTGAATTCGGGTTATAACGTAAGGTTACATCTTCTGCATCATCAGCTTTCTCTTCTGTTCCCGCCTCAATCGCGTTACATCCGTCTGCCGTCAAATTCCACCACACATAATAATCCTCACCATCGCGATACGGCGATCCATTACCATCCGCCTCATTGATACACCACGTCGGGATCTCGTTTCCCTCTGCATCGACAAACCTTCCATAATCATACTTCGTCAGCGCCATACCTTTCTTCAAAGATTCCAAGACTCTATAATCAATCAACGGTGCCGTCTTTGCATCAGCCTGGCCATCCATTCTTAATTCATCATTTTCCAAGTCAACTCGCAATTCTGACAATTGAACTACGTCATCACCCTGGGGCAAAACCACCGCCATTGCACCAAACACTCGTGACAAAACCGGTTTATCACCCGACAATTCAGAAATTTTCTCCAACTGACGCTGTATCGTTACAAGATCTTCAATCTCTGCGTAATCATTCATCTTTACCGACATTTTCTCTAACCGCGAATCTTGATTCGCCATCGCAATGTCCTGTCCACTCTTAATACCAAATAGCACAACTACCACGCCCACTGACACAGCAGCCACCACAATACAAATGAATAGCACCAAATTACGCATTTTTTGCGCCTTAATCATCTGAATCTTTACATCTGGCACCAAATTCACTTCATAATCCGTCGCCACCGACGTCACCAATGCCGGTTTATTGTTGGCCGGCTTACCCGTAATTTTAGCCTTTACTTTATCAAACCACCCTTGCATTAGTCATTACTCCTTTCTGCAAGACCAATCGCCACCGCAAACTCACTTGCTACTGGCTGCAAAACTTGTTGCTGCTCTGGCGAAACTTTTACCAACTGCCACGGATTACCTTGCACTGTAGAAACTCCCGTCTTCGCTTCAATATATTCTGCAATAAACGGAATCATACCTGCAAATCCCGACAAGATAATCCCTCCCATCGGTGCATTCATATATTCCGACTGGAAGAAACGAATAGATTTGCTAATCTCTCCTGCAAAACTCTCAAGCGTCGAATCTAATGCCTTAAACACCTGTCCGTCAACCTTGTCCTGTGCCAAACCAAACTTCAAGATAAATTGTCTCGCCTGATCCTCCTTAACATTAATTGCCGCCACTACAGTCCTAATCAATAACGCCAAACCGCCAGGTATACTACGCACCAATCTCGGCACGCCACGATACACCATCACTAGATCCGTCGACCTTTCGCCGAGATCTACAATCAACCTTGCATCTTGCGCCCCAACTGGCGTCAACGCTCTTGCCATTGCAAGAGACTCTGGTTCCTGCGCAATCACATTCAACCCAAACGATTCGATCATCTCCATCCTCGCTTCCGCAAAAGAATTCGCCGTCGAAGAAATCAGCATTTCAACTTTCGACGCATCATTTGGCGAAACCCCCAAAGACACATAGCTTACCGTCGCCTCATCAATCGCCATCGGAATATACTTATCCAGCTGATACTTCACCGTATTCATCAATTCCTTCTCGGGCTGGTTCTCTACACGCACAACCGTTGTAAAAGTCTTTGCCGCCGGCATGCCCACAGCAACATTCTTTGTCGTGATGCCAGCCTGCTGCATCGCCCCCAAAATCGTCTCCCCCAAACGACGTGCGCCTGCCGCCGAACCGTCCTCAAGAATCCTCCGATCTACCGGCACATATGCAAATTTTTGTAAAGTCCAGCCACGACTAGCATCGCCCGAAAGCTGCACAAGCCGAATTGCCACCGTTCCAATATCTAATGCGAAGAAATCGCCCACTCCATGAATTAAGCTCATACCTACATTATATATTGCTCTTGGTTAGAAATCAACATACTTTTTATGCTAAAACTAATAATTATCAAGATGTATCTGCCTTATCGCGCTACACAACGCACAAAATAACCATCATACATATTACTGTCATAAGTCCCCGAATATGTATCTACGCCGGAACTACCCACCTGCATATAAAACGCCCCTCCATTATTTGGATAATTAGCCGTTGAAGACCAATAATTCCCACGTACCCCAACAGATCCCAATGTCGGCGACCCAGATCTACCTTGATCATAATCAACATCAACATATCCTCCAGCCACCAAGCCCAAAGGCAATTTTCTTGCATCGACGCCATCATATTTCGTATATAGTCCACCAAAAGTTTTCTTTGTCTCGGACGAACCATCTGCTGAACCAATACTTGGCAATTGCCACCCCTTCGGGCAAATTGATCCTGGCGCGTCATTTTGTGTAGCTATACCATATCCTGTCCCTGCCGTCGCTGCATACCACGAATAATAATTACCTATTAAATAATGCGCATCAAAGCTATTTGCACTCTCATCAACTGCTATATAAGTGTTTTTTCCACTATAAGTTCCCTCTTGTGCCTGAAAAGTATCTTTCTGTGCTGGTATAGCTACGACATCCATTCCGACACCGCTTTGGCACTGCCCCATGTCTGTAATCTTGCTCGTAGTGCCGCCCGTTGCACACTCAATACTAGCTATCGGTGTAGCGTAAATGTAATCAAAATGCTGTCCAGCCCCATAGCTATCAAAGCTCCATGACCTTTGCCAGCCACTCGAACCAGATATATCAATAATAGCTTCCAATTCCCCCTTCTCGGTTACCGATAATCCAGTTCCTCCGTCCGTTGAAAGAATATGCGTCACATCCGCCGTTATATCCGTATCACTCGCCTTTAACCCTGCAGTAGTAATATCTAACGCCAAATTCTGCGTCATCCAACAATTACCGTCTTTGAGTTTGGCTACCCAGTACTTCTTTCCATCACGCGTATCTACTAACTGTTTGGTGTCTCCCACTTCACTCACATTACAAAGCGCACTCGTCATATCCTGCATATTAGTAATCGTCATTAGACCCACAGCTTGCGGATTAGCTACAGCCGACACCGTAATCGTATTCGTATAGGACCCACTGGGGAGACTTGTATCTACTTTTGTTGCTAGAGTAAAGTTATAGTTCTGATCTGTTGGCGCATCTGTTGTATCAATTATCGTCTGTGTGCTTGGTACTGGCTGATAAACCGTACTATCCGTTGTCGCTGTAGTTCCCAAGTTATAGCCCCAAGTGTTATCTCCAAAGTTAGCTTGAGTTGCATCCGGTGCTACTGGGTTAATTACAGAGTTAATACTACTCGGATTCTTCAAGGTATCACCATCAACTGCTTGCAAATATACACTATACCCTGCATTACTATTAGTTGATACCGCAAGATTAGCCGTAGTCTTGCCAAAACTACCATCCACAGTTGGAGAGACATCAATGTTAATTGTATCCTGCAAGGCCAACGCAATTGTTGGTGCCACGTTGACGCTAGCTTGAGTTAACATTGACTGCGTGGGACAATTTGCTGGATTATTAGTTGTACAATCTGCGGCTTGCACCCCACTACCTGTCATCGGACAAAGCATGGCAATGGTTAGTAGAGCAAGTACGCCTGTACCCACAAAACCAACATACCAAGACTTATTTAGTGTTTGTATTCTCATGTTTTACCCTCCGGGTGTTTTATATTAGTGCACCAAAAAGACTGACCTATTCTCCTAGTCTCTCCCGTCTCGCTTACTCTCACCGGGAGAGACCCCCAAATGGATCTTCTTCGTGAACTAAATTGTTTTATTATTTGGCCACCTGCGGTGTCGCAAGATGCACTTCCTACTTGATTGCCACATCCATGATCTAGAATGAGACTAAATGTATATAAGGTCATTTAGCCGTAACAAAGAACTATCACTTTGTAGCGTGCAGGATGTGCTTCTGTTTATTGGTTAGTATGGAGCTATCGCCCCATACTAACCAATAATACAAAAAGCGACACCGCGAGGTGTCTAACTTCCATTCGTAACCTATCCTTCAAACTATATTGCTAGCTGATCTAGACGATTATATAGCGGTGCCGCTCAATCCCGTCTAAACCCAATTCAATATAATTAGGATAGGTACAACGAAAAATTACTACCAAAAACTGGTCACGATGCAAGTTAGACACCCTTATTATAGCATATTTTTCAAAATGTCAACGCTCAAAGTGATCCTTTTCTCCTACTACCCTATACTCTAACTAGCTAGGCAGCGGAGGGGGAAGGCGTAACGACGACCACCACCATTATAATATGGACGAGAGGGTTCGACGCCATTACCGTAGAAGACCAAGTTGTAAGCGTCGTAAGTGCTAGAGTAGGACATGGAGGACCAATAGCCGCCGCTTACACCAACATTTGTCATAGGTATAAGTGACCATGTA
The DNA here is from genome assembly GCA_948648655.1 of uncultured Candidatus Saccharibacteria bacterium. GTDB lineage: Bacteria > Patescibacteriota > Saccharimonadia > Saccharimonadales > Saccharimonadaceae > Nanosyncoccus. The sequence goes on along the minus strand of CAPKVJ010000003.1, from coordinate 54,534 downwards.
GTAGGCCCAGTTTGTGTGTAGCTATTAATTACTCCGCTGCGCACAAAGTAAGGCGGGTTAGTAGTGGATTTATTACTCTTGTGCGCAGCGGGATAATCGTGCTCAAGGCTTCTGGTCTGGCGCAAATTGGACGTTATTGGTCTTCTAGGCCACATGAATCAAATAGTGATCTTGCTTATTTCTTATATTTTGTAGCAGATTCTACCAGACCCTCTTACATTTCTGATTATTCACGTTACTACGCCTACCCCCTCCGCTGCCTAGCTAGTTAGAGTATAGGTAGGAGGAGGATATTCACTTTTTCTAACCCTTTTGGCAAACATTCCGCAGCTTACGAGCGCCGATTCAAACATTTGAGAGAAAAGAGAGTTTACTATCTTTTCCGAAAATGTGCAGAATCGGGAACTTCCGCAGGAAGTGATGAACTAGGCGCACGACACCCGCGACGGCGGGCTGACGTGACGCCGTGTTTGTAAGAGACACATGGGAGAGAGTAATTGTCATGCTATCAAAAAAGACGCACCTCACCATACGTCCTTTTCTTATAACTATTCTACTATTTCTGTCGTTCCCGATAAGCCCGCGTTTCAGTGTCTACACTCACGACATCACCTTCCTTAATAAAAGCCGGCACCTTAATCACCACCCCAGTCTCCAGCGTCGCATCTTTCTGTACCGAACTTGTCGTATCACCCTTGACGGCATTTTCCGTGTAAGTCACTTTGAGCCAAATATTCTTTGGCAAAGTCAGGTTAATCGGTGTGCCGTTATAGAATTGAATCTCCATCTCATCGCCATCACGCATGAAGTCTTGTGCCTCACCAACCATATCCGCTACCAACTCATACTGTTCAAAACTCTCCGGATCCATAAAATAAAACTTATCATCATCCTTATAAAGATACTGAACTTTACGCGTCTCTACTTCTGCTGGCTCAATTTTCTCCTGGCCTTTAAATGTCTTCGGCAACAGCGCTCCAGTAATCAAATTTTTTACCTTCACATTCACGATCGAGCCACCCCGCCCCATCACTTTTTGTGAATATTCAATCACTTTATACGGCTGACCATCCAGTGTGATTAACACATTTTTCTTCAAATCGGTTGGACCATACATTTAATTTACCCTTTCCTATTTTACGTAATACCCCCAGAACAAAGTTAGTAGAGATGAATTACAGGGCATGGACGAGCAACGCAAGGAAGCTGTACTTATGGGTACTGCTTCCTTGCAACGCAGCCCATAACGCCGTAATTCGCACTAATAACAAGTTCTCTAGTTGCTTGCGACGAATGGTAACAAGGCCAAATGCCTCGCCCGCTTCACCGCTACCGCAAGCTGCCTCTGTTGCTTCGCAGTCAAACCGGTCTTTGCAATCGGCTCAATCCGACCATAAATGTCAATATACCGCTGCAAAGTCTTCACATCGCGATAGTCAAAATACAAATTTGGATTTACTTTCATTTTTCTCATTTTATTCTCTCCTCTTACTCTTTAGAATGGAATCTCATCCAAGTTAATCTGATCGTCTGGCACATCATCCGGCACAATCTCTCCGCCCAAATCGTCACCAACATCACTCTTTGCACCTTTAGATGGTGGCGTATAATTGCTAGCATTCCCGCTATTACCAATAAACGAGAAGTCCTCAATCACAATCTCTGTACGTGAACGCTTCTGACCAGAGGTCTTATCTTCCCAACTCCTCTGCTCCAAACGCCCCGAAACCAAAAGCGGCGAACCTTTATGTACATACTGACAAATAATCTCTGCTGACTTGCCCCAAGCCACACAATCAATATAAGAAACTTGATCTTGCTGGTTCCCACTGCTATCCCGGAAAGACCGATTAACAGCCACTGCGAAACTACATACTTGCGAACCACTACCCGTCGTCCGCATATCTGGATCGCGCGTTACATTGCCCGCAATAATTGCTTTACTAAATCCGCGCATTACTCCTCTTCGCTCCCCTCTTCTTCATCCGCATCTACACGATTTGCTTGACGTGCCGCTTGCTTCGCTTCATATTTCAATTTTCGTTCATCGACAGTCACCAAAAGTTGTCGCAAAACTTCATCAGTAATATTCAAAGCACTCTCAATCTTTGCTGGAGCATCTGCGGGTAGTTCAACTTCATAGTAATAATATACTGCAAAATCTTGCCCCTTAATCGGATAAGCCAAACGCTTCTTCCCGTCATTTTCTTCTTTTGTGATTTTACCGCCATTTTTCTCAATTAAATCTTTAATTTTGGCAGTTGCAGGTTCTATATTCATCTCCAAATCTGGATGAATCAAAACCGTAAGTTCGTAATTTTTCATTACTACTCCTTTGGTTAAAGCAAACGCGGCTCCAATCGTCAACGCTCTCGCGCCCGAAACACCCGCTTGCTGAGTTAATATACCCTATAAGTATATCACACCTTACTAGCCTTGTCCACCAGCCAGTTCGTCAAACTCTTCCATGCTAGAAATCAGCACATCACGTGGCTTATGCCCATTTGCTGGACCAATCACGCCTATCCCTTCAAGCCAAATCGCTAGTCCCGAGACAAACCCATGCCCTTTACCCAGCCAAGTCTGCAAGCTTGCCGTCGAAAACTTGCCATTCTTCAGCGTAATCTCCACCGCTTTACGCACTACTGGATCATTCGCTTTAAACCTTCCCCCCAAGTCAATTTCACCATCACCCCCCATACTCACACCCTTAATCTGTACCTGCTGCGCTACTACTTCGTCATTATACTCTGGTGCTCTCTGCTCACGCAAAAAATCCGTCACTTTCACCACATCTTCATCACTCGCCCACGCACCCTGAATTCTGCGCGGTTTACCCATCATCTCCGTTGTCAGCATCAGCATATCACCCTTACCTAGCAATTTTTCTGCTCCCGTCATATCAAGCATCACTCGTGAGTCAATCTGGCTACCCACTGCAAAAGCAATCCTGCCCGGAATATTCGCTTTAATCAGACCAGTAATCACTTTTACCTCCGGCCTCTGTGTTGCAAGCACCAAGTGAATCCCTGCTGCACGTCCTTTCTGCGCAATTCTTACAATCGGCATCTCCAGATCCTTCCCTGCCATCATCATAAGATCAGCCATCTCGTCAATCAAAATCACAATATATGGCATCTGCCCCCCACCATCCTCTGCACCTTCACCAGTTCTCTTCGCCATTTTGGCATTATAATCCACGATGTTCTTCACGCGCTCCTTCGCCATAATCGTATAGCGTTTTTCCATCTCATCCACCGCCCACTTCAAAGCCGACAAAGCCTTCTCTGTCTGTGTAATAATCGGTGTAAGCAGATGCGGAATTCCATCATACTGCGCCATCTCCACCTGCTTCGGATCCACGATAATCAGCTTCATATCGCTCGGCGCATTTCGATAAAGCAACGAAGAAATCAATGTATTCGTCATCACCGACTTACCCGAACCAGTCGTACCAGCAATCAAAAGATGCGGCATCTTCGCCAAGTTCCCCACCACCGACTTACCAGAAATGTCCTTACCTACCGCAAAAGTCAACGGATCCGACGCATTTTTCCACTCTTTGCTCTCAAGCACACTCCGTAGTCTCACGTCAGCCGACTTCTCATTCGGCAATTCTACACCGACCAATCTCGTACCTGGTATCGGTGCCTCAATCCTAATCTTATCCACCGCAAGATTCAAAGCCAACTCCTTATCGCGTGCCAAAATTTTCGACAAATTCACTCCCGCCGGCGGTCGCATCGTGTATTGCGTTACTCTCGGCCCCACATTCGCCCCCTCCATTTCCACCTCAATACCAAACTCCGCCAGAGTATTCTTAATAATTTGAGCATTCTCCTGAATATTACCCGGATTCGCCGGCGACTGCTTTTTCTCTAGTAAATCAATACTTGGCCGTTTCCAGTTCGGATCACTCACTACCACCAAAGCCTTATCCGGCTCCGGTGTCTGCGTCACCGCACCTTTCTTCTCCGCTTTCGCCAGCTTACCATTCTTCATCTTCGACTCTGGCGCAGCCGGCTCTTCAGCCACTGCCACCCCAGAATTTACCTTAATATCAAGATCTCCCTTTTTCTTCCCCTCTGTCTTCTCGGCATCCCGCGCGACTTTCTCGTTCTTTCCTGCTTCTTTCTCTCCAGTATGGAACATCCTACCGATCGCTTTAAACACTGTCGCTGGATTCTTCTGCAAAATAAACATCACTGTCACAAAAAGCAAAACTATATATATAAATACCGCCACTCCGGCATTTCCAATCTGAAACATTATATCATTCAACCACGCACCCACCATACCACCAGTCGGCGCAGTCACCCCGTGCGTCGGCACACCAGCAAGCCCCGCCGCCCAAACAATCGCCAAAACCGACGCCACCCAGACTACTACTGGTACTCGGTTATCGTCACTCTGAAAAATCTTTACCGCCAACCATACTAAAAATACCGGAATCAAAAACTCCGCATAGCCAATCACTGAATAAATTGCCTGATTGACGCTCTGCAATACCGGACCACCATCGCCTAGCCAATTAAAGATAAAAACCACCGCCAGCACCAGCATCAATACCGCGACAACTTGCCGCCAAAAACCACCCGGCAATTCATGCTCTGGTGCCACCTCTTTCGCACGCGCACTCTTGCTTCGCGCACTCGTAGCTTTACGTTTGCTTGACGTCTTCTTTTTCGACGTCGACCTCCTTTGTGCCATACCTTACATTATACACAAATTTCAAAATTCTTCCAACTCACCTAAAGTCTACCCACATCGTTGACACGACTCTTTCGCATATCAAAAAGACCGGCGTTAATTCCTGCCGGCCCTTTCCTCTCCTAACTCATTCTTTGCATACGACAGAGACGCTCTTGCCAATGATACTCCTTACGCACGGACCTGCTAACACAACGCCGCACATTTTTATCCGTGAATCTACCGCGCACGAGAAGCACCAGCGCAATCACCAGCCATATCGTAACACACACCAACTTCGGCCCAATCGGCCAGCCCATAAACTCAGTCGCACCAATCGCGACCGAGACTGACCTCTCTATGCTAACCAAAGCAAGACTCTGAAAATTACTCATAGTCTCTACGATACTAATTTCATCAGGTCGAAGGGCATTCCATGAGATCTTCAGCAATAATCCCAGCATCACGATATTAATCATCAAAGACATAATCATCCACGCATATCTCATTGAAAATAAATCCGTGACCGGCTGCGCCTTCATACGCATCCTGCAAAACCATTGCGCCACATCCAACGCGACCATGACCGCAAAAGTAAAAATACTCTTCAGTGCTATGCCACCGATCCGTCGCGTGTGTCTCAGCTCCAACCTAGCTATTCCCGCCAACATTAGTGCATGAGCCTGTAAGCGTTCATTAATCTTCGATGACTCTTTTTCAAAGAATTCGTTACTAGAAAAACTTCCTTTATTACGTTCCAACATAATAAATTCCCCCTTTTTGCTTTTAATGCATTAAAATACCAAGCGCGCTTGGTATTTTCCAAACTGCTTCATCTACCATTGTAGCACAGATTTTAGTTTTTGTCAAGCATCCTGCTCAATTGTTAGCTTTACTTTGTGCGCAGCGGAGGCATGTATGATGGTAACCAATTTAAAAATCCTGGCAAAAGTGGTTTTCTGTGGACAAAAGGTCTCGCATCATGGAATAATTTCCCAATATATTTAGGCATAGATAGTACACTAGATTCAACTAGCGTTGGCAATAGTAGCCATCATTATTTCGGCTTCCCCCTCCGCTGCCTAGCTAGTTAGAGTATAGGTAGTAGGAAAATAATATGCTATCATAAAATCAATATATTATGAGAATCACCCAACTAACACTAGTGTTAGTTCTTGCTAGCAAGAACTCGGAAAGAGGCTTACTATGAACCTCTATATCGTCCGTCATGGTCAGACTAATTACAACGTCGCCGGCCTTCACAATGCCAATCCTAAAGTCGACGTTCATCTCACCGACACCGGCATTTCCGAAGCAAAAGTCATCGCCGAGAAACTCAAAGATATCCCCTTTGACGCCAGGCTTAACGACATCGATTCTGGCTTCGAAGGCCGCCCCGTCACTGACTATCATCTTTTACGCGACAATTCTCCCGACCCCTTTACCTATCGTTATCCCGGAGCCGAAAGTTCCGAAGACGTCTACCATCGCACTGAAGAATTCCTAAAAGACCTCAAATCCCAAGACTACCACGACGTCCTCGTCGTCACTAGCAAACACAACTTTCGCCACTTTCATAGCATTATCGACCACCTCAATCCCCGCACCTCACTCAAAAAACACGTCAAAAACGCAGAAATCTTAATCAGGAAAATCTAATCCTCATCAGAAAAACAGTAGCTGCCCCAACCCCAAAGCAGCCACCATAAATTACTTCAAAAGCTTTAGCCTATTGCTCAATCCCCCGCATACTCAAGCTCAATCTTCCCCGATCATCAATCGCGACCAATTTCACCCGCACCTTCTGTCCCTCTTTTAGCACGTCTTTCACATTCTCAATTCTCTTATCACTAATCTGGCTCACGTGCAACATCCCATCAATTCCTGGCAAAATCGTCACAAACGCCCCGAAATCTTTAATCGCTGCCACCGTACCATCATAAATTTTCCCCACCTCCGGCTCTTCGACTAGCCCCTTGATCCATTCTACTGCCTTATCGATCGCCTCATTCTCACCCGATACCGTCACCAGTCCACTGTCCTCAATGTCCACCATAGCACCAGTCTCGCTCGTAATCTTATTGATCATTTCCCCACCCTTACCAATAATCGCACCAATCTTCTCCGGATTTACTATAATTTTCTCAATTCGTGGCGCATATTCCGAAATCTCCGCTCGCGGTTCTGGAATTACACTCAACATATGCTCGAGGATAAACATCCGCCCTTCATGGCTCTGCTCAATCGCTTGCTCCAAGACTTCCACCGGCAAACCATGCACCTTCATATCCATCTGTAAAGCTGTCACCCCTTCCGTCGTCCCAGTCACCTTGAAGTCCATATCACCCGCAAAATCTTCCGCATCCATCAAATCCGTCAAGACATACGGTTTATCACCGTCCATCATCAATCCCATCGCGACGCCACTCACCGGTCGCTTAATCGGCACACCCGCATCCATCAAAGCCATACAGCTCGAACACGTCGCCGCCATCGAAGTTGAACCATTCTGCGACATAATCTCCGTCACGCTCCGAATTGCATACGGAAATTCCTCTTCATCTGGCAACACCGGCGTAAGCGCCCGCTCTGCGAGATAACCATGTCCAATCTCTCGTCGTCCCGGTGCACCAATTCGCCCACATTCCCCGACTGTCCAACTCGGTGCATTGTAATGGTGCATATAACGTCGCTTACCGTCTGTCACCTCCATCGTATCTACCACTTGCGCGAAGCTCAAAGGTGCCAAAGTCACAATATTCATCGCCTGCGTCAAACCTCTTGTAAACAATGACGATCCATGCACTCTCGGCAAAATCCCCACTTGTGACGATAGTGGCCGTACTTCTGTCAGCTTACGTCCATCCGGACGTACACCATCTTCAATAATTCCCCGTCGCACTTCCTTATGAATCGCAAGATCAAACGCCTGCTCATATTCACCCTGCAATCTCTCTGTATAGTCTGCGATCTTCTCTTCTTCCGTTGCCCCCTCACCCAGCTGCGGTGCAAATTCCGCATTCATCTCCGCCTTCAGCGTATCAATTGCCTTTTGGCGCTCCAATACATTCCCCCGCACCTTATCTCCCAAGTGCTGCGCACACCATGCATCGACTACTCTCTGAATCTCCACATCTGGCAAGACCAATTCATATTCCTGCGCTTCCACCCCTACTTTTTCTGCCAATTCTCGTTGTAGATCCAATACTGGTTGCACATTCTTTACCGCCCAGTGCATCGCTTCGATAATCATTGCTTCTGGGACTTCTTTCGCCCCCGCCTCGACCATCATCACCTTACCATCTTTACAGGCTACTACGAGATCCATGATGCTCTGCTCTCGCTCCTCTGGGCTCAAAAACGCCTTAAACTCCCCGTTCAGACGCCCCACTCTCACTCCTGCAATCGGTCCATCAAACGGCGTACCCGACAGCATCAATGCAGTCGACGCCGCAATCATCGCCACCATATCCGGCCGAAAACCCGGATCCATCGAAAGTACCGTTGTCACTACCTGTACTTCCTGCCGATAGCCCTTCGGAAACAATGGCCGAATCGGTCGATCGATCAACCTCCCGACCAGCACCGCTTCATCCGCCGGTTTTCCTTCACGCTTGATAAATTTCGACCCCGAAATCTTCCCCGCTGCATAGAATTTTTCTTCATAATCAATCGTCAACGGGAAAAAATCCTGTACTACCGGCTTCTTGCCAACTACGACGCTCCCAAGCACCACCGTATCACCATAACTCACAAGCACCGACGCCGTACTCCGAAACCCCACTCTATTCACCTCCAGCGTCAATTCTCGCCCACAAAACTCCGTTGATACCCTCAAAACCTGCTTCCCGCTCGGATTTATAATGTCCATTTTTTCCTTTCTCGGGAAAACTCCAGATAACTAGCCCCAACTTTCTTTTTATGTCATTTTCAAAGTTACGACATGTGCGTAACTTTGAAAACATTCTAGTTTTTGGGAGTTGGACACCTTTTTCCAAAAGAGGTCCACTACTTATCTGCCGTCTTCCCTATTTATTAACTTGCCCCTCTATTATACCACATCTATCCATATCCACACTCCTCTATTGACTTTTTATATCATGAGTGCTATAATAGATAAGATGGGGTTTATTTTTATCGAAATCAAGCCCTGTACATTTCATTTTTAGGAGGTCATAGAATAATGACAACAGATGTTACAAACCCGTACCCGATGATGCTCATTTCCTTATCAGAAAGCACGAAAGACAAGAAACCCCGTAATCCAGTTTTAGCCTCTATTATAGAACGCGTGTTTAATCGTGATAAAACGATTTTAAACGACGGTTCTGTATTAGCACCAGTCGTTACCGTCGACGATGCAAGCGTTGACGATTTCGCTATTGCCATCAGTAACATGCCGAAAGCAGATTTGAAAGTGATAAATACAAGCGCGTTGGAGCGCATCATAAATCACATAAAAGACGCCTACGTCAAAGGATCCTTTGACGATAGAGAGCTCCTGGAGCTCTGCGGCAATCGACAATTCCGATTCTGCGCCACATACTACTTCGGATACGACGATGAACTCTCCCAGCTTAAGGCAAACTTTATCATAAGCCACACAGAGCTGGGTCCAGCGTGGGTGCACTACAAATATGTCCCTTCAAAAGGCAAAAACCATCCGGGCAAAGTCGTTGAAGACTCAGTAGAGCTGATGTCCTATGCCGAAATCCATACAGTGGCATCAGCGTTCATCCGCCAATTGACACAAGCTCTCCAGAACTACGTCAATATGGTATATAATGACGCTCAAGCTAACGGAAAAACACCAGATTATTACAGCATTCCTGGTGCCCCTGACGCAGCATAATACCGCTAATCTCGCCAATTCAGGTTAGTATCATACTATCTAATTGGCTTATTCGTCACCTCCATTGCGATATCCCCTCCATTCAACACCCGGAGGGGATTCCTAATACCTCAATTCCAACTATACCAAATCACGACAAAAAACTCCCATTCGGGAGTTTTCCTATTTGCGTAAACCTAGCTCCGCAATCGTGCGCTTGTACAGATCGAAGTCTGTTCGCTCCAAATACTTCAGCAACTTTTTACGCTGACCTACCATCTGCATCAAGCCACGCTTCGCCATATAGTCATGTTTGTTCTCCTTGACATGCTCGGTCACTTCTTTGATCCGCTCGGTCAAAATCGACACCTGCACCTCTGGTGAACCAACATCACTTTTGCTTCGTGCTAGCTTCGCCATCGCCTCTTGCTTCTTCTCTTTTGTAATCATATGCTCCCGATTATAGCACACATTGGTGTTTTTACAACCCCAAATGAATATTTCTACCCCTCAATTCCCAACACTTTCAACGTCTTTGCATCTTCCACTCGATACTCACCCACTTGCGTCCGTTTAAGAGCCGTGAGATACCCTCCCACCCCCAACGCCTTACCAATATCCTCACCCAATGTCCGAATATACGTCCCACTCGAGACCTTACACCGTATCGTAAGCTCTGGCCATTCATATCGCAAAATCTCAATCTCATAAATCTGCACCTTTCGTCGTGGCATCTCGACATTCTTCCCTTCGCGCGCCAATTTATACGCCCGCTGTCCATTAATCTTCACCGCCGAAAACGCCGGCACCGTCTGCTCAATCTCCCCAACAAACCCAGCAACAACCTCCTCCACTTGCGATACGGAAGGAATAATTAATTCTTTTAAAGTTCTGGAGCTTGACTCCTCAGGCTGACGCGGGTCGCGACCAGCGAGCGCTAGCGAATCGGTCCCGAGAGCGTCACCTTGAACTGAAAAAGAACTAATTATTCCTTCTATGTCCCCAGTTGAAGATATCATCCCTAGTCTTATCGTCGCAATATATTCCTTGTCTAGCTTCAAAAACTCCCCCGCCAGTTTCGTCTCCTTTCCGACAAGCAAAATCAAAAGCCCCGTCGCAAACGGATCTAACGTCCCTGTATGCCCAACCTTCACCTTTTTCCGCCTCTGCCGGACGACACCATCCCTCCCCTTCACTTCAATAAACCCAGCTTCTTCCGACAATTTCCGTCGCACCCGTGCCACCACGCCAAACGAGCTCACCCCCGCCGGCTTATCTACTAGCAAAATCCCATCTTTCATGTTTATATATTACATCAAAAACAATCCAAATCAAGTCAAGCCAATTCCTAGCTATGCTCCCGGTATCTTAAACGCCCCCGCATTACCAGATCCCTGATCCGTTTGCGCCTGCCCAGCCGCATCGCTTGGTGCCTGCACCGGCGGCAAAACCGGTGGCATCATCTGCCCTGACGCCGTAGGTGGCGGTGGTGGTGGCAAAACCACGCCCGGATTCTCTACCGGTTGCGCATCCGCTACTTCTTGTTTTCGCTCGCCCACATCCGTACTTTGTCTGCCAGTAGGTGTCTGTTGTCTCTCAATCACTTGCGACCCTTGCACCGGTTGTAGTACTGGATTCTGTACCATCGGTTGCGCCACTACTTGCGCTGAACTAATCTGCGTTGGATTCTGTGCTTGCGGCTCCGACAAAGCATCCGTCATCATCTGTGCATAATCTGGCCTCTGTGTTATCTTCGTAGCTATATCCGCCACTGGCGATGGAGCTACATTCGCTTGCGCCGGCGCACCCGCACCAACAGGCTGTACCGGTTTAGCCATACTAGCCTGCGGCACACCCGTACCCGCCTCCGTCATCGCCACCTTCGCTACCGGTGTCATTTCTGCACGTTCCGGCGCGCTTGGCACTTCCGGTGTCACAATTACCGAATCATTGCGCACCACTTGCGGTGTATTGTGGTCAACTGCTAAATCAGTTTTTACCTCCGGCACCACAACCTGCCCTGCAGCTGTCTCACCCGGATCATTATCCATCACGTGCGCAGAAATCAGCTGCTGATCCGCCCCCATCTCCATCAATTTCGAAGCCAGTTGCAACGTATCTGAATTCGTTCGGTCATTCGAAAATCTCCCCGTCGCCGCTACAATACCCGTCAAAAGTGCCGTCGCTACATCTTTGTCTAGTCTCGTGTCCTTCCCTTCAAGCTCAAAAATCAACTTCGTCACCATTTCCGACACTGAACTCGCACCCGGATCACTCCATTCTATCTCCCCGAAATTACCTGGTGCATCACAAGTAATATCTACCGTCATCGCATCATGCATAATCCGCCCATGCTCCGACAAAGCCGCATCCAAATCCGCCGCTGATGGCACCCCAATCGCAAGCACCAAATCCACATTGAAATCCCCTCGTGAAAATTCCAGATCTTCTTCCGTAATCAAAGTCTTATACGGCGTGATATACACCCGCACAAAGTCCCCATCCAACTTATAACGCAAATGATCCGCCTTTTCTTTGTTCAAAGAAATTATAAAATCCTGCAAACTATCTGTATTATCTTCAAACGTTCCCTCCGGCTGCAAGAATCGTAACGCATCCGGTGTCTGACCTGAATAAATCGCCGTCGTATGTTTTTGTAATCCATCCAGAAACAGCGTCAATCCAATCGCCGCCGCTAGTTCATCCACCGATGGGTCTCGCGACAGAGCCACCAAAATATTGTCCGAAGTCTTGACCTTATCCGCAATTTTTTTCAGCAAGTTATTACTTGGCATCATGCTCAACCTCGATGCCGCTGGCTTATCTGCCGAAGGTGTCGCAGCACTCACCTTTGCCACCGCCGCCTTCTCCGCTTCTTGCTTCGCCGCCACCGATTTCATACCAGGCAAACCCGAAGAAACCGAAGCCGTATTTATTGTAGATGTTGTATTTTGATCTTGCATTTTTATTTTAACTCATAAAGCACTATATACTTTCATTATAGCACACTTGACTTCAAAAATCAATAACTTTTATGCTAATTTTAATCGCAAACTACTTCTCCAAAAAGTTCAAAACAGTCCCCACTCTCATAGTCGTAATTCGCTTCATATTCTCTATTAATCAGCTCACGCATCTCTTCAAAAGCATTATACATCTTCGTCGTATTATCAAAATTCAAACCTGCCAACGTCCCAATATCCGGTTTATTCTCCATAGAATAATTCTCTTGCGCCGTCTTTGCATCATCCCGCGCCGCTACCACATCATTATAATTGCTCGCCGACCAACTCGTATTTCGATAAACCTGAAAAGCGTGCGTATAAGCCAACGTCTTCTCCAGCCAACCTTCGCCATACTTCTTTAATACCTCATTACCCGACTCAATCAAAACGTTCGCTGCCGCCTGCACCGCCGCATCCGCACTAGTAGCTTGCAAATCATCGACCTTCACCGCAAAAGTATGCCATGCCTGATACACCGCCAACTTTTGGCCTAGTTCATCTCCTTCCGGCACAATCTTCACCATTTCTTCCGAAAATACCTCGTATTTCTCTTTAATTTCTTTATTTTTCTTCACGCCCGCCGTTTCCCCCAATTTTTTCACAAGTTCATCCACACCTTCCGTCGTTGCCTCGCATTCAACCACATAGCCATCAAATGTCTTGTCGCTCACATACTCGTCATCGTAATCATCCACAACGTTGGTGCAATCATAATCATTATGAATACCCTGCACCTTCTCGCTTAATTCGCTAGCTACTCGATATGCCTCTCCATAATCCACTTTTGACATCATAATTACTACCACGACTACAACGATTACTATCACAATACCCCCAATTCCTAAACTCAATCCCAGTATCAAACCGGTCTTTTTCTTCTTTGGTGCCACCGGCATAGTTCCTTGTGGCGCCATCGTATCTTGTCCAGCAATCCCCGAAAAATTACTCGCCCCACTCATCGTATTATTGTCCATTTTGTCGCCCACCATTATTCATATTCTGCATATTATTTTGGCTACTATTGCCATTTTGCGCCCCACCCATTACATTTCCACCAAAATTATTCATCTGTTGCATATTATTCCCTGACATACCGTTCATATTATTCATCGGCTGACCATAGCCCATATTTGGCATCGCCACCGCATAACCTTTGCGCGCCAACCCTGCATCACCTTGCGCCAAGATAATAATCCCCTCGACAAAACCCCAAATTCCATTCCCCGCCATTACCAGGCAAGCAAGCCCTCCGAGTAAAGCAATCACAGTCCCCCAAGTCAGAAGTGCCCGATACGACAACGCCGTCGGCAAAACCACCGACGCGATAATCGACAACACTATGCCCGAAGATGCCAAGCAAACATGAATAATCCCTTTCGTTTTATTACCAAGATACCAGTCATGCGCTCCTACCGCCCCCAAGAAAATCCCTAGTAGCCCCGCCGTAGTCGCCGATTTTACATTATTATTCATACTTACCTCCTTATAAGTTTAATTTCTCAACCCCGAATGTCATAGATTTTGGACTAGAGTGGAGATATTTTGGCTTCTTCCTAGCGTAGCGCGTCTCTCGACGAGCAAGCGCCGGAAGAACTGTCAAAATAGCCCACTCTAACCCAAAATCAAAAAAGGACACCGCGAGGTGTACCAATCCTATCATAGCCACTCTTTTGATCGATAGCGCTGTAGGGACTCACGATGTCCAGCCCTCTATCAACCAAAAAGTTTCCCATGACAAAAACTATGGCTAATTTAAAAATAAGATTGGTACACCTTTATCATATCACAACCCGTTCAATAAAAACAAGCTCTTTCGCAATATTATTCCAAAATCCGACAAACCACTGCCGTCATCAAACCCTTTTCCTTCGGATCACTCTCTGCAATCATCAATGTCAGCGCTGTCAATGTCCGGTCAGACACCTTCGCTTCCCCATCTTTCGTCAATCCATATTCATTCTTTGTTAAAAATACAATAAATAGTAACGCCGCAATCCGCTTATTCCCGTCAAAAAACGGATGATCCTTCACGATCAAATACAATAAGTTCGCCGCCTTCTCCGCCACTGTCGGATAAACATCTTCCCCCGCGAAACTCTGATAAATCGCCCGCAAAATCCCCTCAAATTGGTCTCCTCGCAATTTCCCAAACATCTCCCCCGCCTTCATCGCATCCCGCAATTGGTCGATCATCGCTATACATTCCCCCGCTTCCAATGTCTTGCGCGCTTTCGTCTCGTTCTTCAGACGCAGAAATCCATCATCATACTCACGCAACACCCGAAATGTTTCCGCATACTGCGAAATCACTTCCAATACACCATTCGCCTCATCACCCATCAACTCTTTTTGTGTCATCAAGCGTCGCACTACCCCCAGTACCCCGCTCACTTCCGCGAGCCTCTTTTGCGAAAGCTCCGCCAGCCTCCGCTCGTTCACCGCCACTCCATCTATAATGTACCGTTTCAGCACCTTCGTCGCCCAAATCCGGAAATCCGTCGCCTTCCGCGAATTCACTCGATACCCCACCGAAATTATCGCGTCAAGATTGTAGGTCTTTATTACACGAGATACCTCGCGCCCACCTTCCTTAGCAACTTGTACATTTTTTGTACAAGTTCGATTCTCCTCCAATTCCCCCTCTTGATAAATATTTTTTAAGTGCCTCGCTATAGTCTGGGGGGTAATATCAAACAACTCCGCCATCTGCGCCTGCGTCGCCCAAATTGTCTCCACCCCTTCCTCAATCCGGAATTCTACATTCTTCCCCCCAGTCTCATATATGACAATGTCTTGTTTCATCCAAAATCCTTATCTTTATTAATTAACTACCTCCAGCATACACTTTTCCTCTGTTATTCACAACCCCAACTTTTACACCGCGTACAAGTTCAACTTTATGTATGGAGATGGGGCAACTTTGTAATATAATAAACCCATAAGGGCATAGTACAACGGCTAATACCACACAAAAAACACCCCACTCTCGAAGAGCAGGATGTTTAATCGTTAGCAATCTCCACTAGGCTTTTGGAGCCGCGTTACCTTCCACTCCAACATACTTCGCATCACCAAACGCCAATATTGGGAAGAAAATCACACTTAAAAAGATCAAACCGACAGCAAAACCACCCGTCTTGCCAAAAGCCTTCGCAAGATTGATATACACCATGATAAGCATCACGACATTCACAATTGGAATAAGCGTCAATAAGAACATCCAACCATTCATCCCAGAAATTTCAAACAGGGTATATAAGTTATAGAATGGAATAATGCTTGCCCAACCTGGCTTGCCAGCCTTCTTAAAAATCTTCCAAAGCGACACAATCATGACAACGGCAATCACAGCCGCAATCAGCGCATAAACCCCCATAGCCGCCCCCAAAGCCTCCGTGTCTACTGTTGATGTGTATGTTGTTCTGTAGCTATACATTTTTATTAGTCTCCTTTAGAACCAGAATAAAGCAAATTAAACAAAAACGCAAGCAACCACTCACCCATCATTGACATATTTCACCTACTACCTATACTCTAACTAGCTAGGCAGCGGAGGGGATAGCCGTAGTAATGGTTATCATTTGTTTCATTGGTGTTAGTATTGCTAATCTTTAAGTATAAGGACGTATAATCATAGGGAAAACGCACCTTGAACGATGACCAATAATAGCCGTTCTCCCCGAAGTATTGGAAGTTACTACTATTGAGATCGACACGTCCGCTGCGCACAAAATTCGCCACTTTGGGGGTCTAGGGGTTGCATATGGCGGTGTGGGTATGCTACTCTCATGCACAGGTGGCGAATTTTGACACAAGATCCGTTTCTTTGTTCGGGCGGGAGAAAGGAGAGTTGCTATGGTAATACAGTTTTTATTCTTGCATATTGAAGCTAAACTGAATCCTACTATTAAAGTAAGGCTCATGAAGCGTAAGAAAAAGAATAAAAAAGTTGTTTCTGCTAAAAAGCAGAAACAACAATAACCTAACAATTCCCATTCTAGCATTTATATATTAGGATGGTCAAGGTTTCTGCCACCTTTTGTGCGCAGCGGGGAAGTCCGTATCTATTCTAGCAAGTTAGGGGTCTCCGGGTCGTACGGTTATAATTGGTCATCTATGGCTGGCCCTACCTCTCCCCCTATAGCCTATTATTTAAATTTTGATAATAGTGTTAACTCGTCAAATGCTGGAAGCTATAGTCGTTACTACGCCTTCCCCCTCCGCTGCCTAGCTAGTTAGAGCATAGGTAGTAGGAGAAGGATAGACTTATTCCTACTCTTTATCTTTGACCTAATACGCTATTTTAAATCAACAGACAAAGCCACCACACCCAAAAATCTACCTGCCTTTGCTTTTTCAATCTTCTCCGCGTCTTTTTTGGTAGCCACACTATTCACAACTTTTTATATACGAATCTAAATCTTCCCCAAAGCCTCTTTCACCTTTTCAATATCACTATCCCTCGTCGCATAACTCAAAGAAAACCTTACTAGTGGTGGCAACCCCAACACTTTATCCAGATAATAATGCGCACAAAAATACCCCGTCCGCGCCATAATTCCTTGCTCACCCAAAGCTGCTCCCACTAAATGCGAATTTAGCCCATCAATATAAAAACTCATTGTCGGATTAGCTTCCTTCCCCACCATATGAACCTTCTCTCGTGACCGCAAAAACTCATCCAACTCCTTCGTACAACTTTCCAATCTCCGTCTATCTTCTTTCGTCCTCCCCTCCAACCAATCAATCGCCGCTCCCAACGCAACAATCTCCCCCCACGCCATGAGTCCCGCCTCAAACACTGTATGAACATGCTCCTTACTCTCCGCGCTCAACAAATATCGGTCTTTAAAGACATCATCCACCATTCCCCCACCGACAAAATTCATTGTCAACTTTGGTACCAAATCCCGACGCACCACCATCACTCCCAACGATGGCGCATACATCTTGTGCGCCGAAAAACAAATCGCATCCGCCTCCATCTTTTCCAACATCTCATAATAATGCGCCATCGCCTGCGCCGCATCAATGATAATCATCCCCCCATCTTTATGCACCTTCTTGACGACTTCCTTTAAGTTCACGAGCTTCCGCCCATCAAAATTCGCCGCACAATTCACCACTACCAGGGCATCCTTAAAATCCTCTGTCAACGGCAAACTTCCATCCCCACCACGCGTCAAAACCACACGCGGAATATCCAGCCTCTCCGCCATCGCCATTGTCGCAAGAAAAGGCGAATTATGTTCTATGTCTGACGTGAATACTTTTTTCACATAGCGTGAACTAATTTCGTTCAACAAAAGATTAATTCCGTAAGTCGTATTCATGGTAAATGATACGAAATAATCCTTAGATTTCAATTTGAGCAATTTTAATACCTTCTTGCGCGTCCCCTCCACCAGCCGGTCGGTCTCCTCCCCCCACTTATACTTCACTCGCTCACCACAAGAATTAAATTCATAATAATATTTTTCTAATGCTCTCACGACCGGTTTCGGTCTCAAACTCTGACACGCTGCATCAAGATAAACTGAATTTTCACCCAAATAATCAAAATCTTTCATACTTTCATTATACCACTACTACCTATACTCTAACTAGCTAGGCAGCGGAGGGGGTAGCCAGCAAAAGTATATATGTCGGGGCCACTACCAGCTGCAGAAGGATTAACCACAGTAGTAATAGATAACGTATAAGAACTATAGTCATAATCATATGCATATGAAGAACGGCTAAACCCTCGTGAACCCAAGTGCAATAGCTTACTACCAGCTATGAAAATATCTCCGCTGCGCACAAAGTAAAATAGGGCTTTGCAAGATTTGTCATTTTTTGTGCGCAGCGGACTCATTGGTATCAACAGTAGCAAGTTATGGTACATAGGGGCAGAAGGATATTATTGGTCATTTACCGCTACAAATGAAGCAGATAGAACATACAACCTTCTTTTCTATATTTTTCATGGTGATACCGTAGTCCCAGACCGTCTATCCCAACGCTACGATGGCTACCCCCTCCGCTGCCTAGCTAGTTAGAGTATAGGTAGGAGGAGGATATTCACTTTTTCTAACCCTTTTGGCAAACATTCCGCAGCTTACGAGCGCCGATTCAAACATTTGAGAGAAAAGAGAGTTTACTATCTTTTCCGAAAATGTGCAGAATCGGGAACTTCCGCAGGAAGTGATGAACTAGGCGCACGACACCCGCGACGGCGGGCTGACGTGACGCCGTGTTTGCCAAAAGGGTTAAAGAAAGGGAACTATTGTCATGCTATAATACGTTTATGATTATCGTATTCCCCGAACTAAACAACCCAAAAATCCAAACAGCAATTGCCACTTATAACACTATGTCTGATTCTGACCCCAATCTTCCTCCGCTCACGCCCCTTGATGCTCCCGATTTAGAAACTGCCTGCGACATGATTAATTCCGGTGAAGCCGAAGCTATGATTGCCGGCATTGACTACACCACGCGCGACATCATACTCGCCTGTCGCGATGCCTTTCCTATGGGAAATTTCGCTAATTCTCTTATTGATCCTGACGATCTATTAGGCGTTCCTATTTCGCCTGAACCATATCACACTTTCTCCGGTCTTGCCGTCATGCAACGTGACGGCAAAATCTACCTTCTCGCCGATATGGCCGCTTGCAAACACCCCAATCACGATCAACTCATTGAAATCATCCAGCAAACTTATGTTTCCGCAACCGCCATCCTCCCCGCAGACAAAGAACCCCGTATCGCCCTTCTCTCGTTCTCTTCCTTTGGTAGTGGCGGCCACGACGAAACCATCGACCTTATGCAATCCGTCCTCGAAGAATTCTCTGGCACCAATCTCTTAATCGACGGCGAAATGCAACTCGACACCGCTATCAATCCAGAAGTAGCGAAGTCAAAATCATCTAATTCCCTCGTTGCCGGTCAAGCCAACGTCCTCATCGCACCCGACCTCAACACCGGAAATATACTTTACAAATCCTTTGAGCAAATCGGCGATTTCACCGTCGCTGGACCAATCCTACAAGGCTTCGACGCCCTCGTGTCCGACCTCTCTCGTGGCAGCACGATTGATGACATCGTCTGGACCATCCAAGTCCTTAACCAACTCGGACAATCCAGAAGCCTCATCAATTAATAAGGCCCTGTCAGCTCTGCCGACAAGGCCATGAGGGGAGTATTTAAATATATCCATTACATATTTCAATCAAACTGTCAAAAACTGCACCATTGGCTCAATCACCTTCTTTCATGATATTCTTGTCGGTGGCCTCACCCACCTAACTAAATAATGTTTAAACACAACGACGCTGTCCAATAAGCATCACCCCTTTCTAAAATTCCTACATGCCACCAAAATTAACCACTTCAGTCGCAAACACCCAAGCCCCCAAAGGCTACAAACATCCACGATCAGAGCAGTATACGCCGATCAGCACATAGGTACATCCAAACGTCACTTACGAATGACGAGGACACTTCTATTATATCGCAGCCCTCCAATCTGTCAATCCCTATGCAATTTCTTGACGTGGCGCAATATTCAGCACATATGGATCAGTTGGCTCCACTCCCGACAAAATCTCATAATACGCCGCCGCTCCCACCATCGCCGCATTATCTCCCGCAAATTTCAATTCCGGAAAATAAACTTTACGAGAAATGCCATCAGAACCCACTGAAAGCCGTTTTAAGGCCTTTTCGCGCAAAACCTTATTCGCACTCACCCCACCAGCAACCACAAGTGATTTGACGCCCATATGCGCTTCTAGGGCCATTTCTAGCTTTTCTGCCAATATCTCACACGCAGTTTCCTGAAAAGATGCTGCAAAATCCGCTCTCTGCTGCTCCGCTAGTTTCCCCGCCAATTCATACGAAGGTGTATTAATCGGCACCCCTAATTCCTTCTGTACCGCCCGCAGCACCGCCGTCTTCAATCCTGAAAACGAAAAATCCAGCCCACCAACCTTTGGATGTGGCAATCTATATTTATTTACATCTCCAGCTTTTGCACATTCGGCAATACTTGGCCCACCCGGATAAGGCAACCCCAAAATCTTCGCTACCTTATCAAAACACTCCCCCACCGCATCATCCCTAGTCGTCCCAATAATTTCAAACTTATTATGTTTTTTCATATAAATAATCTGCGTATGTCCCCCACTCACCACCAAAGCCAAAAGCGGAAATTCCGGAAGATCAGATTGGCTCGATACCGAGACGGAAGATAATGACTTTTTGTGAAGTATTGTAGCTTGACTACTCGGGCTGTGTTTTCTCCGATTCTTTAGATGAGGAGAAACACACCCATGCTGAACAGAAAGCGCATTATCTTCCACTCTAGCATTAAGCCAATTAGCATAAATATGGCTTTTCAAATGATGTACCGCATAAAGCGGCTTATCCCACAGAATCGCCAACATCCTCGCCGTCAAAGTCCCAATCAAAAGTGAACCCAGTAGTCCTGGTGTATGCGTCACTGCTATATAATCAATATCATCTTTTGTCAATACAGCATCCTTCAATGCCTTGTGAATAACCGGTAAAATTACTTCCAAATGTGATCGCGCCGCTACCTCTGGTATCACTCCGCCATATGCCGCAAAAATATCCACCTGCGAAACCACCACATTACTCAAAATCTCACAATCATCGCCAATTACTGCAGCCGCCGTCTCATCACACGAACTTTCAATCGCCAAAATTTTCATAGCACTATTATACCATTTTTCTTTAATTTCGTCTTTTACTTTGTGCGCAGCGGGAGTATTGGCAGAGTTAAGCAGACTGGTCCATCTACGTGGTCGCCTATACCTATAGCAGATTCCGGGCGGGACGGCGACAATTGGTCCTCGCGAGCCTACCGTTATTCCATGCGTGCTTACTTCTTGGACTTCAGCAGTAGTCGCGTCATTCCGTCCTACAGCGACGATTCTGGCTACTATCAGGATGCTGGTCTCCCCCTCCGCTGCCTAGCTAGTTAGAGTATAGGTAGTAGGAGAAGGAGTGACAATTGGTTTACTCTACGTATAAGTCTCTTTTGGGAAGATACGGACTTACGAGGAGTATGAGCGCGATGACCCCGTAACGACGGGCGTCATCGACGCGCTTCCCAAAAGAGACTTATACGTAAGGTAGAGGGATTGTCATGCTATAATACGTTTATGAAACAACACTTCCTACAATCTCCAACTTGGCAAAAATACCAACAACTCGAAGACCACAAAACTTTCCATATCGATGGAGAAAATTTTTCCGCCACAGTAGTACTAGAATCCACCCCACTTGGCAACTATCTTTCTTGCCCCTACGGTCCAACTCTCCTCGACACTTCCTCTACCGAAAACACTATCAATTCCCTCCAAAACGCCCTTCATTCCCTTTCAGAGCTCGCGAGAAAGCAATCGGCATTTTTTGTACGCATAGAGCCCACTCTTGATCTTGAGAACCCTAATTCCCTCTCTCCGCACATCCTAAAGCAACTTGGGCTCAAAAAATCCCACGATATCAACCCCGCTCATACCTGGCAAATCGACCTTACTCAACCCGAAGCAAATCTTCTAAAACAAATGCGTAAATCCAACGTCCAATATTGGCATAGCCATCAAAAGAAGGGTCTAAAAATCCGCACCTCTCAAAACCCAGAGGATATCTCACTACTTACTTACCTGTTACAAAACATAGGCGATAAAAATCATTTTAACCCTCAATCTGAATCTCACCTCAAAAATCAGCTCAAATCCGGTTTCGCTACACTTTATACCGCTGAATACGATAACGAGCCTCTCGCAGTTTCCCTCGTTTACGACGATTCGGAGACCCGCTTTTACGCCCATGCTGCAACTAGCGAAAAAGAGCGCAAGCTTGCCGCTGGCACTGTTCTACTCGTCCAAATGATCCTTGACGCCAAAAATCGCGGTGCAAAAACCTTTGACTTTTGGGGTATTACTACCTCCGACAACAAAAACCACCCCTGGTACGGATTCACTCAATACAAAAAGTCCTTCGGTGGTTACCAAGTCAACTACGCTGGTACATGGGATTATCCCCTAGACCACCCCAAATATGCTTTATATACTATTCTTCGTAAGCTAAATCGCCTCAAGCGTAAAATCTCTTAAATAAACCTTAATTCCCCCTTACTTCAGTCTCCATCAAAAATAGAGATTTTCCATAACTTCAAGTCAAAGCTCCTCTTATGCCAGTAGCCACCTCACAACAAACCACCAAAATCCCACCAGTCAATCACTGACGGTCCTAAAAATCCGTGAAAAAGCTTGACACAAAAACACAAACATTTCGTAAACACACGTCAAACCCCACCACTGATTCCAAATACACCGACCCAACTCCAAGCAAAGTTGATCGCTACCTCTATTATATCTGGGGTCCAATATAAAAGCAAGAGCTTTTTTCAACATTTTTCAGCCAACAGGGAATTAAAGGACATTAACACCTTAATGACTGGGGATTGTGCGCAGCGGATACATTCACTATGCCTCTCCATCGTGGCTCATGTTTTCAGGTGAGAAAGGTCGTTATTGGGCAAATGCTATGCACCCTACAAGTAGCTATAATTCCGCTTTATGTCTATATATCGGTAATATGATATATGCATCGCATTTTAATGCTATATCAAACAGCCAACCCCTCCGCTGCCTGCATGCTGGAATATCCGAATAAAGCGAGGGCGTTAGCTCTCATTTTTGAGGATACGACAGCAGTCAAGATAATAACCGCCTAACGGCGGTTATTATCGGCTAGTTAGAGTATAGGTAGTAGGGAGAAAGAGAGGGAACCACAAATATACCAAGTGCGCAGCGGGTATATACCAGTCAGCTATATTAGTGAACTCTGGCATTCTGGTCAATACGGTGTCCTATGGTCATCTATAGCGACTGTTAGTCCCGACCATGCTTACAGCTTATTCTTGAATGATAGCTATATCAATGTGTCAAGTAGCAACGATAGTCGTTATTACGCCTTCCCCCTCCGCTGCCTAGCTAGTTAGAGTATAGGTAGTAGGAGAAGAGCTAAAAGAAAAAGGGAACCAACAAAAAACACCCCAAAGGTGCTCATCTTGATCATGGTGCGGGCGAAGAGACTCTAACTCTCGACCTCTTCCTTGGCAAGGAAGCGCTCTAAACAACTGAGCTACGCCCGCGCTACCTTAATTGTATCACTTCTACATTATTTTACAACCCTCTACTTTGTGCGCAGCGGGAGCATTGTCCCAACTCACACGTATGGGGCAACTGGATTATGTGAAATAGGCATGAGGGGTCTTTATCGCTCTTCTTATTCTGGAGATGAATATAGCCCTTCCTATTATTTGAATATATATCACAGTGGCGTCGAAGCATCTTATGATTATCATGGTTATGGTTCTTTCGCTAAAACTTCTGGCTTCCCCCTCCGCTGCCTAGCTAGTTAGAGTATAGGTAGTAGGAGAAGGAGTGACAATTGGTTTACTCTACGTATAAGTCTCTTTTGGGAAGATACGGACTTACGAGGAGTATGAGCGCGATGACCCCGTAACGACGGGCGTCATCGACGCGCTTCCCAAAAGAGACTTATACGTAAGGTAGAGGGATTGTCATGCTATCAGCCAATAGAGAATCACTAATGAAAATTCTTGCTTTTTAGTAAGAATGCCATATAAACTATTGACATCATCACAAATCTATGCTACAATAGAAACACGGTAGTCACAAACCTACCATAGCACACTTACATGATTGAGTTTATCCTCCCCATTTTGACAGTATTGGGTGTTACTACCCTCCTAGTAACCCCAATTCTGCCAAAATGGCAAATATATCGTCCATGCGACGTTAAATGGAGGAAACAACCTATGAAGAAACTGAAAGAGTTTAAGAACATGTGTCCAGGAGAATACGCAGAGCTCAAAGAGGTAATTACTACAGCAGCCAAAGAACGCAATTGTCTCATCAAGCTAAACCCCAACAAAGTCCTCGTCGAAGCAGAAGACCCGTTCAATAGTAATGGCACGGTCGCCTACAAGCTCGAATATACATCGAGCGTCGTAGATGAAATTTATGCTATCTTCGATGAGCTGGATGACATTCTCCGTACAACATACCAGCCACTGTATATCAGCATGATACCCATGATTAAAGCACACCTGAATGGCATCGTTACCGGACTTACCTATGATGAGTATGAAGCGTTTTTGATTTACGCTGACGGCAAAGAAGGGGAAGTTTTTGGGTATAATGCAACTGATTACGAAAAATTCGTAGAGCATATCTCCGAGCTGATTACATCGGTCACAGTGACGCTCAAAATCCCCGACAATAAGCCATGCAAAAATCACGCCGAACACGGCAGGGAATGCAACAACGTAACCTGCAAGTACAACGAGCGTAGCAGCCTCATCAGGGCATTGTGGTGTAACTTAACACCGGAAAGTCAGCAACACATCAAAGAAATCACCAGCAAAGAAATGTTCGAAGAGCTGGAAAAAATCATAGGCTAGCTTAACACACGCTCAATCATGACACCTAATATTAGGTGTGGGCCCCATCCGGGCCCACTTTTTTCTTATCCAGCCCATCAACCAGGACCCCACTCCTAGCTACATCAAATAACCTGCAACTCTCCTTTTAGCCGCTCGATCAGCTTCTGTTTCTCTTCAATCCCATCCCTAGTTTGTTTCACCAATTCCGCCGGAGCCTTATCCACATAGTTAGGATTCATCATTCGTGCATTTAGCGCATCAAGCTCGCGCCCCACCTTCAAAATCCTCTCTTCTAGCTCACCTCTATATTTTTTCACTACTTCCGCTGGCACATCAAGATAAACTTCGTGATTCGCCAATGCTAATCTCAACCCTCTCGGTTGCCCCTCACAACTAATCACCGTCGGCACCTTCGCAAGACTCATTACTAGCAACTGATTGTCATCTACAATGCTATCATCACCATACAACACTCCCCACTTTTTGCCGTGAGAGGCCCCTGAAAGCTCCTGTGAGACCCTTCTGACTTCAACTACTACATCCATCAAGCTCTCGAAATTCCTTGCGCTTATTGCGTCCCAAGTGAGCCGTGAAGGCCATTTCTGCACGATCAACATCCCTTTCGTCCAACTCAAACTCTGCCAAATCGCCTCCGTCACAAACGGTGCCACTGGATGCAACATCTTCAAAATCATCTCCAAAGTCACCTTCAGCAAGGGAACATTCTTATAAATCTTCTGGCTCTCAATGAACCAATCCGCATACTTATCCCAAACTACCGCCTGCAATCTCTCTACCGCTTCCGCAAAACGATAATTCTTAAAATCTTCCTCTAGAGCCTCTTTGCACTCTGTCAATTCACGACAAATCCAATCCTCCCCCATATTATCTGTCGAGTAGGGAATCTCGGCTCCCCCACGCACCGCCCCCTCATTCACGACTTCCACGTCTAATTCTGCTTCAGCCATCTCGACCGCTGTCATACTCCCACTCTGGCTTTCATCCACCATCCCCTGAATAAACCTCGCCAAATTCCAAAGTTTATTACAGAAATTTCGCCCTGCAACCACCGAATTTTCACTAAACGCTTGGTTCATCCCTGCGCTTCGACCCCTCAAAATCCCCATTCGAAAAGCATCCGAACCATACTTCGTCACCAGCTCAATTGGATTAATTACATTACCTTTCGACTTCGACATCTTCTTACCGTGCGCATCTAGCACCAAGCCATGCAAATACACCTCTCTAAACGGCACTTCTCCTGTCACATACACCCCTATCATAATCATTCGCGCCACCCACGCGAACAGAATATCTCCTGCCGTTTCCATCACATTTAGCGGGTAATACGGATTTTCCTTACCCGGCAACCAATTCGTACATACAATCGGCCAATGCGAACTCGAGAACCACGTATCAAAAGTATCCTCATCCCGATAATACACCACCCCACCAACCTCAATCTTCGTCAAATTCGTCCTCGTATCAAAAATCCATTCTGGTGCCTCTGTCGTCTCCGTCTGATGGAACATCGGAATCGCAATCCCCCACGGTATCTGTCGCGAAATATTCCAATCCTTCAAATTCTTCAAATAATCAATCAAGACTCTCTTCTTACTTGCCGGATAAAACTTAATTTCGTTCGCCTCTAGCCGTTCTATCGCACTCTTCGCTAGTGTTTTCACATCCACAAACCACTGCGCCTTAAGCATTGGCTCAATCACCGCACCACATTTATAGCAATGTGCCACCGAGTGTACAATTTCTTTCTCACCCCGCAGCAGCCCCTGCTCCTTCAGCTCTTCCAATACTTTTTTTCGACATTCCTCTGTCGTCAATCCTACAAAATCTGCACCTGCCGCCTCTGTCATCCGACCGTCTTCACCAATTACCTGAATTCGTTCCAAATCATGTCGCTCCCCGACCTCGAAGTCATCGAAATCGTGCGCCGGCGTAATCTTCACCGCCCCCGTACCATACTCCATGTCTGCGTGTTCATCCGCCACAATCGGAATCAGCCTATCTGTAAGCGGCAACTTCACCAACCCGCCAATCAAGTCTTGATACCGCTCATCTTTCGGATTCACCGCCACTGCTGTATCGCCAAAAATCGTCTCCGGCCGCGTCGTACTTACCACAATCTCACGCTTCGTGAAATCCGACGCCGTATCTTCCATATCTTCCGGCACACTTGCGATCTGGTAAGCGATCTCCCAAAGATGACCCTTCTCGTCCTTGTGTTCTACCTCAATATCTGCAAACGCCGTCTGATGTTTCGGACAAAAATTCACCAACTTCTCCCCCCGATAAATCATCCCATCATCCCACATCTGTTTGAAAGTCTGATACGCCCTCGATACCACATTCTCGTCCAGCGCAAACGTCAAATCATCCCACGCACAGCTCGCCCCCAGCGCCCGCAGTTGTAATTCCATATTTCCACGCTGTTCCTCGACAAACCGCCACACCTGGCTATACAATTCATCTCGCGAATACTCAAACCGTGTATGACCATTTTTCTCCAATACGCGCTCATACACCACCCAAGTCTCGAAGCCCGCATGATCCGCGCCCGGAATATACCAAGTCGATCGTCCACGTAATCGATAATACCGCGCTAGGGAATCTTCAATCGCAATCGTCAGCCCATGACCGATGTGCAAATTACCATTCGCATTCGGTGGCGGCATCACCAAAGCATAGCAATCCTGCGTCTCGTTTTCATTCGACTCGGCTACCACCTTTTTTGGCTGAAATACCCCAGTTTTTTCCCATTCCGCATAAATTCGCGGCTCGAACTCTCCCGGTTCATAACTCTTCGTGAACTTCATAATCCTATTATACCAGATAATTCCTATCTTCTCTTAATACAATCTAGCTATTGACAAAACGCTTATGGTGTGCTAGTATGGAAACATGGCCGAGCAAATGCTCGAAGTGTAATCTCTAGCGGTCATTTATTCTAAATATCGCAATTATCAAAAATAAAACAAAAAGGATAAAAACATGTGTGAAAATACACCAAACTCAATCAATGAAAATATAGAACAGGCTACCGAATGGGACAGCAACACCGGTGAACAAATCACCGAAACCCAAGAAACTATCGAGACAAACGATGCTCCAGCTTCTAATCCAGAACCCACCATCCCGACAGAGGATATCGAAATCGATGAGGCTGTCGCCATCGAGCCAACTCCAGAAAATGAATAATTTCTAGCCAATTTCAATCCCCTCCACTCGGAGGGGATTTTGTTTAATCTAGCTTCAACTTCTCCTGCATCGCCCGAAATTCTTCTTCCGTCGGCTTCATAAACCTCTCCCCCGCCCAATTCTCATTCAATGGCATTATATGTACATGAGCATGTTCTGGCAAATCCACCCCATATACTTTCCAAATTACTCGTTCACCTAACACTTTTTCATAATGTCGCGAGAGTTTCTTTGCAGTATTCATCACCGCCATAAAATCCTCATCCGACAAATCATAAATCTTACCCACTTCCACCTTCGGAATCACCAAAGTATGCCCCTCCGCCTCCGGCGCAATGTCAAGAAACGCCAAAGTCTTCTCGTCCTCATAAATTTTGTAACAGGGAATTTCACCCTGAATAATTTTTGTAAACACACTACTCATTTTTTCTCCTCACCTTTTTTAAGACTATATCATATTTTGACTAAACCCACCAAAACTCCTTCAAAGTATTGACTTTTTACGCAATCTATGATACAATGAAAGTACATGCACCTTAATAATCTGTCGTTATTACCTCCACGCTAGCCTTATTTCAGGTTAAAAGCTGTCGATTCACCAAATTCAACATTTTTTATCCTGGACATAAGTCTAGAAAAACAAAAAGGAGGTGCATATTATGCACGATATAACAATTCTCAGCGTTACACCAGTTGCAGACTTCACCGAACCTGCATATGCCATCATTGATGGCATACTCAATACCGAAATCGCCCAGTGGCATCAGTTTCTGAAAGAGAGTCTGCCAAACGGTTTCCAGGCCATGGTCAAGGTCAAAACAAATGAACATGGCACAGAGTACAGCAAGGGAATTAAAACAGGTAAAAGCGGTAACTTTGCCAAAGTCAAGATGGAAACACTGGAACGCTTCACGTTTCTTGCTCTCACCGGTAGTCATGACATCAACACACTCGTCCATATGATTCATGCCTCCGACCCCAACTATGACACTACAGGATTTTCTAATTTAGAAAATCTTTGTCAGCTGACAAAGAAACAGCATGAAGAGCTCCGAAGTCTCGGCCTCACTGCCTATCTCGGCGGTATCCGTGTACCTTTCACGCGCTACTCATCAATACCAGGCTGCGGCGTCAACACAGAGCCAGGCGAAATTCTCATCAGTTTCAGCGCATTAACCGGCGAACAGGATTTGATGATGTGTTTCGTTATCTTGGCCGAACTTCAGAAGGCTTTCCAGAAAGCCACTCCAAACAGAGTATACATCCTCGACCTCTCTGAACTGGAGAAGTCACCTATTGCCCGGTTCAATATGCGCATGCGCATGATCGAATCAGTTGTTGCATAGATAACGGCAATCTCCCCAGCCACGAACTAACTAACAGTCGGGCTGGGGATTTTTCTTCGTTACAATCCTCCTACTACCTATACTCTAACTAGCTAGGCAGCGGAGGGGGAGACCAGTACCGTGACGTAAACTTGGATAACTAGGATTGACAGCTATATTAAACAAGAAATTATAGGCATTGTTTACATTCGTATCCGCCATAGAAGACCAATAGTCACCACTATGCCCTGCACCTACGACATCTGAACCAAAGATAGCAAACGCCCCGCTGCGCACAAAGTAAAGCGGGAAGAGGCTTTTCGGTAAAATGCAAAACTATCTATATCTACTAACAAGACAGCTCTAACGGTAAGGACAGCACATTTGCCCGCCTATTTCCGTCTGAGTTGGAGTAGATTTTGGAGTAGTCACAAAAATAGCACTCAAACGAGAGTGTTATTTTTTACTAGCAGAAGCAGTTTGACCTCTGTTATTTTCTGGCGGAAGCGAGAGGATTCGAACCTCCGAGACATTGCTGCCCACACGATTTCGAGTCGTGCGCCTTCAACCACTCGGCCACGCTTCCACTTACCACTCTATCACATTCACCCCAAAAAGGGAATTATAGCTAATAGCCCCTTCTGTACTTATATTCTTGATACTTCCGAATCAACGGCATCCTACTTAAATAATTCTTCCACATCCCTACATAATGCGGTGGTCGCACATCTTCATAATCACCATAGCCACTCGACATTCTTTCATACTCATACAATGGAGTAACCACATCCCCTGCCGACACCCATTCCTTCCTACATCCCGTTGAAGTAATTGGCGACGATGTTTCAATTCCTCCCACCCAACTCCGATTTTTTGCATCCGTACACATCAACCAATTATATCTACCATCGTTTGATTGAAAAACTTCTGTCTCCATTTTTCCCACCAACCCAGATTCGGATTTATAATCAGCCATCACCCGCCCAAAATCTGGCTCATAGCCAAATCTCATATTTATGTCTTCTGGTCTTTGTTTATCATAAGATATTCTTCCAAATTCCTGCGTATCTGAAGTTGATGACACCTCATCATAAAAATCCCCTCGCATCTGCCCCGAGCCTAATGCCGCTTGATAATCTCCTATCGAATCATAAGCCTTCGCCGTTCCCGCAAATATAAACTTCGGGTTTGTATTCTGCACTTCCTTTACGCCCTGTGATTCCATAATTGTCGCAAGTGCCTCCTGCAGTGCATAGGGCAACGTCGTTGCCTCTTCCGAATACGATTTACCATACCAACCAATACCTTCCCCCGTCTGCGCACTACGTGCATAATCTGGCATATATCTCCAAACTCCTTGAGAATTACTACGATAATAAGAGCGCACCTTCACACCGTCATTCGTCGGTACGTATGCCACCGCCGCCACTCTACCCCCGCCCAATTCATAAACATCCGACAAATCTACTTCTTGGTTTTCAATCTGCGCCTTATATTTTGGACCCAAATCATTATTCCGCAATACTTCCGTCGTCAACGTCCAATCACGACCGTTCTGCTTCCAAACATCACCATCAATTCGCGCACTCCGCAAAAGTTCCTCCTGACGCTCCCAGCCATTCCAATATACCTCTTGTTTCCGTATCGTCGGCTGTTCTTCTGCCAATAAATCCTGACCCCCCACTGCCTTCTCGCGCAGCCCCTCAAAGGCTTGATAGTATTCAAACCTCTTCCCATACAAAGTCTTCTCCAAATCATCCATCGACTTCTCATAATGCGCATATTGCTGTTCGCTCACCTGCGGTTTCAACCATTCCAACACGCCTTCGCGCCGTTCCTCAAACCCCACCGGAGTCCGCAAATCCACATCCCGTATCTCTTCAAAGACCGACTCCACACCCTTACCGCTCACTGTACGTCCAGTCGTCCAGCCAAAAAGTTGCTTCTGCCACTCATCCTGCTCCAACTTTCCCAAAATCCGCCCTGCGCCACCTTCTTTATGAATTGGCCCACCAATTTTCAGCAAAAATTCTTCCTCATCCTGTTTCGTAATTTCACCCGCTCCCAACCGCCGTAAAACTTCATCCTCCGCCCCCATCGGTAAAGCCACGTCATGGTCCCAGATGACGTTATAATCACCAGTCAGCATACATGCCACAATTTTTCGCTGCTGCCGTTCAGTTGATGCTTTTTGTTTTTCCGCCACCTCCCGCTCTGCATTCATCTCGTCTGCCATCTCTTGCCACGGATTCATCTCCGGCTTCAACGCCGAAGTCCCCTCGGTCTCATAGCTCGCCGTCTCCTGTTTTCTTCGCCCAAACCCAAAATTAAACCTGCCCACGCTTTATCTCCTTAATCCTTTTGCCCTACATATTGCTGTATAAGCGGCACATTACTTAAATAATTATTCCACATACACTGCTTCGGCCCCCTAGTATCATCGCGATCACCATAAATGCCCGCCCGACTCGTATATTCATACAAAGGCGTCACAAAATCTCCCATTATCGCCCAATCTCGTCTCAGCCCCAAAGATGTCAGAGGCGACACTACCTCCACATGTGCAATCCATGTCCTGCCCTTACTATCGCTACAAAACACCCACACCATTTGACCATCATGCGAGCTAAACCCTTCGACCTGCACTCTCCCCGCATCCGTAACACTTGTCACAAACCTCGCCCTACATTGCCCAAAATCTGGCGAACGCCTATAATCAATCCCCAATGTATATGGTGCTTTCTTTCGTCCTCTTCCATAGACCTCAAAATCATGATTAATCGCATCCGCCGAAACCTCCCGCGCATAATCCCCACCGAGTTTATCCTGACCATTTTCCCATGCTTGGGCCGTACCTGCAAAGACAAACTCCGCATCCGATATTGTCTCGAAGCCAAACTTTTCCTCAATCTGCCTCAAAGCCACCTGCAAGGGAAGCGGCAAAATTACTGACGCCATACTATAACCAAGTCCATAACTCTCAATCCGTCCGTCCTTACTCCGTACATAGTTTGGCAAATAACACCACAATCCAATATCATTATTTTGATAATAAGATCTCACCTTCCAGCTCCTCCCTTCTGGAACATATGCCACTGTCGCAAGCTGCCCGCTCGGAAGTCGAAACAATGTCGAAAGACAAATTTTCATCTCACCCACCACCACTTCATACATCGGACCAAGCTTCATCTCTGCAAGATCATGTGTGCTCAAATATTCTTCTTTCCCATTCCCACGCCAGACATCACCATCAATCACCGCCCGCCCTAACATCTCACTACTTTTCTCGGTCAAAAGTCGCATAAACTTCTCTTTTGTCACACGCTTTGGTATCTCCACCCTTGCTGTTCTCGACACACCTACGCTACCCTCTCGCTCCACTTCTGTAGAATTCTGTGCTAACTTTCTCAATTCTTCAAATTGCTTATAATAAGCGTATCTTTTACCATACAAAATCTTCTCCAACTCTTTCATTGATCGCACGTAGCACTGATAAACCTGTCCTTTTGCCTTCGTACGAATCCCATCCAAAAAATATTTCTCTAATCTCCGAAATCCTACTGGCGTACGATAATCATCTCCATTCACCTGCACCGTACCCAGCAACTTATCCAACGATTCTGCATCCATCTTCTGCCAATTCTTCAGATTATATCCCGCTGCCACCGCCAAAATTTGAATCTGACGCGGATCAGCCGCAATCTTCTCAAACATCTTCTCCGCACCGATACTCGGAGTATTCAACGGGTCTCTAATCAAAAGCAAAAAATTCGCCTCATCCACCCTACTAATTTCCCCCGATCGCAACCTCCGCAAAAACTCCTTCCGTTGCTCCGCAGTCACTTGGGGATCTTCTGTCTCCAAAGTCATTCGTCGAAGATCTTGCAAACGCTTCCGCTTCAAATCACGCAAGCCCTTTGACCCCAACCCCACAATCTCCTCTGGAGTCACCAATGTCTTTGCGTCAATACTAAAAAACGCTATGATTTTATCTTGCTGATTTTTCGCCTGTTGTTGCTCCGCAGTCAACTTTGCCTCACCAGCGACATCTTTCGTCTCTTCCATCCAAGGCAAGTCATTTGCATCTAATAACACCGCACCATTCTCTGGCGTATTTATATCCCGCATTCCATCAATACTCCGCGAATCCTGTCGATCTGACTTCAACCTCCCAAACATACAATAATTATATCACGCCTCATCTAATCGTTATATAATATATGTATGCACTATAAACCTCTTTTCAAACAATTCTTCGACAAAGTTAAACCCTTCATCAAACCATTTTGCCTCATTATGTCCATCTATCTCATCGCATCGTTATCACTTTTCCGAGCAAATTTCGCCTACATGGACGATCTCGGTCGCGCTACCGAAGGCTACACTTGGCGTTCCGATTTCAACCGCTATTCTTCCTCTATCTTCGCCATGTTTCTCAATGCTAATACCGTTCTTACCGACATCTCCCCACTTACCCAGATCGTCGCTTTCGCCATGATTGCTATCTGCGGAATAATTATCACTTATATCTACTGCAAACGTAAAATCTCTTACCCAGCCCTCATCGCTTCCTGTTTCATCGGGTTAACTCCATTCATGCTCGGATGTTGGGCCTTCAAGTTTGACGCTCCTTGCATGGCATTAGGCATCCTCGCCAGCACCATCCCTCTCACTCTCTGGCTCTGGTTAGACCAAAACTTTAGTCGCCGCAAAATCCTTATTACCGTCGGTATTACTACACTCTGCACTTTCATCATGTGGACATCTTACCAAGCCGCCAGTGGCGTACTTCCCGTCATTATATTAGGAGCCGCATTCCTTGATTATATACGTACCCACAGAGCCCGTCCCATTCTCCAAAAATCCTCCCTCTACCTTGCCGGATTCCTACTAGGCACAATCATTTTTCGTCTAATTTTCCCAACCGCTAGTGCTGAAGCCTATCGCAGCACCGAAATGTTTTCACTTGGCGAACTCCTACCCGGCATCATAAATAATACCTATCAAATGTTCACAACCATTATCAACTCTTGTAATTGGCTCTGGGCATTACTCGGCGTCATCCTCTGTCTAGGTTTTTGTATTGCTATCATCTGCGCCTCCAAACATTCTCTTTGGCACAAACTCACTAATCTTTCACTCGGGATTGTCTTTGCTATCATTAGTTTCATCCTTTCTTATGGTGCCTACCTCATCCTCAAAGACGCCCCAGTCTATGGCCGCTCCCTCGTCGGCTTCTGCACTTGGCTCGCAATTATCGCTATAATCACTCTCGTCCTCGCAAAAAATTATCTTCGTTTTATTCTCACCCTCCCCACTTTTTACCTTCTTTATTCATTTTTAACTTTCTCTCTAACTTTTGGTAACGCTCTTGCCGACCAGGAACGTTACGCCGACTTCCGCGTTACCGAACTCGCCACCGAACTCGCTTCTACCGAAGAGATCTCTATTGATTACGCTCACAAAATCCGCCTACAGGGAACCATCGGTCCATCCGCCGTCATGCAGCACGTCACCGAACTCTACCCCGTCGTCGATACAATCTTCTACGAACACCAAAACGGCCTCAACGAATATTCTACTTGGGGCTACCGCAAACTCGTCCGCTATTACGACATCGATATGAAAGCTGACTACGACCGCACTATTGAGTGCGACCACGAAGTCAAATCTTCACATCTCTATACGATATATACCAATTCTAATCATGACGTCTGCGTCACTATCAAATAAGCCTAAAGACTCCTTAATATATCCTTTTACTTTGTGCGCAGCGGGTTTATCAATATTGTAAATTCTAATGAGATTAGAAATCTTGGTGGTCTTGGCTATTATTGGAGCCTAACACCTAACAGCAACAGCGATTATGCTAAATTATTACATTTCTGGAGTAATAGTCTAAATTCTGCTAGTGATGGTGATCGCCATGACGCCTTCCCCCTCCGCTGCCTAGCTAGTTAGAGTATAGGTAGTAGGAGGAAATACACCCGACAAGAAATATCTAGATATCAAAACCACGAAACCCCACAATCAAAAGATTATGGGTTTTCGTGGTACACCCGACAGGATTCGAACCTACGACCTTTGGCTCCGCAAGCCAACGCTCTATCCAGCTGAGCTACGGGTGCATATGTGGATACTCTGCATAAAGCTCATATCCACCTAAAATGAAAATGAGCATTGCGAAAATCGCAACACCTATATTGTATCACAAAATCATTTATAATACAACGATTATCATTGCAAATTTTCTCGCCCAAATTTAATCTGTGCTATAATAGAACTATTATGGAAGGTACTACAAAATCTGCCGCGACCCCGCGCAAACGCTTTAATCTTGAGCGCACCAAAGTCAAACTTCTAGCTGCTTACTATGGTCATCCTGCCCGAGACCTTCGCCTTATTTGTATTACTGGCACGACAGGCAAATCCATAGTCGCACACTATGTTCACGAGATCCTTCGCGCCGCCAGCCAGCCCGTTGCCATCCTCGCTTCCGATCATGAGATCAAAGCATCAATCTTACACAAATTCCTCAACGACGCCTGGAAAGCAAAAGCCACTTACGCCATTATTACTGCCCCCGCCACCGCTTTGGGTAATGAAACTTTCTATGGTCTACCAGTCTACGTTGCTGCACTGACTGACTTTATCCCCTCCAATCTCAACGACGTCGACATTAATGCCTATCTCGAATCAAAATCCACTCTCTTCCGCATGAATCCAGAAGTCGTTGTTCTCAACCGCGATGACTCACACTACCCAGATTTCGCTGGCTTTCGTGGCAAAAACGAAACCATCACTTATGGAGCATCATCCGATTCCGATCTCCGTATTGATTACTCCAAACTCTACCGCAAAGGATGTGAAGCCAGCCTCGCTATCGGCACACGGACATATACCGTAGCCAGTTTCTTGACCGGCGAACCAATTATCTCCTACATGGCCTGCGCCGCCGCTATCGCGACCGCTCTCAACATCTCTCCCGATACTATCGCAGAGGGAATTGCCAATTACGAACCACAGCCTACCGCACCAGACACCCCCAAACCATAATCTCGTATTACATTGTATATACAATGTATGGCAAATGTCTTACATTGTAATATGACTACCGAAGCCCCACTTTACTTTGTGCGCAGCGGGAGTATTGGCAGAGTTAAGCAGACTGGTCCATCTACGTGGTCGCCTATACCTATAGCAGATTCCGGGCGGGACGGCGACAATTGGTCCTCGCGAGCCTACCGTTATTCCATGCGTGCTTACTTCTTGGACTTCAGCAGTAGTCGCGTCATTCCGTCCTACAGCGACGATTCTGGTTACTATGAGAATGCCGGTCTCCCCCTCCGCTGCCTAGCTAGTTAGAGTATAGGTAGTAGGAGGATTACTCTCTCCCATGTGTCTCTTACAAACATTTCGCAGGCTACGGCCGCTGATTCTGCAGGAAGTGATGAACTAGGCGCGTGGCACTATGGGCGGCGGGATGACACGACGCCGTGTTTGTAAGAGACACATGGGAAGAGGGAATTGTCATACCAACTCCATTATGATATAATCATCCTATGAAATACGCATTCGTAACTGTTGCAATTCTAGCAGTTTGGGTGGGCGTAATTCTTCTGGCACTACGTACTGCAACAACCGGCATCTTTTTGCCAATTTTCGCAATCGTATTAACTCTTATATTATTCATGATTGGCTTTGGCAAAAAAATATGAAAAATCTTCACCGTTACAGCCAACTCATCTGGGAACTTGCACGCATCTATTTCTCACACCAATCCAACAAAGATGCCCTATATCGCAAAACTATTTTTTACTCCCTCAAATCATGGGGCGGAGTTTATATAAAATTTCTTCAAATCCTCGCAGGCATGAGTAAATTCATGGATGGCTGGAGCGGACCACGAGAAATGGCTGTTTTCTCACAAGCCCCACGCGAACCTCTGAACCTATACGACTACGTCAACCCAGCTAATTTTCGCCAAATCGACACCCAACCATTTGCCACAGGAAGCTTCGCATTAGTCTATCACGGCATACTTATAAACGGGGAAGAAGTCGCAATCAAAATCCTTCGCCCATCCATCAAAAAGAATCTTCGCAAGGATCTTTCCACTCTCCGCAGGCTTTGCTGGTGTTTCTCGCGCTTCCTCCCTCAACTCCTCGTCAATTACAACGATGCTTATGCCGAGTGCGAACGCATGTTTCTCACTGAGACCAACTATGCTCAAGAAATCGCCAATCAGCAATATTTTTACAAACTCTATATGGATAATCCAAATGTCGTCATACCCAAAGTTTACCTCGATTTATCCTCCGACGACGTCATCGTCCAAGAGCTCATCAAAGGCCCAACTCTAGCAGAAATTATGAGTTCAGAAAATACACAATCCCCCAGCGAACTCACTCGTAATCTAACTGGCTCCGACCTCTGGACACAAATCAAAATCGTTGGCGGGGAAGCACTCTTTATGGCCATGTGCGCCGATTATGTCTATGGTGATCCTCATCCTGGCAACATCATTCTTCTACCAGACAATCGCATCGGTATCATCGACTTCGGAATTATCGCCGACAAACCTCCTAGCCATCAAGCTTTTCATGACTGGGTGGCAAGCTATCACGGAGTCCTTACCGACACCGGAGATTTCAATCGACTTCTAGAAACCACTGTAACCTGTTTTGCTCCTGACCTATCCATAGCTATGAAACGCTGCAATTTCACTTCCGGCAACTTCCTTAAAGTCCTTGCCGACTCCATGACCGAAAAACTCACGCACGAAATGATTGGTAATTCATCCTATATCGAAACTTTTCGTAATGGACACCTCATTGATGTCTTTATCAAAGTCGTTGACACCAAAGTCATCAGCGTCAACATTGAGACCGTCAATTTTAAGCTCATTAAGGCCATTCAAGCCTTTCTCGGCTCGGTCACCATCCTCGATAATGTAGAATCCCGTCACGGATTCTCTAATATCATGCTCGAAACCATGCGTTATGCCCTTGAAAAATCATATCAATACGGTATTCCCAACGATGCAGTTACCTCTACTTACCTCACTCTCACCGACAGCTACGAACTTATCGTCAATACTATTTCTAGTCTTGCCGACAACGATGAAATTATGTTCAATTTAGTAAATGAAAGGATCTTCGCATGAACAAAACCAACTTCACCAAAAACCTCATCCTTCATATTCGCTACCCCTGGACAGCACTCGTTATTTTCATACTCTGGCTAGGCATAGCTATTCTTTGCATGATTGAAAACTATTCCAGCGACAATATCATTATCCTCACCAGCATTAGCGGTATCGCCACTCTCATTCTTGCCCTCATCGGCTTCAAAGGCTAATCCCCCTACATCCTATACAAATAACTCTCCAATTCCCCATAAACTTCCGGACGATCCACAATCTGTTTCTTTTCAATCATCGCTCTTAATTCACTCATCGTGCAGAGCTTAATATCTTGCACCTCCGACGTCTGAAACTGAATTTTGCCGAGATCCAAACCTTCTTGCCTCAACACAAAGAAATCATAAAATTGCCGCTCAATAAACGCCCCCCCCCCGAACACTTCTTCTCGTCGAAAAGAATACATAAACCGAAAATCTTTTACCTCAATCCTATAGTCCAAATTTATACTCACTTCTTCATTAATCTCTCGCGCCGCTGCCGAAACTGAATCCTGACCCGCACTCAAATGTCCCGCCGCCGAAATATCCCACATCCCAGCATTCTTCTCCTTATTTGCGCTACGCTTCTGCAGCAAAATCCGATTATTCTTATCCAAAATCGCCACCACAATCGATCTATGCCACAATCCTTTTTCATGCACTTCATCGCGCGTCGCTACCTCGCCCGTCTTCACCCCGTTTTCGTTCAAGACGTCAATTAGCTCAATCATTTTCCTCTAGCACCTTTCTCGCCACCTTAATGTCTTCAAAAGGCACCGCCCCATCTCCGCGCAAGATTGTCTTTTCATGCCCTTTACCTAGTACTAGCACCAGATCTCCCTTATTTGCTAGTCCAATTGCCTTACGAATTGCTTTTTCTCGATCCAGCTCCACAAACAAATCCTCACCCAACTTCTTGCCGGTCCTCTCTGCTCCCTTAACAAACATCGCCGCAATCTCCTCTGGATCCTCATCTCGCGTATCATCCTCCGTAATAATCACGATATCGCTCTCTCGCCCCAATATCTCACCCCGCGACTCACGGGTACCATGATCTCTTCGCCCCGCACCCCCATGTACCGAAATAATCTTACGCTTCTTTTCACTCCTCACGCTATCAAACACTTTCTGCAATGCATCCGGCTGATGTGCATAGTCCACAATCACCTCAAAATCCTGCCCTGCTTTCACGCGCGTCATCCGCCCTTCCACTGCTTCTAGCGCCCGAATTCCCGCCTCAATTTCTTTATCTTTCAAACCAAGTTTCTTCCCAACTACCACCGCCGCTAGGGAATTATAGACATTAAATTCACCCGGAATCTGCGTCTTAATCTCCAGACTCTTGTCACCATTCTTTATATCACAACATGCATATTTTACCCCAGAATCATTCATTTCTACATCTTTTGCACGAAAATCACCCTTATTTATACCATATGTGATATATTTTCCCGCCCCGCAAGCCTTCTCAAACCACTCCACATTCTCGTCATCTGCGTTCAATACCCCAAACTTCGCTTTCCGAAACAGCTTCGCTTTCGCCGCCCGATATCTTGCAAATGTCTTATGGTAATCTAAATGTTCTGGTGTAATATTCGTAAACACCGCAACCTCAATCGGCACCCCCAGCGCCCGAAACTGACTCAAAGCATGTGACGTAATCTCTAGTACTAGAAATTCCGCTTTCGCCTCACGCACTTTTCTCATCCGTTCAGCCAGGATCTCCACTCGCTCTGTCGTCATATGCTCGACTTGCTCGTGCAGATCCTTCCCATTCTCGCTCCATCCCACCGTTGTCAGTAGACCAGTTTTGTAACCTGCCGTATTCAACATTTTCCAAATCATAAAACTCGTCGTCGTCTTGCCATTTGTGCCCGTCACAGCAATCACCCGTAACTTCTTCGCCGGCCAACCATTCTTCGCTTCTGCTACCACTGCCTGTAAGAAGTGCAACGGCTTCACAAGGGAATTATAACCCGGAATCTTCTCCAATTTACTCTTCAGACTCATAACTACATTATACTATAAACCCTGCCACCCTCCAACCAGTAGCACCCCAAATCTCATGGCCTAATATTATGTTCAACCGCCCAGTCAAAAAGAGTTTGTGGTGAATTTTTTGATCCCATTCTCAAAAAATTCTCATTACAGCTCAACTCAAATTCATAATAATCGCGACTATTCCTACGTTCAAAACACACCCGATAAAAATCTGCTACCTCCGGTAATTCCAAATATGCATCAAAAAACTCTCTCAACTCACTATTAGTTGACACACCAATCCAGTCAGTATTCCCCGTTATACCATCGAAATCTGCAATTAAATCTTCAACAGCTCCCTCATTTTTCTCATTGAAATAGTCAAAAAACGTCGAATAACCACTTCGATCTCCATCATCAAAATAATAAGTACAACCAATCTGGCTATCATTTATCTTTAATCCAGGTCGATTTTTACAAATATAGTGGAACCGATATTTGCCATTCATATCAAAATACGTATCAACTACCTCATAGCCGTCCTCTTTAGACTTCCGCGAAGAAATCTCTTTTATATCCCACCCCGCATATTTCCTCAAGTATATTACCATTGATGGCGTGCTATCTATACTACCACTATCAATATAAATATACACTGCCAAGCCCACAA
Organism: uncultured Candidatus Saccharibacteria bacterium; assembly: GCA_948648655.1. GTDB lineage: Bacteria > Patescibacteriota > Saccharimonadia > Saccharimonadales > Saccharimonadaceae > Nanosyncoccus. The sequence continues at coordinate 13,148 of CAPKVJ010000003.1, read as the reverse complement.
ACAAGACTAACACTACTAATACTACACAAATAATCTTCTTCGTTCTCATATAATGATTATACTATATCCCACGCATAAACTATGCTACAATATACATATGCGAAATAGACTTCAGGGCAACATCTCAACCACCAATTCGCTTTACAAAGCTATACAGCCTCAACCAGCACACATCATATTAGGAATCGGAATTCTAATCTACAGCCTAGCAGCCCTAGTTTCAACTCCAATCACATTCATGATAGCTCTGATGGGCCAAATATATGATGGCCCCAACAAACCGTTAAGTGTACAAATTCTTCAGATTGTTGTCCTGCTCTTACCAATCAGCAGTATTGTATCGGGCATCATCGGATTACTTATAAGCATATCTATCTTCAAACAAACCAAAGTTCCTAAAATGCATTATGTATTATTAATACTTTTCTCAATCCCTCTAATACTGCTATTATTGGGGATTCTTCTTATCATTATTCTAAATATCCCCAACTATTCATAATATTTATCAATCACTGCGCCAGCATTCTTCCTAAAGTAGCTTCAACATCACCAAAACTCCCCAAATACATCAGAAACACCTACTTTGTGCGCAGCGGGCGAGTTAATGGTTGGGAAGGGAATGGTTTATTGCGACAGTCTAGTCAGATCGGAGCTTATTGGTCGTCTTTACCTTACACAAATGGTACCCACATTTTCACATTATACATAACACCAGATACATTAAACCCTTCCAGTTATGATGGTCACTATAATGCCTTCCCCCTCCGCTGCCTAGCTAGTTAGAGTATAGGCAGTAGAAAAACACTCATGCTTGTATTAAATTCCAATAATATGCTACTCTCATGCACAAGGTGGCGAATTTTAGCATAGTCCAATCTTTTGTCGGGCGGGAGAAAGGAGGATTGCTTATGGTAATACAGTTTCTATTTCTGAAGCTAGAAGCTAAACTTAACCCTAGCGTAAAGATTAGCCTTGTGAAGCGCAAAAGAAAGAAAAAAGTTATTTCCGCCAAGAAGCGGAAATAACAACCATATAACAATTCCCATTCTAGCAAAACTACTATAGGATTGTCAAGTTCGCCACCTATCATCAAAACACAACTTTTTAGCACTCAACTATTGACAGTGCCAAAATCCTGCGCTATCATAGAGTTACAAAGGAGTTAAATATGCAACTAAAACCATTACAAGACCGCGTGGTTGCTATCAAAGAGCAACCAATGGAAGTTACCAAATCTGGCATCCTACTCGGTGAAGCCAAAGAAACACCGGCTTATGCCATCGTCGAATCCGTCGGACCAGACGTTAAAACCGTCAAGGCTGGCGACAAAATCGTTACCAAAAATTATTCAACTACCGATGTCAAGCTCGAAGACAAAGATTACATCATTGTCAAAGAAGAAGACATTCTCGCAACATTATAATCAAGGAGTATTATGGCAAAGAAAATTTTCTATGCAGATCAAGCCCGCGAAAAAGTTTTAAGCGGTGCCAAACAACTTTACGACGCAGTAAAAGTAACCTTCGGTCCCAAAGGCCAAAACGTTGTCATCGAAAAATCCTACGGCGCACCAACCATCACTCATGACGGTGTTACCGTTGCTGAAGCCGTCGATCTCGGTTCAACCGACGAGAATCTCGGCGAACAAGTCGGCGCCAAGCTCATCAAAACCGCCGCTCAAAAGCTCAACAAAGTCGCTGGCGACGGTACCACTACTGTCACCGTCTTGACCTACAATATCTTAAATGAAGCCAACAAGCTCATCGCTGCTGGTATTAACCCGATGGAGCTCCGCAAGGGAATTGAAACTGCTGGCGCAGAAATCATCAAAGATATCGAAAAATCCGCCGAAAAAATCGACGGCGATGATAAAAAAGTCGCTGAAGTCGCTTCTATTTCTGCTGGCGACAAAGAAATCGGCCAACTCATCGCTGACGTCATCAGCAAAATCGGCAAAGACGGCGTCGTCACCGTCGAACAAGGTCAAGGCCTCGAAATGGAACAAGAAATTGTCGAAGGTTTCACCTATGACAAAGGCTTCTCCTCTCCTTTCTTCATCACCGACACCAACCGTCAGGAAGCCGTCTTTGAAAAACCACTTGTACTTATTACTGACAAAAAAATCTCCAGTGCTAGCGAGCTCTTACCACTTCTCGAACAATGCGCTCAGAGTGGTCGCAAAGACCTCGTTATTATTGCTGAAGAAGTCGAAGGCGAAGCTCTATCCGTCCTCGTACTCAACAAGCTCAAAGGCGCTTTCAATACCCTAGTCCTCAAAGCTCCAGCCTTCGGTGACCGCCGCAAAGAAGTCATGGAAGACATTGCCATCCTCACCGACGCCACAGTCGTTTCCGCCGATAGAGGAATGAAACTCGAAGAAGTCGGTCTCGAAGTACTCGGTACCTGCGGCAAAATCATCGCCACTAAAGACGAAACTACTATCATTAAGGGTAATGGTGACAAAAAAGCCGTCGCTGCACGCATTGAGCTCATCCAATCACAGGCCAAACTCGCCAAGTCCGATTATGAACGCGAAGAGCTCGAAAAACGCGCTGCCGCCCTACTCGGTAAAGTTGCCATCATCAAAGTCGGTGGCGCATCCGAAGCCGAAATCGACGAAAAGAAATTCCGCGTCGACGATGCAGTCGCCGCTACCAAAGCCGCTCTCGCCGAAGGTATTGTCACCGGTGGTGGTGTCACGCTCGTCAATCTTTCTACCAACCTCAAAGCTGACAACGACGGTGCCAAGATCGTCCAAAAAGCCCTCCAAGCTCCATTCATCCATATCATGGAAAATGCTGGTCTTAATTCCCAAGCCCTCCTCGCTGAAGTTCTGAAAGCAAAAGACGGTCAGGGGATCAACGTCATGGATCCAGAAGCTGGGCTCGTCGATCTCAAGAAATCTGGCGTCATCGACCCAGCCAAAGTCACCAAAGAGGCTGTCCAGAGTGCCACTAGCATCGCAGCCACCGCTATTACTATGGGCGCACTTATCGTCGACATCCCAGAAAAAGAAGCCCCATCCACACCAGATATGGGCGGAATGTACTAGTCTAACTACATTTTCATAAAATATGGCCTCACGGGGCCATATTTTATTGCATTTTTTAGCACAAGTATGTTACAATGTAACTGTCCCTATTTAAAAGTAGCCAATTTTTGGTAGCATTTTATACTAATCAACCTGATAACACTATCAAGAAATTATCAAAACATATAAAGCGACACCGCTAAAGTAAAATGTTTTGATATCTATTGTAGATGTTGTTCAGGTTACTGATTAGGTAGGGACACCTCGCGGTGTCGCTTTTTGTATTGGCGCAAGAAGCGAGCACGGCAAATGCGCTCTTGATGGCTTAGGTTCCTTTTTATAACTAGAATGACCTTATTATATTCTAGGAAACTAGTAAGCCTAGCGCATTTGCCGTCATCTATCTAGCCCCAAGCATCTTGCGACACCGCAGGTGGCCAAACAATAAAACACATCAAAAGCAGAGACGCAAGTTGTGCGCCAAGTTTTTGATACGCAAGGAGGAATCGTGCAATACCAAACACCAAAAATCAAAAACCATCAACCCCATCATTTCGGGCTAAAACTGCCCGAGCAGACTTACCGTACCGTAGGCACTGCTAGTTTAGCTATATTAGGCATAATAGGAGCATTAGCATTCTGCCCAATTAGTAATCCAGAAACTAACGCAGCTACCTCCGGTTCAGTTAAAGTTTCCGTCAAAGCCGCCTCCAATCTCTCTTTTAGCCTTGACCCGACAGTGACAATGGAAATGAATGCTGGAGAATTCCAACCTGGGGTAGCCGCCATGAAAATCTCTACCAACAATCCCACTGGTTATGCTGTCTATATGCAAACTCTCGATAACCAATCAACTCTTTCCAACGAGACGGATACTACAATCACGCAGACCATTAATTCTATCACCGCCAATACACTAGGCAGTGCAATGACCGGTAACACTTGGGGCTATAGTTTTGGCACAGATCCAATCAATGCCAGCTCAACCTTCAAACAAGTTCAATCCACTAATACCAGAATCCATAGCACGACTACCGCTTCCGCCACTGGCCAAACTGACAACTACAATCTCGGATTCGGAGCTCACATTGATAACACTCTGCCATCCGGCGTCTATAGTAATAGCGTCGTCATATCTGTCATCGCAAACCCCTTCTAATATTTATAAACAGTAAAATGAGGAAAGAGCCATGAGTAAATTTATCATCAAACCAGCCCAGCACTATTTATTAAGAGACGAGCGACGCTTGCAAATCGTAGGCTATAGTAGTGTTGGCCTAATTTTGGTGATTGCCACACTCATGCTCTGTCCACCTACATACACCGGACTCGCTAATGCCGCCGAAGATGACACAGCAACGCGAGCTGCCACCAGTACGATCTCGGTCGGTCTGGGCGGAGATGTTACGACTGGATCGAGTACCGTTTCTGGTAATGGTGAGTTAAGCTATGGTTCTACCACGCTTAACGTCACTACTAACAATAAAACCGGCTACAAGCTCTATCTAAATTCCGGCAATAATCGTACTACCTTAAAGAATGAGTCGGATACAAATGTCTCCCAGACGATCAACTCCCTTACTCAAAACACAATTGGCACCAGCATGGCTGGTAATACTTGGGGCTATGCACTCAGCACTGAAGCAATCAACGCTAGCTCAACCTTCCGTGCTCTATCGACAACTTCTACCGAGATTGACGAACAGACTACTGCCTCGACCAGCGGACAGACCTTCCGCTATAATCTCGGCTTCGGTGCACACGTGGATAATGCTCTCCCGGCCGGAAATTATACTAATACCGTCCTAATCTCGGTCATAGCCAATCCCTTACCACCAGACATCTCCGATATTACCTATATGCAAGAGATGACTCCCGAAATCTGTAGTAGTATGATCGAAGATCAGCAATACCAACTCATAGATTCGCGTGACAATCAGAAATATTACATTTCTAGGCTCAAAGATGGTAACTGTTGGATGACACAGAATCTAGCGTTAGATATTACTACTGCTGGGTTAAAGGCGAGTGATACGGATATTACGGCGGATTGGAATTCAAGCTCTAGATATAAACCAGTTGACACTGAATATGCTATACAGTTAAGTGGGAGTAGGGTCTACGGAAACGAAACTCGTTCATGGAACTTAAGCGGAGGGGGCAAGAACCAATGGATATTAGGAGCCCCAATCAATGGCAAGAGCTGCAATAATACAACCACTGATTTCTCTACTTGCACCAAAATTGGTTTAGTAAGAGTTGATGATAGTTGGTCACCAACTTTTGAAGCCAAAGAAATGGTATTCAATGTGCCAAATACTAATTATACTGGTCAAACTATATACTCCGCAGTTGACTATGATAATAAAACTTATGATGCGCACTATCTCATAGGCAACTACTACTTTTGGAATACTGCCACTGCTGGGACGGGCGGATCTATTACTGTAGCTGGTCAGAATGCAACAGGAAGTATCTGCCCGAAGGGATGGAGGCTACCTAGTAATTCAGGGGACTCCACATTCGAAACATTATTAAGTGCTTATGGTATTGCCTCTAATGCTAGTAATAGTAGTGACGATACGAACGCAATACCAAACCCTACCAGCGGTATATATAACATTGCTGGAGCTCCCCTTTACTTTGTAAGAGGAGGAGGAATTGGTATATCTACAAACACTAGCGAATATCTTTCTTATATATAATTTCGCCTGGCAAAATCATACTTGGACATCCACAAGTTACAAAGCAGGTACCAACTCTAATTATGCTTACTACTTATATTTCGGTTCCTCTAATGACGTACGCCCAAGTAACCAATGTCGTCAAAGATCCGACGGGTACACCGTCCGTTGTGTCGCCCGCTAAATCCTCCTCCTACTACCTATACTCTAACTAGCTAGGCAGCGGAGGGGGAAGCCGCTCCAACGATTGCTGTCGTTTGACGGACTGACGCCACTACCCGAGAAGTACAAGCGGTAAGCGTAGCTAGTATTAGAGTAGACCATAGAAGACCAATTGGAGCCGCTCTGCCCGGAATTCCACAACTTGCTATTGTAGATATTAACATTCCCGCTGCGCACAAAGTAACCCCAATTATCATTCCGTTTTACTAAAAACTATGGTATAATAATACAAATCAGTTTATAAAATTTAACACAAAGGGGAATTATGTCTGGACACAGTAAATGGGCCACCACCAAACGCCAAAAAGCCGTCGTCGATGCAAAACGTGGTGCTTTATTCACCAAAATCGCTAACCAAATCGCCATCGCCGCCCGCGCCGGCACCGATCCCAATATGAACCCATCTCTTGCGATGATGCTCGAAAAAGCCCGCCAAGCCAACATGCCAAAGGTCAACATCGAACGCGCCATCGCTCGCGTCTCCGACAAAAACGCTGCCGCTTTAAACGAAGAAGTTTACGAAGGCTACGGACCCGGCGGTGTCGGAATTATAATTGAAGTTGCCACTGACAACAAGAACCGTACCATGCCCGACGTCCGCAACACTCTCTCCAAAAACGGCGGCCGCATGGCCGATCCAGGATCAGTCATGTTCCAGTTCGCACGCAAAGGTTGGATTGAAGTCCCCGAAAAAGGCGAAGATGCCATGATGCAAGCCCTTGAGGCTGGTGCCGAAGACGTCGAAGAAGGCGACGAAGGGCTAGAAATCACTACTGCTGCTAGCGACCTCATGAAGATTCGCCAAGCCTTAATTGATGCCGGCCTCACCGTAACTACAGCTGAACTTCGCTATATCCCAACCAGCGGTGTCACTATTGAAGGCACTGATGCTGAAAAACTCGAAAAACTCCTTGATGCTCTCGACAACCTAGACGATGTCACTGCCGTCCATACCAACGCCGAATAATCTCACAAATCTGCAAACGTATTACATTGTATATACAAATGCTATACAATGTAATACATCCTCTACAGATGCAACCCTTCTTTTAGCTTTTTCTTCCCACCAATCGCTGGACGCACTTTTTCGCCCTCTTTTGGCATAATGATGTGACAATGCACTCGCGTCAGTGAAGCTCCAGACCTCGCCGGATTGCCAAATCTGAAGCACAACGCCCCACCATCTACTTCATATTCTCTTATTATCTTCTGCCACACCGTCTTCAAATCCAGCCACATCTCATCCGACATATCTTCCAACTTATAGACCGGTTCACGCGCCACAACCAAAAACTGCAATTCCGCACCATCATAAGGAAAGCGATTCTTAGAAACGTGCCAAAAATCCGTTATGAATAAAATCTCTTGCTCAATATACTCCGGAGCCATCGGATCCTTGTCCTCTGCCTCCATTCGCAACATAATGTCTAGTTGTTCTTGCTCACGTGCATTCGGCGGATAAATATACTTATATTTACTATATTCATTCATCTTTTTCTCCTTTCACTCCCAGACACGTTGTTTTAATGCCTTCCTTTTCTGCACGTGCATGCGCACGCTTACTCCAATTTCTATCCGGATGATCTTCGAGATAATAAATTTCCTTCACCCCTTTATTAGCTAGCACTTTCATACATCGATCACAAGGGAACAACGTTACATAAACCGGCACATCAACTGTCTTTGTCTTACCTAATTTCTTCAGCAAATTAATCTCGGCGTGCTCAATCGTATCATAAAACAACTCCGTCCGATTTTGGATATCATACTCCGGGATTGTAAAATCAATTTGATTAGAAGCATAGACCCATTGGCCATCCCAATAACACGCCGCCGCCACTGGGCAAACATCATCCGTAGAGTTACGCATCTCTCTAAATAGACCCGGTATCGGCTCCGGCATACCTTTAGAATACTTCACTCGCCGTTTCGCACCTGCTGTCGCCTTTGCGACTTTTTCTTCCACCCCAGCAACCTTCTTCAATCGACTATCAAGTGTAATTTTGCGAATCTTATCTGATGTTGAAGTCTTTGCCTGTCGGGGTAAAATCGCCACTCTTCCGCAGTACTTTCCCAATTTTTCCAGATCTTCATCAGTATAAGTATCGCGAATCGCAATTAACGTATCTGGTTTTACCGTCTTAATCAAATGCCATTTCGGATCATCCAATGTCTTTATTACCACTGCATCAGCAATATTCAACAGCGACAAAAACTCATAGCGCTCTTGCTCCGGGATCACAGGTCGCGTCGGCCCCTTACGCTTGCGAATCTTATCATCACTATCCATCGAGATAATCAAAAAGTCACACAACCCCCGCGCTTTCAAGATATAACGTAAATGCCCTAAATGAAACAAATCCCAAGAACCCTGCACAAGTCCAATTGTCTTACCATTCTTCCGTGCAATCTTTGCATTTGCGAGCCAAGTGTCATCATTCATAATGTATCTCTAAATTGTTACTGGAATACCTTTAATTGCCTCATGTGGATCATAATCCTCAAGCTCAAAATCCTCCACACGATAATCAAAAATATTGTCGTGGCTATTTACGATTTTTAGCGTAGGGAACGGCCTACTTTCACGTGCCAAAATTTCTTCCACCCACGGCAACTGATTCTCATAGATATGTGCATCCGAAATCATATGTACAAACTCGCCTGGCACCAAATCAAGCACTTCCGACATCGCCAAAAGCAACGCTGAATACTGCACCCAGTTGCTCGGACAACCAATCAGCACATCGCAACTTCTCTGGAACATCACAAGATTCAATTTACCATTCAATACCCGAAAATGCATCCAACCATGACATGGACAGACGACGACCTTCTGCTGATGGTTCTTATTACGGATCGTATATTGCGGAATCCAAGGCGTGATTAAGTGCGCCTTCAGCTCTGGTCGCTCCTTTATCTGCTGAATAATTTCCGCAAATTGATTAAAACTCCCTCCATCAGCAGTTGGAAAATCATGAAACGCTGCTCCATATGAACCAGGCCCCAAATCACCCGTCTCGAGACCACGCTTCGCACACTTTTTCTCTGTACACCAATTCTTCCACCATTTACAGCCAAACTTCTCTAGTTCCTCTTGGGTCCGTGCACCATTGATAAACCCAAACAACTCTCCGATCGGCGTTCGCCAAAACTTAATATCACGTTCGGTCAAAAACGGCACACCATTCTTCAACAGATCAAACCGCATTACTGGAGCACCCAACAAATCAATCGAGTCAACTTCTTTTCCATCCTTATCCACCATCGGCGACGGGCCCTTGATACCATTGTCGAGGACCGCTCGAATCAATCCCTTATACTGCTCGTCTGGTGTCCTTTCATTATATGGTCTATACTCACCCTTCATCTGTCCTCCTCTATTACTTCTATAGTAACAGATAAACCGAATTTTGTGTAATAAATCACAAATCCGTATATACTATACAATATGGATTTCTCACAAAAAATAACCCTTGAGGAAATAACTGGCGGACGTAGCGGTGCACAAATTTTTAAAATGTATCTAGGCGATCAAATCTATTGCCTCAAATTCCCCCAACACTACGACGTCGTACCCAACCTCAAAAAATTACAAGAAATCTGCCGAATCTACCAAGAGCTCTCAATTAATTCACTCGAAATACTTGGCTATGGCCACTACGGCACAGATAAAAAGCAATTTTGCCTTTTCCGCTACATACCAGGCCAAGATTTCAAAACTTTTAGCAATCAACACTGTTCACTTTCCGAAATTCACCAAGCCGGCACCGAGATTGGCCACGAAGCCAAAAAATTAAAATCCTACCCAGTCAATAGAATTACCTACATCAAACATGAAAATCTCACAGAACTAACCCAGCATATTGAAAAACTATATCATTCTCTCAATGATTTACTACAAGAAACCAGCCTAATCGAAGCCATCGCACCACTTTGGAAAATTACTCAACGCGGTCCAGACCTTTTTACCCATACATCTCCTGGCCTAATACACGGCGATATCAAACGTTCTAATATCGTTATTGATCCATCAGGTAATAAGTACCTTATTGATATTGGCGCAATGAAGTATAGTTATGATGTCCTAAATTTTCGCTACCAAATGACCTGGTTACTACTTCCAGAAAACGATCGCAAACGTGAGTTCGTAAAAGGTTTTCTTGATGGATTATATAACTTTTCTCGCCCATCGTATTTTCATGAACAAGTAATTTACGTTGCACTATTAAATTTCCTTGAACATACACACAAATTTCTGCATGACGAAAGGGAAATTAGGGAGTATTTCACCATAATGCGCCCAATTCTCGATCGTCTCATAAATTCCAGTGGAACAATCCTCTAAAATATGATACAATTATAAGTGGAAGGGTGGCCGAGTGGTTGATGGCACTGGTCTTGAAAACCAGCAAGTTAATAGCTTCGCAGGTTCGAATCCTGTCCCTTCCGCCAGATTGGACTCAAGTCATTTTTTAAGCATTTTCTCCCCCGTTCAGAGTTAGTTATAACCTGATTGTGGGGAGTTTTTGCTTCTTTAAGAAAATTCTTAATAGGCTCGAGCCACGTATAAGGGGTAATATCTATATTTTTATCAATAATTTTTGGGTTATAACCTATGGCGTGAACCATACTGCGTTTAGTTCCTTGAGATTTGAATATAAACTCATCTTGCCGCTTTAATTGGTTCAAAGTTGAGCCAATGATTTCATAACGATTTTTCAGTCTATGCTGCAATTCCTCATTTAGCGTTTTCATGTTTTCGATTTTAGTTTTGAGCGGTTTTGACATTCTTTCAAATTCTTCATAGCTAATAAGCTCACGAGTTGCCATATCAATTAAACGGTCATGTTCAGCTTGCATTGTTTTGATTGTTGCATTTTGCGAATCATCGATATTTAATCTTTCGGCGATTTCTTTAGCACTAATATCTTTCATCGTTTCTAAAGCTAAATCATACAGAGTTTGGTCAATTCTATATTGTCCAAATAAGGATTTAATTTGGTCGTATAGTCTTTCTTCGCGAACGCAACCTTTCTGACTACATTGACGTTTATGTGTGCAGTGATAATAGGTGTAGTAATTTACGCCACCATCTTTAAGTTTTTTCGACTTAATTTCGGCTGTAATAGAACAACCACACTCCCCGCAAGTAAAGATGCCCTTAAGTTCAAAGTGATTTAAGGAATAATTTGATTGTGGGCCGAAACCAGATTTCTTTAAAAGCATTTGAATTCGGTAAAACTCATCTTCTGAAAGTAATGCTGGCCAATCACCTTTATGCAATTGTGTTTTGTCTTCTAAATCTCGAACATACCCCATATAAACTGGATTTTCTAGAATAGCATAAAGTGAAGAACGATTAAGTGGTTTTCCGCCAGTTTTATAATGCTTTCGAGTTAAAAATCCCCAGTCGTTGTTTAAGGTAGATAGAACCTCCGGTACTGTGTAATTTCCAGTCAGATACATATCAAATGCTTTACGCATAAGTGGGGCACGTTCTTGGTCTAAATCCAAAGTACCGTGATTATTTCGTCTAACGTTAATGTATCCTTGCGGTGCTGGAAAATGTACCCCACCCAGTTTGTTATTTGCTCGTTGTCCTCGTTTAACGTTTCGGCTTAAATCTCGTGTATATTGGGCACTCATTCCAGCTTCAACAGCCAAGCTAATAGCATTATCGTCTGGAGTATGACTTCTGTATGGTGTCATAATGCGTTGGATTTTTCTGTCAACTAGTAGTTGTTGGATTAAACCACTTTCAGCTGGATTTCTAGATAGTCGATCTTCTTTCCAACATAAAATAGCATTAGCTTTTCCAGTAGAAATTAGCTTGACCATTTTGTCAAATTCTGGCCGATTATTTGGTTTTGAGGCAGATTTGGCTTCCCGAAATTCTGCGATGACTTTTAATTTATTGCGTTTTACGACATCCATAAGAGTATCGTGTTGAGCATCTAGCGAAAGAGCTTGTCGGTCATCAGATTCGCTAGACTTACGCATATACATAACAAATTTTAAATTCTTGAGTTCAATATCCATTATTCACTCCTTAAGTTATAACTTTTCCATTTCCTTATAGATTTTATCTGGCAAGTTGGCAAAAATACATACTGATTTTAGAATATCAAGTTTGTACTTTTGCCGTTATACTGTATTGCCGTATAGTGCTAGAGTTTTAGCCGACCTTTATGCGGACCATATCTATTGATTGGCGAATGAGGCATAATTGAGACATTTCCGCCCATGCATTTCTGTTTTTCGCTACGACTAATTGGCTTTTTCTTCACACGGCCATTACGTTTGCCGTAGCGATTATTTGATGGGCTTAATGTGATTTTGGTCAGATTATTGCTGAAATTATGTTCAACTATATAATGAGTATGGTTCCTGTTGCGGTCAAAAGGATTTTTAACGCGTGTTTTCTGATTATGTGGATATGATTTTTCCAAGATTTTTGAGCCGTATCTTTCTTTGAGCCGATTCATTGTCGTACTTTCTGCGGCAGCGATTGGAACAGTACATAAAAAATCCATTCTGGAATTTGACTCCTGTTCCTTTCTAAGACGATTCTGTTCGCCAAGCGTTTTTTGGTTAAAATCATCTGGTAAATCAGAAACCGAGCAATAAAGCGGAAAATTATAGTCATTATTTGTTGTCATCATTTTTCTCCGAGTAATTAAGATTTTTTAGCTCAACTATGCGTTGGTTGTTCTGGGTATAAGAATTTATTTGAATACCTTGCGACTCCAGATCTGGCAGAACGTAATTCAGCCTTCGCATGAACCACGACGCATCCTTTGGCCATAGGCTACCGTTAGTAATCATATTTAGCTCTTTAGTCAACTCTGACGGTTCTTCATCGATATTGATGATTATCCCAGTGTCTTCAATTTGACGCATAAGTTGTGTCGCTGTGCCAGTCCAAACCCCTTTTACTACCTCATCATGTGTCATGAATAGATAGACTGCAGTTCCGACCGCACTTGACTCAATTGCTTGTTCGTGTTGTTTTTCAATATTGCCGACGTAAGCCGATAAGAAATCTTCTCCAGTAAATCCGTCAATGGAATCAGCGATTGCGTATCCCCATTTTGCGAAATCTGCCATGCGTGGAAGTTCTTTCAGATGAACGTCAGGAAATTTCGCCATTGCTTTGGAAATCGTGTCAAAAATCGCACCTAAAATCAGTGGTTTCTGCTCATCGAAATCTG
>CAPKVJ010000002.1 GCA_948648655.1 uncultured Candidatus Saccharibacteria bacterium | reverse complement strand
CCTCGACACCCTGCTTAAGAGGCAGGTGCTCTAACCAGCTGAGCTACCGACCCACTGGAGTGATTATATCACGATTTATGAGAAAACGGAAGTGAAAAATCTATATTGCACAACAGTTGAATTATTTATAATCTATAGTATAATATATGGTGCACATTAAAAATTTGTTAGGAGGAGTTGTCATGAAGAGAAAAATAGTAGAAACCTTGAGCGACCTAATATTTATAGACCAGTTGATCCCTAGCTATGTCTTTGAAGAGAATCCAAACGGGCAAATTAGCGCACGACAATGTTGGATGTTGGCTTGTACTACTAGCTCCAAGTTTGAGGATGAAGATTTGCCGTTTATCACGGACGATGACGACTTCTTGTTCCCTCTCTTGCCTACCTATGATGAGCGTGAGTTCTTTTTGCGAAAACGTGAGCATTGCCAGATATGCACCAACAATACGCACAAAGCATTAATACTTGAAGTAATGGAAACGACTTTGAGGCAATTTTTACTAGAGATGCCAGAGTTTAGGAGTGATGCATCGATGGGTGAAATTCTGGCGGAGATTAAGGAGCATACAAAAGATCTATACAGCAGCACGCTACTACCATATGAGGCTGGTCGCCACAGGCTATATTTAGCCAAATACCGCAATGATATTCTGCTGGTGAGATTTGAGGATGATTGTTATCGGCCCGAAATGTACCTCGCGAAGCAAGATCTTGAAGGCAAATTTTGTTATACCGACTTTAACATACCGGCCCAGAATTGTTACAAAGTCAAACAGACGTCAGTAGAAAAATTATTTGCAAAAGTCAGTGATGTGGAAATCGATGCATTAAACGAAGGTTTGGATGAATACAACTGCGTTGAGCAGGCGCCGATTACAACTAAAAAAGTTGTGAAGCCACGATATAATATCATGGACCATCTTGAACAAATTATGCTAATACCAGTATTATGGAAATTTGCTGATGGCAGCATCAAAGGGTACAAAGACATTTTTCATAAGTCAGCGCGTTGGCATTCTATGGAGGATGGGAGTGTATGCTTGGATTTGAATGAAATTCGCATCGTGCATAGACCTAGCAGAAAGGCTGAAGGCGAAATCAGCTTGCGCGAACAGCATAGGACAATTACTGACTAGCAGTAAAAGGCTTCGGAGGAAACTTCGGAGCCTATTTATATAATATGTGAAAAATGGTAGAATATATGTATGAAGATTCGTGAGAATGTGCCACTTTCTAGCTTGACGACAATGCGGCTGGGCGGGAACGCACGCCATGTCGTCGAAATAGAATCGCCAGAAGAGGTGGTAAAGGCTTATGATTTTGCAAAAGAAAAAGGTTTGCCAGTTTGGGTGATGGGTGGTGGAGCAAATACAATCGCACATGATGAGGAATTTGAGGGCGTCGTCCTATTAAATAAATTACGTGGAATTGAAATTATAAACGAAAATAACGATGAGATTACTATCCGAGCAATGGGAGGAGAAATTTGGGATGATTTAGTGGAATTTGCTTGCGAACGTGGATATTCGGGAATTGAGGCGATGAGCAAAATTCCTGGAACCGTCGGTGCAGCACCAGTACAGAATATTGGGGCCTATGGTCAAGATATCGCCGGCGTGATCGAACAGGTCGAAGCATATGATACGAAATTAAAGAAAAATGTCATACTAGATAAATCAGAAATGGGAATGCAGTATCGAAAAAGTCGATTCAATACGGGTGAAGACAAAGGAAGATTTTTGATTACGGCGGTGACGATTAAGTTGCAACGTAAAAACTTGGAGCCGCCGTTTTATAGTTCCCTGCAACGTTATATTGACGAGCATAAGGAAAAAGATTTTTCACCAAAAAATATACGTAGGATGGTGAGTGAAATTCGCAAAGAAAAACTTCCGGATCCAGAGAAAATTCCTAGCGCAGGAAGTTTTTTCAAAAATGTTTACGTCGATAAAAAAAATGCAGACAAGGCTGAGCAGTCGGGGATTCCGATTTGGCGAAATGAAGATGGTAGCGGAAAGATTAATTCGGGCTGGCTAATTGAAAGTTGTGGGTTAAAGGGCAAGGAATTATATGGATTTCGTGTGAGTGACAAAGCGGCATTGGTACTAATAAATGAAGAGGCAAAAAACTATCAGGATTTGGCAAAAGCGAGAGCAGAAATTATTGATGCTGTGCGGGAGAAATTTGGCTTTGTACTAGAACAGGAGCCAGTAGAGATCCCAATACATGGAGGTAATAATAAATGAAAATCTTAAATGGCGCAGAGCTTGCCGATTATATGAAATCAAATCAAGCGCGGATGGCGGGTGGATTACGTGCCCAAAAAGTTAAACCAAAGCTAGTAATTATCCGCGACAATGATAGCCCGGTGATCGAAAAATATGTCGAGTTAAAAAAGGAGTATGGCGAAGACATCGGCGTAGAAGTCGATGATTGGTTGCGCGAAGATGTAACAAGTGCAATTAGTGAAGCAAACACCGATGCGTCGGTACATGGAGTCATTGTGCAATTGCCACTCAAGAATAAAGAAAAGACAGATGAAGTCTTAAAATTAATTGCGCGAGAAAAAGATGTCGATGGGCTGGTTGGAGATGATTCAGAATTTGAATCGGCAACGGCAACGGCAATAAATTGGTTGCTCGCTGGTTATGATGTAAATCTCGAAGGAAAGAAAATTGCGTTGGTCGGAAGAGGGCGATTGGTGGGTGCACCATTAGAAAAAATGTGGAAAAATTCTGGTTATGACGTGGAAGTATTTCGGAGCCATAGCGATTTGAGCGAGCTAAAAAATTTTGATATCATCGTGAGTGCAACTGGAGTTCCGCATTTAATTAAGGACAATATGGTAAAAATTGGAGCTGTAGTCGTCGATGCTGGGACGGCAAGTGAAGGTGGGGTACTGGTCGGCGATGTTGACGATGAGGTGCGGTGGCGTGAAGATTTAACGGCGATTACGCCAAAAATTGGTGGCGTAGGGCCGCTAACAGTAACGGCACTCTTTGAGCATGTGCTGATTGCAGCGGAGAATACGATAATTTAATATTGTACTTTTAGCATAAGTGTGATATGATGGAATTGTCCAATTCAATCGTGACCAGTTTTTGGTAGTATTTTATCGTAATACCTATCTACTTCGAGATGGATAGTTTATATAGACGAGATAAAGCGGCACCGCTATATAATCGTTTATTTAGCTATTATAGCTCGATGGATAGGTTACGAACGGATTGGACACCTTGCGGTGTCGCTTTTTGTATTTGGCGACAGTAATCTTCTTCCGTGATAGTCCTTTGCTACGACTAAATGACCTTATATGTTTAGTCTCATCTAGATCATGGGAGAAGAGAAAATACTACGAGCCTTCCTCATAGCGACCCGTAAGGTGCCAATATAAACAATTAGCTTCAATCAAGCCTCGATAAGTCAAGCGAGTGGGGCTGGATTTTGAAGTGCATAAACCTAGAGGAGGCCTTTAGTGCGACGACGTACTCTAACCAGCAAAAGAATAAGGTGTGGAAGCCAAACTGCGAAAAAATTAACAACTTATGATAAATACTGGAGAATAGTAGGAGGAGTAAGTATTGGTCTGACTAGTATGCTGGGAGTAATGATGATTTGTCCAATGGTATCTTCCTCCACTAATGCATTAGACAATACTACAAGGTCAGCTAATACTACGGTTACAGTAGATGCTGCAGCGACGCTGGCTGTAAGTCTAGACCCAAAGGTAGAGATGGAGATCTCGCCTGACAGTGCAGGGACATTCAGCTATGGCACAGCAAAGCTAGGTGTTATGACTAATAACCCTACTGGCTATAGTATCTATATGCAGACTGCAGATGGCAAGAGTACTCTAAATAATGATAAGGTAACTGGTGGGCAAGTGATTAACTCTATCACGGCTAATACTGTAGGAAGTAGCTTCACGGGCAATACATGGGGATATACACTAGACACTAATACGGTAACAGAAGCTTCAACGTATAAGCCAGTACCAACGAGCAGTGATACGGCAATCAAGAGTACCGCTGCTAGTACGAATACGGATAACTATAATTTGGGGTTTGGGGCACATATTGATAATACACTAGCTAGTGGAGCATACTATAATGACGTCCTCGTATCGGTAGTAGCTAATCCAAAGGTAATATCTAGCTTATCGGACTTAAGCTTCATGCAGGACATGAACAGTGAGATTTGTGCGAATACGGCTGAAGGCTATACTAAGCAGTTAATCGACACCCGTGACAACAAATCCTACTGGGTAGCCAAGCTTAAAGACGGTAACTGTTGGATGACACAGAATCTAGCATTAGACATAACAACAGAAGGGTTGAAGGCTAGTGATACGGATATTGCTAGAGACTGGACAGCAACACAGAGTGCCGATCCGAGTGTAACGACATTTTCTCCACCGAAAGCGACGCTGTCTATCGGTCAAAGTGGGGGCACGGCATCATATGGAGAAGCCCCTTTTGCGAATTCATGGAAAGGAGCATATTTGGTTGGCAATCATGATTCTGTTGGCAATTATTATACTTGGTATGCAGCTGTAGCGGGGACGGGAAATGACAGTAGTGCTTCGAGTCATGCTGGTACGATTTGCCCCAAGAGTTGGACAATACCAGATAGTCTAACAGAT
Source organism: uncultured Candidatus Saccharibacteria bacterium (assembly GCA_948648655.1). Taxonomy (GTDB): domain Bacteria; phylum Patescibacteriota; class Saccharimonadia; order Saccharimonadales; family Saccharimonadaceae; genus Nanosyncoccus. The sequence continues at coordinate 99,643 of CAPKVJ010000002.1, read as the reverse complement.
TATGGGAGTTTGTCGGATATATATGATATGTATGGTGCGCATGGTATGGTATTAACTAATAAAGCTCCATTATATTATGTGTCTGGGGGGCTAGTATCGCCGGATGGCGATGAACCCGGAAATGGCGTGGGTTACTATTGGACTACTAGTACTAGTTCTGGCTCATATAGCTTCGCTTATGTTGTTGGATCATCGTCTGGCAGTGACGGTTCTCAGCGTGAGAATGGCGCGTCAGTGCGTTGTGTAGCTCGATAGGTACGATTAGCTAGGTGACGAACTTGACAACCCTAAAACGTTTCTGTTAGAATGGGAATTACATTGATGCTGTTACTTCTGTTTCTTTACAGAAGTAACTTTTTTATTTCTCTTTCTACGCTTCACGAAGCTTAATTTAATCTTCACTTCTATACGTAAAAATAAAACTTGAAGCACCATACGTAATCCTCCTTTCTCCCGCCCGACAAAAGATTGGATTTTTACGCCAAAATTCGCCACCTACCAAGTAGGCTATCATAAAAAGAAGATTTGTTACAAGCACTAGTGTGATGATTAGCGATTTTCTTAAAATAGTGCAGAAAAATATTATTTTCTGGCGATGCTTGATATGATTTCGGCAACTTTTTCCTTGCCAAGAGATGCATCGATACAGAGATCGTAATTATGTGAATCGCCCCATTTTTGACCGGAGATTAAATTGTAATATTCGGCGCGATTTTTGTCGGCGCGTTCAAGATTCTTCTTCGCAGATTTTTCGTCATCGTGATACATCGCCATAATATTCTTAACTCGAAAATCTTTGGGCGCATAAATGAAGACACGAAGTAAATCTTTATGCTCTCGCAAAACATAATCTGCAGCGCGACCGACAATGACACAAGATCCGCGACTGGCAATTTCTCGGACGATCTCATCTTGAGCTTCGATAGCGTATTTTGCAGGTGAGGTAGTAAGGTATAGTTCTTGAGCGATTTCTTCGCCATCATTACTATTTACTTTTTTGATGTAGGCCTGGTCAAGGCCACTTTCTTTTGTGGCAAGTGCAGTCATTTCTTTGTAATAATACGGAATCCCTAATTCCTTTGCGACCAACTCGCCAATTTTCTTACCTTGTGTACCATGTTCACGTGCAATAGTGATGATGATACCAGGATGAGATTGTTTGATGACGGCAGATTCGGTGGCAACAGGTGATTTCGTGACGGAAAGATTCTGGAAGTAAACCACTGCCATAGATCCAGCAATTATAAATCCGATTACGTCGGCAACGGGTGCAGCCCAAAAAATCCCGTTAATATCATTCATAGCACGTGGCAAAATTAGTACCAGTGGCACAAAAAAATAACAATGTCACGCGAAAGCGAAACGATAGCGGCTTTGAGAGGTTCGCCTACGGCCTGGAAGAAAATTGAAATAACTTTAATGCTGCAAGTTAAGGTAATCAGCATAAGGAAGATGCGGAAAGTCAACACGGCAAATTGCATATAAAGCTCTGGATTTTCAGAATTAGAGCCAAAAATATTGATGATAAACTCTGGACAAATTTCAAAAACGAGAGTAGATATAATGCCGACAATAATCGTGGCGGAAATACATTTGCGGAAGGTTTCGCGCACACGTTCAGTCTTGCCGGCACCAATATTGAAACCAAGAATTGGTTGCGCGCCAATAATAATTCCCATTGCGATACTCAAAACGATAGTAAAGACTTTCATGCAAATGCCAATGATAGCGAGTGGATCGTTGGCACCATATTCAGAATTAGCACCATAGATTGCGAGCATTTGATTACAGACCATCGAAATAACTACGATGGAAAGTTGGGTGATGAGGGTAGAAACGCCCAGTTTGGCGATATTACCCAAAACTTGGCCTTGTGGTTTGAAGCTAGCAAAAGAAAGTTTGAAAGTTTTTGTACGTGTGAGGTAAGCAATCGATAGGATTAAAGTAATAACCTGGCCGGTGATGGTTGCCCATGCGGCACCGCGAATTCCCCAGTTGAAAGCGAAGATAAAAATCGGATCAAGAATAATATTAGTCACAGCACTAGCAACGGTTGCAATCATAGCAAAAGAAGGAGAACCGTCGGCACGAATGACGGAATTTAACATATAGCCTAACATATAAATCGGGAAGAAACTCAAAATGATAAAGAAGTACTGCCTCGCATAAATGATGTTGTCAGTGCTGGCTCCAAAAAGGCCGAGAATTTGATCGGCAAATACAAAGCCCAACGCAACGAGAATAATACTAATTACGAGCGTGACGACGAGACTGCTGCCAACGGCGCGATGTGAGTTTTTGGTATCTTTGCGCCCCTGACAAATCGAAAGAAAAGCGGCCGTACCATCACCAAACATGCCCGAAAGTGCAACTGCTACAAGCGTAAGTGGAAAGACGATAGACGTTGCTGCGTTGCCAACTGCGCCAAGCCCGTCAGCAGTGCCGTGCCCGATGAAAATTTGATCAACTATATTGTATAGCGAAGTGATCAAAAGTGCGAGAATACACGGGATTGAAAACTTTAATAGAAGTTTGGAGATTTTCTCTTGCCCCAGATATTTATTTTCAGATTTTTCCATCAAAAACTCCTTAATATTTACTATTGATTTTGACGATTGTACGCTTTCTAGAAGATTACAAGCTGGGTCAACTTTAGGTATTTTATCACAGAGTTTTTGAAAAGTAATGTTGTGAAATTTACAATATTACTTTTAATCTCGTTTTAACATAACCGTAAAAGCTTCGGATGGGATATCGACTTTGCCAAAACGTTTCATGCGGGCCTTACCTTTTTTCTGCTTTTCGAGGAGTTTGGCTTTGCGATCACGGTCGCCAGTATGAATCTTTACAGTGACATCTTTGCGGAAGGCACCAATAGTTTCGCGGGCGATAATTTTTGCGCCAATGGCAGCCTGCAAGGCAACTTCAAAATTCTGACGCGGGATGACTTGTTTGAGTTTTTTGGTAATTTCCCTGCCGAGTGCATCAGCTTCAGAGCGATGACACATGATGCTCAGTGCGTCCATACGATTCCCTGCGACGAGAAAATCAAGTCGCACTAAATCTTCTGGTCGATAGTCGGCTAGCTCGTAGTTAAAACTAGCATACCCAGAAGTAATTGACTTTAATTGATCATAAAAATCTGTCAGAAGATTTGCCATTGGTGCCTCAAAATCAATCACGGCACGATCTTCAATGTAACTTAAATTTGTTTGATGGCCGCGCTTTTTATTAATAAGGTCAAGCACTCCGCCAATCATGTTTTGCGGTAAAATAATTTCACCTTTGACCCATGGTTCGCGGATTTCGGCAACAGTGGATTGGTCAGGCAAATCAGCAGCAGAACGGATATTCATTTCTGTACCGTCGGACATTGTCACTTCGTAATTCGTAGACGGATTCGTGACGACAAGATCGAGTCCAAATTCACGCTCTAAGCGTTCACGAATGATATCCATATGAAGCATGCCGAGAAAACCGATACGCAGGCCGAAGCCAAGAACAGGCGAATTTTCAGGCTCGAAATGAATTGCTGAATCGGAAAGCGCAAGCTTCTCGACGGCGTCTTTGAGATCTTGATATTGATCATTTGAAACTGGGAAAAATCCAGCATAGACAAATGGTAAGACGTTTTTATAGCCTGGCAATGGAGTCTCGGCAGGATTTTTTACAAGCGTGACGGTATCACCGACTTTAGCTTCACGGGTAGTTTTGAGATTTGTCACAATGTAGCCAATAGTACCCTCGTCCAAACTGTCGGAAGGGGTCATTTTTGGTTTCAAAGTACCAACTTCAAGGGCGATGCCGTTAGTTCCGGCTGCCATCATGCGAATTTCGGAATTTTTGGGAATACTACCATCAAAGACACGAACATAGAGGATGACACCGCGATAGTCATCGAAATAGGAATCAAAGATTAGGGCACGAGCGGTGAGTTTCAGTTCTTTTTGGGAGACGTGTCGCTCGAGCCCGTCGTTACGGGTCTCGCGCACTGCATGCTCGGCCGTAGCCTCCGCACCCTCCCAAAAAGACTGCCTCCCACCGCTCGTGCCCTTGCTGGTTGGAGCTGGGGCGCTTTCGATTATTCTATCAAGGATTTTGTCGATATTGTATCCGGTCTTGGCAGAGACGGGGATAATTTCTGCGGGGTCGCAACCGAGCAAATTAACAATTTGGGCGGTAACTTTATCAACGTCGGCAGCTGGGAGATCAACTTTATTGATTACAGGTATAATATAAAGATCCTGTTCGAGTGCGAGATAAACGTTTGCTAAAGTTTGTGCTTGTATCCCTTGCGTAGCATCAACGACGAGAACAGCAGTTTCGACGGCTTGGAGTGAACGTGACACCTCATAAGAAAAGTCAACATGACCCGGAGTATCGATGAGATTCAATGTGTAACCTTGCCATTGCATTTGTACAGGCGCAAGCTTGATTGTAATTCCCTTTTCACGTTCCAATTCCATTGAGTCGAGAAGTTGAGATTTCATTTCGCGCTTCGAAACTGTACCCGTCAATTCCATCATGCGATCGGCAATCGTAGATTTGCCATGATCGATATGCGCGATAATGCAAAAATTGCGAATTTTGTCGGGGTTCATGTTTCTTATTATAACATATTTTGCTATAATTATAGGGGTATGGCAAAAATAATCTTGGCAGTTTCGGGGGGAGTTGATTCTATGGTTATGCTTGATGTGATATGTCGTTCTGGCGCGTATTCTCCTGATGATATAATTGTAGCACATTTTGATCATGGCATTCGACAAAACTCGGGAGAAGATGCGGAATTTGTACGTAAAAAAACTACAGAATATGGAGTTCAATTCCGGCTGGGCGAAGGTAAATTGGGGGCAAGAACGAGTGAGGACTCTGCGCGCGATGCACGATATGAATTTTTGTATAGTATAGATCCGTATGCACCGATTTTTGTTGCCCATCACCTCGATGATTTAGTCGAAACGGTAGCGATAAACTCGCTACGTGGGACTGGCTGGAGAGGTCTTGCGGGGCTCAACCGACAAAATATTCGACGCCCTTTTTTGGAGATGGATTTGCTGTATGAACCGATGGATAAAGCTGCGATTATTGAATATGCGGCGAAACGGAGACTGAATTTTCGAGAAGATCAGTCGAACTCATCGGATGAATATCTACGAAATAGAATACGTCACGAAATGAATAATTCTGGGTTAAATTTCGAGCAAAAAATGGAGATCTATAGGCTATGGCAAAAACAGAAAGAGTTAAAGGATGAAATTGATACACAGATAGTGAAATTATTGCCGGAAGATGGAGTATGGCAGAGGAGCTGGTTTCGCGAAATGGATGCTGCTATAGCACTGGAATTATTGCGAGCAGGAACTCTGCGCGCTGGAGCTCCTGCGACAAGACCACAACTGGAAGATTTCCGTCAGGCAATTCTAAATTATGCGCCTGGAAAGTATTTTAACTTGCCAGGCGATAGATTAGTGAAGCTAAATAAAGATGATTTTGAATTGCTTTAGATGCTTAACGCGTGCAAACCCCGTCAGTGTTTTCCTCAAACCAATCTTCAAATTCATCCAAATAATCTTCCACTCCTATACTCTGTGCATATTGCTTCTGCGTATCAAAATCATAACTCATGCCAGTAGCTGTATATCCACTGATAGTATTATCGCTATACATCAGTGTAATATTGCCTACCGATGAGGTGCACTTCATTTTCTGCGAAGTTAGCGAAACGATAGCAAAAATTGCTATACCTAGAACCGCAAAGCCCAATACGACACCCCCAATGATTATTAATACTTTTTTCATATTCCCTCCTTGAGAATTATTTTTATGATTGATCGGCAGTGCAAAAAATAGGACACTGCTCGGCAGTGTCTTAAATTGCTTTGTCATGATGGACGAAACACACCCATTCAAAGAGCAGCGCCCTAGTTTCGAGTGTATGAGCTTTCGCCATCATTTTTTTTGCAATTTAAGACAGTTTAATTGTAGCATAAGAGGATATAATAGTAAATAAATCTTCTGTAGCGCGAAAGTATGCTATAATCGGTGCAGATTAAGTGGAGAGTGAGTTATGATTACAAAAGCGATAATCCCAGTGGCAGGTTGGGGGACAAGAAGACTGCCGATTACGAAGGTAATTGAAAAGTCGATGCTGCCGGTAGGTAATAGACCATTAGTGGATTATTCGGTGCAGGAATTAATTAAGGCTGGGGTGACAGATATTTATATGGTGATTTCTAATGTCGAGCCCTGTCAAGTGAAGGAGTTTTATCAGGATAATAATGCACTGAACGCTTATTTGGTGGATCGGGGGAAGGAAGACAGACTAGAACTAGCAAAGACTTTGCCAGATAATGTGAAAATTCATTATATCCAACAAGATCCATCGGGAAAATATGGTACAGCAGTACCGATTGCGATGGTAGTGGAAGAATTTGACATAAATGAGCCAGTATTAGTGTTTATGGGGGATGATTTTATCTGGAATCCAGGTGGAGAATCAGCAAGTGATTCCCTGCTAAAAGTAGTAAACGAAGGCGAATCGGCAATTTTGGGAGTGGAAGTTGCGCATGATCAAGTTAATAAATACGGGGTATTATCGGAGAATAATGGCAAATTAACAAGGATCGTCGAGAAACCAGACATTGATTCAGCTCCATCAAATTTTGTAAACGTTAGTAAATACATCATGTCGCCGGAGTTGTTACGGGAAATCGTGCGTTATGTGCATGAAAATGATTTTGGTCCAAAGGATCAAGAATATTTAGTGACTGACCCAATTGATACTTTCTTGGCAAAAGGCGGGGTGATGCGCGTAGCACCGACTTCAGGGCAATATCTGGATGGAGGGAGTGTAGAAGGGTGGCTACATGCAAACAATGTGGTTTGCGGAAAATAATTATTCACATCATGATATAAGTGTGATATAATCATAGCTATGACGGACAAAGAGAAAATTGCTGCTTACAATACCAAAATTGGACGGATTGTTGAGCGATTGAGAATTGAAAAAGGCTGGACGCAAACCCAGCTTGCGGATGCGATTGGTAGCAGTCAGTCAGCAATTCATCGAATCGAGAAGGGGCGACAGAATGTGTCGTTGGAGCTAGTAAAAAAACTGTCCGATGCGCTGGGAGGGCAAATTCTCTCTATAAATGATGGTGCTTCGCAGAGCTATCGCATACATGGTGGTAAAGAATTACATGGAGAAATAGTAGTTAATTCCAGCAAGAATGCGGCCGTAGCCTTGCTATGTGCCTCACTATTGAATTCTGGAACGACGCGCCTAAAACATGTTGCACGGATTGAGGAAGTATTTCGGATTGTCGAAGTCTTGGAATCAATTGGTGTGAAATGTCGCTGGGTTAACGACGGAAAAGACTTGGAAATTATATCACCGGATGAATTAAATTTAGAGAATATCAATGTCGAGGCTGCGCGTAGGACGCGTTCAGTGTTGATGTTCATGGGGCCGTTACTACACAAATTCGAAAAATTCCGTTTGCCTTACGCTGGCGGATGCACATTGGGGACACGGACAATCGAGCCGCACCTTAGGGCGTTGTCGGCTTTTGGATTAAAGGTTGACGCGACGAATTGTAGTGGATTCTATGAGGCAAAGGTAGCACCAATGAATCCTGCAGGCAAGAAACCTAAAGAAAGGCCAGAAGTGCCAATTGACCAGATTGAAATGCCCTTCCCGCCGAAGAGGATAGTATTGATTGAACGTGGCGATACGGTGACGGAGAATATACTGATGGCAGCTGCGTTATATCCAGGTGAAACGACGATTGTTGGAGCGTCATCAAATTACATGGTGCAAGACTTGTGTTTCTTTCTGGAAAAACTAGGAGTAGAAGTACATGGCATCGGGACAACCACATTAAAAGTGCGTGGTAAAAGACAGATTGATGTTGATGTGGAGTATGCGCCGGCGGAAGATCCAATTGAAGCCATGTCGTTTATAGCAGTGGCTCTAGTGACGCAATCACAGTTAGTAATCAGGAGAGCTCCTATTGAGTTCCTTGAAGTAGAATTGGAAGTATTAAAGAGCATGGGCGCAAAAATTGAAAAATCTCCAGAATACTTTAGTACGAATGGACGCACCAGATTAGTGGATTTGAAGGTACAAAAGGCCGAATTAACGGCACCGATGGACAAAATTGCTCCGATGCCATTTCCAGGCCTAAATATAGATAACCTGCCGTTTTTTGGTGTGATTGCGGCGACAGCAAAAGGACGGACACTGATACATGATTGGGTGTTTGAAAATCGCGCAGTGTATTTAACTTATTTGGAAAGCTTGAATGCTAAGGTAGAGCTGCTGGATGCGCATCGTGTATATGTCGAAGGCCCAACGAATTGGCGACCAACCGAACTAGTAGCACCACCAGCATTGCGCCCGGCTGTAGTAGTAATGATTGCGATGTTGGCAGCACCGGGTACTTCAATTTTGCGTAATATTTACTCAATTAGTCGGGGCTATCAAGATTTTGCGGAAAGGCTAAATCAATTAGGCGCAGACATTGAACTCTTGAGCGGAATTTAATTTTTGCGAAAAGTGGGGTCTGGGGGTTGTGTTTTTGGTGTGAGTTGTATATGATGGCGCTAGGATTTTTTAGTTATAGAGGAAGACGCGTATTCTACTATAGTCGGAAAATGCTAATGGTGATATAATTAAACCTAATAAAGGAAGGTAATATGGCAAAGAAAACTACAAAATCAGATATTTCGGTGGATGAGTCTGGGAAAAAGCAAGCATTGGATTTGGCAATTGCGCAGATTACGAAACAATTTGGTGATGGCTCGATTATGAAATTAGGGGAAAGCCAAAAGATTGATGTAGAATTATTGCCGTCAGGGTCGTTGTCGTTAGATTTGGCACTGGGCGGTGGCTATCCAAAGGGTAGAATTATTGAGATTTACGGACCGGAGTCTTCGGGTAAGACGACTTTGGCGCTACACGCGATTGCAGAAATTCAGAAACAGGGTGGTCAAGCAGCGTTTATTGATGCAGAGCATGCGCTTGATCCAGCTTATGCAAAAAAGATTGGGGTAGATACGGACAATTTGTTCATTTCGCAACCAGATAATGGCGAGCAGGCTTTGGAGATTTGCGAAACACTAGTGCGAAGTGGAGCGGTGGATCTGATTGTGGTGGACTCAGTGGCGGCGTTGGTGCCTCAAGCGGAAATTGATGGCGATATGGGCGATGCACAAATGGGGTTGCAGGCAAGGCTAATGTCGCAAGCGATGCGCAAACTAACCGGAATTATTTCCAAAAGTAAGGCAACAGTGATTTTTATCAACCAGATTCGCATGAAAATTGGCGTGATGTTTGGAAACCCAGAGACTACAACTGGCGGAAATGCTTTGAAGTTTTATGCATCGGTACGTATGGATATTCGACGCATTGGCCAGATTAAAGATGGTGACAAAATTGCTGGGAATCGCACAAAAGTAAAGATTGTGAAGAATAAGATTGCGGCACCGTTTCGAACTGCAGAGTTTGACATTATGTATAATGAGGGAATTAGCAGTGTTGGTGATGTATTAGACCTAGCAGTACAAAAAGGCATTGTAGAAAAGGCAGGTGCGTTCCTAAAATATAACGGAGAAACGATTGCGCAAGGTAGAGAGGCGGCGAAGAATCTGTTGAAGGAAAAACCAGAATTACTGCGTGAAATCGATCAAAAAGTGAGAGCGGTAGCTGGACTTGTAAAAGACGAAGTGGCGGATGATACCCAGAATGATGTAGATGAGAGTGAAGAAGAGTAGGGCTCATAGGCGGGGATGCTAAAGATTGAATCGTTGGGTGAGGAGAATGAGACTGGCGACTTGGACGCTAGAAGATTAGCTGCAGAGGCGATTTACGGTAGTGAAGAGGATGTTGTGGGACCGATTAGTAATAGCGGGTGGGACTTTGAGAGTGAAGAGACGTATACCATTACAAAACTTACTCCTGGTGTCAAAGACCCAAATCGCGTAAATGTGTTTCTTGACGGGCATTTTGTATTATCACTAGAAATTAATCAAGTAGTTGATCTGGGGCTAAAAGTTCATCAATCGATTACCAAAGAAAAGTTACAAGAGCTTCAACGAGCATCGGAGTTTGGGAAACTGTATCAAAGGAGCCTGGAGTGGGTACTAACAAGACCACATTCCGTAAGAGAAACACATGATTATTTGCGGCGTAGGCAGCTAAAGCGGAAGCAACTTAATCGGCAGCGTGAGAGAGAGGAAAAGAAACCACTGCCAGAATTTGATGATGAGCTAATCAATGAAGTATTGACAAGGCTAATTGACAAAGGTTATCTGGATAATCGAAAGTTTGCAGAGTTTTATGTCGAAAATCGCTATTTACGTAAAGGCATTAGTCATAAGCGCCTGCGGATGGAGTTGACAAAAAAAGGTATTGATGCGACGATGATTAATCAAGTTTTTGAAAAAATCCCACGTGATGAAGATGAAGAAATTATAAAAATGATTAAAAAGAAGCGCAAGAAATATAATGATTTCCAGCTAATCGGTTATCTTGTGCGACAAGGATTCAGTTTTTATAATGCAAAAACAGCCGTAGAGCAATACAAAGAGGATGATGAAGTTTAGTCTCTGCCAGGCTCTGCGCTAGTCTCATCGGCTTGAGTCTCGGAGACTAATTCCGCTTCGCGGAAGGGATTAATAAAACTAGGAACAAATTCAGTTTGGACTTCTGATTTAACAGAGTTAGTCTGATCTTTAACGATGACACGATAATCGTCGATTTCAATAATTTGCTGACGCGAAATAATAAGCTCGGGGTCAAAAAAGGATTTTAAGGTAGGGCGTTGCACGATTAGTTGCTGGACATGCCATGACTCTGGTTCTATCGTATAACCGGTAACCTTTCCGAGTTTGTGTTTCTTCTGAGTTTCGACTTTGAGGCCGACTAGGTCAAAATTAAGATCAAGAACTTCTTTGACGCGGACAATTTCGTCAGCTTCAACGAATTCATCAGTAGAATCAATGATCATCCCTAGCTGTGAGAACTCCCGTATGCTAGTCATCGGCAAGATATCGCCAGTCTCTTTACCAACTAGCGGGCCGTCAATCCTGCAAGCAATAATCTTTAGAGAGTCTGGGTCAACAATTGGTTCAACAACTCGGCCAATGGGTCCACCCACGTGTAGGCTTAAAATTGGACAATTAATTAGGCGCGAGTTGTTGATTAACATGTCTATATTATATCACTTTTTATGTTTTAATCAAAGGTTGTCGCCAGATTACAGGATAGTCGGGGAGACCCAATAAAGTCGCAATGGTTGCAGCGATATTTGTGAGACCAGGGTCTTTCAACCCTGCGTTCTTATAAAGCTTTGCATTCGGAGTATTGTCATAGAAAATGCACGGTACAGGATTGGAAGTATGAGATGTCTTTGGTACGCCGTCTTTGTCCAATAGCTCTTCAGCGTTCCCATGGTCGGCGGTAATAATCATCATACCCCCTAGCTCATCAACTTTTTTAGCTAGACGGGCAAGCTGAATATCAATCGCTTCCATTGCGGCAATTGTCGGACCAAGTTCAGCGAAATGTCCGACCATATCGCCACCTGGATAATTAATGCGAATAAAATCATAGTTCCCCATTTTTTCGAGTACGGTGTCAGTAATTTCTGCGGCTTTCATCCAAGGTCGAGTATTGAACGGCATAGTATCGGATGCAATTTCGATTTGTGCTTCGTGTGCAGCCTTCTTGTAGCTATTACCATTAAAATAGTAAGTGATATGCCCAAACTTAACAGTTTCGGAGATAGCCAGTTGAGAGATCTTATTTTTACTTAAAAAGACATTTAGCGGAGTATCAATCTTGATTGGTGGGACGAGGATATTCTCTGGGATATGTTTGTCAGAATCATACTCGGTGAGACCGGCAAAATAAATTTTTGGTACTTTGCCGCGATTGAACTTATCGAAATCTTTTTGGACAAAAGCTGTGGCGATTTCAACGGCACGATCGGCGCGAAAATCGTAATAAATTACAGCATCACCATCGTTGATTGTTCCGATCGCGTGTCCACCTTGACCGACTTTGGCAGTGGAGCTTTCGGCGCGAGCAGCACGGGAAGCAAGAGCGGAATTTGCGGCAGCATTCTCTACCACGACAAAGGCCGGTAGATATTGGTCTTGGATTTTGGGGTCTTCTTTGCGGAAGGTTTTGATGGCTTCGCTGGCGGATTTGAATTCGCGTGGAGCTTTGCCATGCACCATTGCATCCCAACCAAGCTTGACTATATCCCAGTCGTTTTCGTAGCGATCAGCAGTCATCACCATACGACCACCGCCTGATGCGATGCGGAAATCAGCATCCTTGAACTGTTTGCAAAATTTTTCCAGACGATCAATATATTTTGGTTCCGACTGCGGTGCAACATCGCGACCGTCAAAAACGCAATGGATTCGGATTTTGCGAACGCCCTCATTATAGACCTGTTTAATCATAGCTTCGAGATGTTTGATATCGCTATGTACGCCACCATCCGAGAAGATCCCGCAAAAATGCAACGTTGCAGGCTCGTCACCTTTTTTATCTTTGAGATACTTCATCGCACCTTGCCAAGCTTTGCTTTGCCAAATATCTCCCGTAATAAACGCTGCTTCGATGCTGGCAATTCCCTGTTTGATAATTTGCCCAGCACCCAACGCATTATGCCCGACTTCAGAATTACCCATTTGACCAGGCATAATTCCGACGGCTTCGCCAGAAGCAGCAAGTGGGATATTTAGATAATTTACCATAGCATAATCGAGAAATTCAGTGTGAGCTTGGCGGACGGCGTTACCACTGCGCTTGGTTGACAAGCCAACACCGTCCATTACGACTAGCATTACGGGGCCTTTATAATCCAATTTTTTCGTCATACGAGTGGTACCTGTTGAGTTATACAATGAATGTTCCCACCGCCGAGAAGAATTTCGCGAGCATAAATTGGCTCAATAACTTTGTCCGGGAATAATTCTTGCAAAGTATCAATTGCAGCTTGGTCGTGCTCGTCGTTAAAAGTCGGAAGGATAACGGCGCCATTGCAATTATAATAATTAATATAGCTGGCAGGAATACGATCGCCCTCTTTGCGCGGGAAAGTTCCCTCAACGACATCAACGCCCTGCGACTCTTCTTCGGTAATTAGTACTGGGTTTGGCACGTGGATTTTGACAACTTCAATTTTGCGACCTTTGGCGTCAGTTTCGCTTTCAAGGTAATCCAGTGCAGCTTTGGAACGTTCGTACTGCGGATCATTCTGATTATCTTCCCATGCCAGGACAACTTTTCCAGGCGCGACGAACTGGCAAATATTATCAACGTGTCCATTGGTATCTTCATCCATGTAAATTCCCTTTGGAATCCAAAGAACTTTTTCGACACCAAGATATTCTTTAAGATTGGCTTCGATTTGCTCCTTCGTTAGGTCAGGATTGCGACCTGGATCAAGCAAGGTTTCTTCGGTGACTAATAAAGTCCCCTCACCATCAGTATGTACTGCGCCACCCTCAAGTACAAAGTCGGTTAAATGATAATAATCGACTTTTTCGATAGCAGCCATCTTTGGGGCAATATAGTCATCCTGATCCCATGGGAAATAAATTCCATTCACGAGACCACCATAACCATTAAACTTCCAGTCGATAGCCCGCATTTCTCCGCTATCGTTGACAACAAAAGTTGCGCCTGTATCACGAACCCAAGAATCGTTATTGCTGATTTCGACAATTTGAACGTTGGGCATATTCATTTCGAGCAAATTTAGATATTGTGATTTGTTTACGCCTACGACAACCGGTTCGTATTTTGCAATTGTCTGAATAACTTGTTTAAAAACAGCTTGAGCTGGGTCAGCATTGTTGCGCCAGTTATCTTCACGTTCTGGCCAAAGAATATACGTACAACGATGAGGATCGAGTTCGGATGGCATATGAAAGCCATCCGATTTTGGGGTAGAGTTAGTTATTCGCATGAAGTTTTGCCTCCTTTTTGGCAGATTTAGTTTTGTTAGTCTGAACTTTTAATACCATAATTTCACCAATAATGACGGCGAGACAGGCACCAACGATTAGTGGCCAGTTATACTCAAACATTTCAAGATTGAATTCTGGGAATAAGGTAAAGAATAGCGCAATCAAGATAAGGATGAATGGCACAATTCCAAATAAGTAAGTTTTGAACTTGCCACCCTCAATCCAATATCCTCCCTTGACGGCTGGGCCTTGTTTGTGGAGCTTGATAAAGGCCATAAACATTGGCACGTACGAAAGCAGAAGCGTTACTAGACTTAACGAGAAGAAAGTCCAGAACAAGTTGGTAATTTCATCACTGACGAATTCCGCCATTAGGATCCCGGTAATTGAAATCACTAATGCGACTACGCCAGTCCAAATCGACGGGACATACGGTACGCCATCTTTGGTACGCTTGGCCCATGATTTAGGGAAAGTGCCATCTTCGGCAGCGTAAGCAATAACGGAATTGACGCCGAAATTCCAAGAAGAAATATTCGCGATCAATGTATAGATGAATAAACCACCGACTACAACAATAATGGCTTTGGCAAGACCAGCGCTAATTCCGATGATGCCGAGTAAGTTTTGATAACTGGCGATTAATCCAGTATCAGTCTGGAGTTCCTCAAGTGGAATTGCAACGCCAATACCGAAACTTGGTAATAGATAGAAAATTGCAATCAGAATACCACCAATGATGATAGCTTTGGGAATTTCTTTTTTGGGGTTTTCTAGGTCGTCACTAAAAGTTGACACCACTTCAAACCCTAACATGTTGAAGATGATCAATGAAACATACCCTAGCCCAATTAGACTGAAGCTTCCGTCTTCCATAAGAGGCATTAAGTCAGTCCATGAATCAATTGGATTTGCTGTTCCCTGTGTGATAAGTACATAGATACCTAATACACCTAACCCAGCCATAAAGATAAACTTGGCTACTGCACCAACATTGGAAAGCCAGTCGCTTTGCGAAATGCGAAGCGACCCAAGCACGCTAACTAATACAATGTAGAATACTTGGATAGCCATAATTAGTGGCCAGGTCATTTCTACGCCCAACATCTGCATGATAATCGTCGTGACTAGATCAGCGAGCGAAGCAACCCAGAGCGGGAAGTTGACCCAATAATACCAAGCAACTCGGCCAGCCCATTTCTCGCCGAAGGCTTTCTTGACCCACGTATACATACCACCTTCGGAAGGATATTGCGTACCGAGCTCTGCAGAAATAAGCGCGTAGGGCACGAAGAACCCTAGTAACATGATAATCCACCAGAAATATTGCGAATTACCAATCGCGGCGGTTGGAGCTACAGCATCACCGACAAGAATGATACAGACTGTAGCAAGCACGGCACTAAATAGCCGAAACTTATATTTATGTTTTTTAGTTTTGGGCATCTTTGTCCTCCTTTTGTTTTTTGATCTCATCGAGAGCTTCTTGCGCTTTGCCACTGAAATACAGCAATAAGCCACGTTGGGCAGTGAGACGGTTTTCGGCCTCGTCCCACGCTACGGAATGTGGGCCATCAAGCACGCTGTCCGTCACTTCTTCATTGCGTGTAGCTGGAAGGCAGTGCATAAATTTTACATTTGGATTGTTTGTTAGGGCGAGTAGCTCATCATTGACCTGATATTTTGGATAAAATTCACGCATGTAAACATCTTTTGGCGTCTCCTTATCATATAGACCATACCAGACATCGGTGTAAATAAAATCGGCACCATCCAGATAGGCTGGGTTATCAGTTACGTGAACACTGCCGCCGTATTGCTGAACGTTCGCACGACCAATTTTAAGAAAATCGTCCGAGAGCCATTTCGATGGTGGACCATATTGGATAAAATTCATACCTAGCTTTGTGGTAATCATCATTAGCGAAGCACAGACTTGAGTGCAATCGCCGACGAATACGACTTTTGTCTTGCTCCAGGGCTTTTCCTGTGGAAGGTGATCAAAAATAGTAATAATATCGCCAATTTCTTGTGTAGGGTGGTTGTAGTCTGACATGCCATTAATAACCGGAACGCTGGAGCGTGCGGCAAGTTCCATGACGCTTTCGTGGCGGTCGACCCGCGCCATAATAATATCAACCATACGGCTCAAAACTTGCGCAGTATCGCCAATAGTTTCGTGAGCACCGAGCTGGATTGCGCCCGGTGCGAGATTGAGGGCATGCCCGCCCAGTTGTTCCATGCCAACTTCAAAAGATACTCGCGTGCGAGTCGATTTTTGTTCGAAAAGCATGGCGAGATTTTTATGAAGCAAAGTGTTGAGAGTATTGCCAGACTTGATATAATCGCGCACTGCTAGAGAAGTTTTGATAATATCGATGATTTCTGATTGGTCAAAATCAGTCGTATCAATAAAATCTTTGTGCGTGGGGGTCTTGTGAGTTAAAACGTAAGGATTATCCATGATTATATTATAGGCTTTACCCAAATAAAAGCAAGCAAGATGTTTATTGAACCTTATCAGAAATCTTCTTCAAATGTTCTCTCGCCTTCAAAGTAACAGCTCGCCCACGTGGAGTACGTTCAATCAAACCTAGTTGCAACAGATATGGCTCGTAATAATCTTCAATTGTGGCGGCTTCATCGCCAGTCAGAGCAGCAATCGTATTGAGGCCGACGGGGCGATCGCCATAATTTTCGAGCATCAGTTCGAGCATGTTGCGATCAGCTGGATCAAGGCCGAGATTATCAACTTCCATTAAATCGAGTGCTGCACTAGCTAACTTTTCGTCGATAAAACCATCACCATTGACGTCGGCATAGTCGCGGACGCGTTTCGTCAGACGGTTGGCAATACGTGGGGTGAGGCGTGAACGGGTCGCGAGGAGTTTGGTTGCTTCTGGAGCAATACCAGTGCCAAGCAATCCAGCAGTACGGCCAATGATCCTTTCGATTTCATTCACTTTGTAGTACTCAAGGCGATGAATGAGACCGAAACGATCACGGAGCGGGCCGGCGAGCGATCCAGTACGAGTCGTCGCACCAATGACAGTGAACTTGGGAAGGTCGAGCCGCACAGAGCGCGCAGCTGGACCTTTGCCGATGACAATATCGAGCTTGCAATCTTCCATAGCTGAATACAATATCTCTTCGACTGCGCGCCGCAAACGATGTATCTCGTCGATAAATAGCACATCTCCATCTTGCAGATTAGTAAGAATCGAAGCGAGATCGCCGGCCCGCTCAATTGCCGGCCCGCTCGTCACGCGTAAGTTGGCACCCAATTCGCGTGCAATGACATTTGCCATAGTCGTCTTGCCGAGTCCGGGCGGGCCGTACAATAAAACATGGTCTAACGTCGTACCGTCGTCACGTTTCTTAACGGCATCAATAGCAAGTTTGAGGTTCGTCTTCAGACGTTCTTGCCCGATATAGTCAGCAAAAGTAAGAGGTCGAAGTGAGATTTCTTCGTTTTGTTCGGCGAGATTATTTTCATCAACACTGGAATCAACCAGGCGGTGAAGTTCCTTCGCCTGGTTGTCTGCTGGGTCGGTTTCTATACTGCGCTCGATCCCCATAATAGCTCAATTAACAGTTGTCTTTATCAATTTCGAAAAAGGCTTGTGGGTGAGCACAGACTGGACAAACTTCAGGGGCTTGTTCGCCAGTATAAACATAGCCACAGTTGCGACATTTCCAGACAGTAACCTTGTCACTCTTGAAGACGACATCATTTTCGACTTCATTATGTAAGCGCAAATAACGGGCTTCGTGTGTCTTTTCGATGGCAGCAACTTGCTCAAATTTCTCGGCAATTTCATCATAGCCTTCTTCACGGGCTACCTTCGCAAAATCATCATACATAGTAGTCCACTCATAATTCTCACCTTGAGCGGCAGCTTCAAGATTTTCGGCAGTAGGACCAACTTGGCCATCATGCATTAACTTATACCAAATCTTGGCGTGTTCCTTTTCGTTGTGAGAAGTTTCGTCAAAAACGGCGCTGATTTGCTCATAGCCGTCTTTTTTGGCGCGGGAAGCGAAATACTGATATTTGATCGCAGCTTGCGACTCGCCCGCAAAAGCGGCCTCGAGATTTTTCCAGGTTTTGCTAGATTCTTCTAATTTTTTTGCCATAACACTCCTTTTTAGATATGTATATTATAGCACACTTCTTCGCACTAATTCCTGATAGCGGTCGCCCTTTTCCTCGAAATTTTTAAACACACCGTAGCTAGCAGCAGCGGGTGAGAGTAAGCAACTTTTGCCCTTCAGAGTAAGTTCCTGTGCAAGTTTCACGGCGGTTTCCAAATCTTCAGCAATTCTGGCTTTATCGCCTAATGATCGCGCTACCACATATCCCGTATCAGGCATACAAATAATATTATTAACTTCACTATCCTGCAAAAAATCAACCAGCGGAGTTTGATCTACACCACGATCCATGCCGCCGATAATCAGGGTGTCGACATCGCCTAAAGCCTGTACAGCGGCAATGGTGGCCATCGGTACAGTGCCAATACTATTGTCATAATATTTTACTCCATCATATTCACCCACGTACTCTAGACGATGGTGTAAGGTATGAAAATTGGCGATAGTTGCAGTCGCTTTTGATAAGTCGAGATTCAATATCCGTACAATACCCAGCGCGAACACTATATTATATAAGTTGTATTCTCCTGGAAGTTGACGCGGAGAATTAATGTCATAAATGACTTCATCTCCAAAATAAATCTTGCCATCAGCCGGGTGGATTTCGGTGTCATTGCCCTGTAGACTTATGCGGTAGGTATGGGCTGGAGAGTTTTGGACAAGTTGTTGCAGCATTTGATTATCGGCATTGTAGAGGAAGAAATCCTGTGCGGTTTGATGACGAAAAATATTACATTTAGCTTCGGCATATTTCAAATAGGAAGCGTAGTGATCGAGATGTTCTTCATAAATATTTAATAGTGCTGCAATGTGCGGGGAATACTGGCAAAATTCAAGTTGGTGAGAGGATATTTCGAGGACGACGGTCATACCGGGTTGTAATTCATCAAAATGTTCAAAAATTGGTATACCGATATTTCCCAGCAAAATGCTCGGGACATTCTGGTCTTGCAAGATTTGATAAATTAGTGAGCTGGTCGTACTTTTGCCTTTGGTACCAGTAACGCCGATAGTCTCGAGGTCAAGAAATTTGAGGGTTAGCTCTAATTGCGATGTAATTTTATCAACGTATGCGCTGGTATCAACTTTTGCTAAAGATATGCCGGGTGCTTTCATGATGATATCGTAATCCTGCAAATCTCGCAGATAATTATCACCACAAATCAGTTTAACTTTTGAATCTGATGCCAAATCGGTACTGCTCAAGTCACGAGTGTCAGCGATAGTAATTTCTTGGTCGGGTAAAACTTTGCGCAAAAAACGATAGGTTGATTCCCCTTCACGACCAAATCCGAGAATTACGACTTTGCGCCCACGAAAATAATTGATAAGCTCATCAAACATTACGAAATACCTCGTTACGCAAGGCAGTATTTTGTGCTTCATCTAGGAAATTCTCGTGATTGTAACGGGTAGTAATATCGTCGCTCGTGTCCGCTAGCTCGTAGTGTTTTGCGTAATATTGGAGTAGGTATGGTAGTTCCTCACTGGTCTGACGCAAGTTTTCAATCGTCTGACTGACGGCGAAATTAACTTCCTCGAAAGTACCGACGCAATCAAAAGGTTTATTATCACTTTTACCAAGCAACTGAAGAAAAGTCGGCAAAAGCGTCCCATCGGCAAATAAATCTTTGCCAAAAATTTGGGTTAATTTGTCGGGATATAAGTATGGCGAGAGGATAGTGAAGGCAAAAAGACATTTCGCACAATGCCCACACCAAACCCAGTTCTCGCCTTTGCTGCCAACATTGCAACTCTTGAAAACGGGATGGTATTTCTCGAGGCGAGCGAAGATTTTGGCGATTTGGAGCTCGTTAAGTGGGCGAAGGAAGCTGAAATATTTAACTGGGGCTCGTAGATATCTATCAGCATAGTTATCGAAATCTTGCTCAAATTCAAAACTTTTGGAATACTGATGATTGACCTTCAGACCACAAACGTTTGATTCATTGGCGCTGGATTCATTAGAGACAACGGTGTATTTCTGACCCGTGAGATAAGCGACGAAATAAGAGACAAAAGCTAGCATAGTAGAAAATGGGGTATGCCCATTGATAAATCCATGCTGGTTAAGCTGAATTAGTTCTGGATCAATTGTGCGCTGAATTTCGATGACACGCTCATCGTCAAACCCAGCTAGCTCTGCACACTGACGCGTGACTGGCTTTGGATTTACGATCATGCAATAATCACGATTACGATCAAGCGGGAGAGTCTCGAGCGTCGCGATGGAATCCTTGCCACCACCGATAAGCACGATATAGCCGCTCGAATCGTCTGGTGGAGTGTCATAAATGAATTCTGGGGCATCGTTAAGGCAAACAATGTCCATAAAAGTATCCATCTCGGCTGGAATCTCATTGGTGTAAAATAGTTCCCCAAGACCATAGAAGTATAGCTTTTTCCACCAAGCAATTTGATCGGGATTTAGCTTACCACAATGAACTATTACCTTTGGGGCGCAGCTACTTTTCCAATAGCTGATTAACTCAACTAGTCCTATATGAAAAACTAAATTCTGCACAAGCTCACTATCAAGAGATTTGAGCTTGAGGGGCTTTTTTTTGAGACTTAGCTGCGGATGAAATTCGGCAAGTCCAGGTATACCAAAATGATATTCCAGCTTCACTGCTTCATTATTTTCGCTAATTTTGTAACTATAATAATGAAATTCGGGGTATTCCGTACGGAATTGGTTGAATTCTGATAGTTTGTTCATATAAATCTCCTATATGCCAAATAAAAAGGTCATCCATTGCTCGAAATTACTCATCGGTTCGTCAAGATTGGCTACTTCGCCGCTAGGGGTATCACCGTGCTTGGTCTTGGCAGCAACGGAATTTTCTGGAAGATAGATCATCGTCTCGCCGGGCAACATTTTGCCTTGATATTTACGCGCAGCGAGTTCTTGATACTCTTCAGATAGATAATAAGTATTTTCGAGCTCGAGAGTTTCGACTTCAAGCTCAAGTAAAGCCTTGCTCCGCTGACGATTAATTACTTCTTGGGCGAGGGTCCAGTTGCGAGACATGGAAGAAATCGCTCCCCATGTAAAGGCCAAACACAATACTAGAGCTAGGAACAGGACAATATTATCAAAAACGAAAATTTCGTGCTTCAGCCGATAGTGCGACTGGCGTAATTTTGTCTTGAACTCACCCATAATATTATTATAACATATGATATAATAAATGGTGTGGGGCGTAGCGGAACTCCGTTCCACTACTTCTCTTGCTCGGAAAAGCAAATGTGAACATTTCTTTTCTCTCGCAAGGGGGCGTAGCTCAGGGGTTAGAGCAGGCGGCTCATAACCGCTTGGTCGTTGGTTCGAGCCCAACCGCCCCCACCAGGTAAGAAAGATTTGTAAAATATCGTGCTAGTGTTTGCGTAACTACTGTGGGTCGTGCTACTCTTTTATCGGGTGGCGATTTTTGATGTAGCAAGAAGTTGAGTGAAGAGTGCATAAATGCACTCTTCCGAAACGCCGTAGCTATAGCTTATGCGTCAGCATAAGCCTATATCCAATCTTTTGTCGGGCGGGAGAAAGGAGAGTTGCTTATGGTAATACAGTTTCTATTTCTGAAGCTAGAAGCTAAACTTAACCCTAGCGTAAAGATTAGCTTTGTAAAGCGTAAACGAAAGAAAAAAGTTATTTCCGCCAAGAAGCGGAAATAACAAATATCATATGTAATTCCCATTCTAGCAGAAACACTTTAGGATTGTCAACTTCGCTACCTTTTATTGAGATTAGCAATTAGAAAACTCGCCCCTTTGGGATTAGGGCGAGCTTGTCGGGGATTGGATAGGGGAAGTAAATTAGCTTCCACACTATCCAGAACGAGAATAAAGCATGATTTAATGCTGGATCCTATGGATAAGGTTCCGAAATTAGCCGAAAAGCTGGGTCAAAATTCTTTGTTTCTCTTGTTTGGCAGAGGTTAAACTGGGCTTGGGCTGGCGTAGTTTAATATACTCCTCTCTGACTATTTTCGCCTGCTCTTCAGTGTATTCGCCAGTCAAACGGCGAACCGCCATCATCTGCATGACTTTCCAGGTAATGAAACGGCTATCTTCATTGTTTTCTTCTGATGGTATCTCCGCTGGTATAGGTTCGCCCTCTAGCTCGTCAAACCGCTTAAGGCATTTTTTACAATATGGCGTATAATTACGCTCCCATCTATTACTGCAGCATACATTACCATTTCCAGGTACATAACAACTAGTATTACCCATCAAATATCCACGTTTTTCCAGGTGGAGCTTGAACATCTGATCACTCATTTGTTTGCTCATAACTATTCCCTCCTTGTTCTACTTGATGATCAAGAACCAACGAGATCTATTCTCGTATAGAAATTTAAATGTTCTTGACTTACAGTCAAATCGTTGTAGTTATAGTAGCACACATCGTAGGATAATGCAATACATAGAAATACTAACGTGGCATGATAATGCCTCCAGACCCTCCATCATTTCCATTATTGCTTCCATTTCTGTTACGGTTCTCTTGGCGTGCACGTTCTGCGTACCCGCTTATGTTGCCGGTGTCACCAACAATTTGTATGTCAGAATTATTTCCTCCATGAGGGATGTTAATCTCGGCACGTGTATATGTGATAGCTGTACGACCATCAGCGGCACGGATACGATTCAACTTATCGGCGGTTTCTTGGGTAATGTTGGATCTGCCAGCATTAGCATCATTTAGAGTGGCTTCGGCAACATTAGCTAGTCGCGTCAAATCATCGTCCTTGATTGTTCCATTCTGGATACTGGTTAATTGGCTATCGAGTGCGGCCTGGCTACTATTGGCCATAGATTTGATGTTGGCCAAGCTAACAGTACTTGCGCTGTCATTGCCAGCGTTTGCAGCAATGTAACTCGCGTTAGCGATTTTATCAATGCGTTCAGCCTTATCACTGTCGACAGTAACATTGGGGTTAGTGTTGGCGCTCATAGCAGCAGAAATAAACCTATTGCGTTCTTCTGCAGTCCTGAATCCACCCGTATTTTCTCCTACAGGCTTTTGTGACATTTCTACAATTCGGTCTAATTCTGACTTATCAAGGTCAGCGATGCGCTGGGCGCTCATATCATCAAGGTTCTTACCAATATTGTTTGTATTAACCCAGTTACCTTCCTCATCTCTATCAACTATGTTACCGTCTTCATCTACCTTCACCATACCGCTCATATTAAAATCGCCGGCCTTAGAGAACTGTTGGGCATTCGCAAGAGTGTAGCCACTCTTCCTCTTATAGAGATCTCCTGATTCGTCCAATAGAGTATTGTATGCCCATTGGATACCACGATTGGCACGCGGGCCGTTCTCACCAACGGCATTCAAGAGACTCTGCCCTACTTTGTCACGGCCTGGTCCAGTTTTATTGAGCTCCATCATAGCGGCCAAATAACGACCTTTTGCATTGACATCGGTACTGTCTTTGCTTAAGTCGGCGATTGCGCTTTCTAACTCTGCTCCCACCGAATCAGGGTCAAGCCTGCCCTCATTCTTCCACCGCCCAGAGAAATCTTTGGCTATTTCTTGGACGTGTTTCTCGGCGTAAGCAGAAGTACGATCGCGACTATTTAGATCTGTAGCGAGGGCAGCAGCAGCCAATCGATTCATTCTGCGATTATGGCTATTATTGAGCATGCGCGAGACCCGATTATTACCACCACGCACTTTATCACCAACACCTGCAATAGCTCGGCGACCACGCCCGAGCGCAGAATTTGCAATTTTACCATCACCGTTGTACCAAGGGTTAACACGACGGTTAGCGCGCCAACCGCTCATGCGTTCTTGGGTATCCTTGGCGCGATTGGAGTTGCGAGCGGTTTTTTGGAGACTGCTACCGAGACGGTCTCCCATACCAGCAATCTTCGCGCCCAATTGCCCAGCTGCAGATAGAGAATTTTTAACCAGCGTTGGGACAAAGAAAAATGGTATGACTTGTAGTAACATAGCTGTGAGGGCGAAGAAGAAGCCACCCAACCCTGCATCACTTCGACCTCCGCCAGTGTCCAACATTAGATTTGACGCCCAAATGCCACCGCCCATTAATAATCCGGCAATCGGGAAGACCATGAGCAGACTTGAGAATAGCTTGAACCACTTGTCAAAGATAGTTTTTGTGTTTGGTAGAGAATAGCACACTACTGCGACAGGCGTCAGAGCGATCAGAACTATGATCCCGGCCTGGCGAACGCTGAGAAGGATAGCAAAGAATATGACGCTAACAATGAAACCAATTACGGCGATGAGAACTGGTATGATCCAAGTGTCCCATGTTGCCAAAGCAATTGCTACTCCACCTATAGTAAGACCGGTAGCAATGCCCGATGGATGAGCTTCTGGTAAAGTATTTGAACTTACGGTATTAAATAATCCGCCTTGTCCGTTGAGCATATTGTCAATCATTCCGCCGAGATTATCGCTAGCACCACTAAAATCTTTGAAGGTATTATAGAACGCATGCCCTAATAAATTACTCACGTCCACTGCTAACTGGCAAATAATGAAGGAAATATTAACTAATATAACCATAATGATGAGACGTGGCAAAATTTTCTTAATGCCATAATTACTAATACCAAAGCCAGTGAATTGTGAGAATAATACTGCCGCCAGCAATATTACAAAGATAATATTAGCAATGTCGCGGAAAAAGGACCAAGAATTGCGCAAAGAATCGTTACCAGATATAATCTTATCAGAATCAAATTCAAGCTGGTCAACGATGGCAGTCTCATAAATGGACTGTGCAGCGTCGCCAGCTTTTTGGATAGTTGGACAGACTATGTAGCCTAATGCACCTGCTGATTCGTAACAGTTGATGGCATCATTGGAGTCGTCATTGTTTCCAGTGTTTTCAGCAAGTATGCCACTGCCCGGAGAAATAGTCGCATCGTCTTTGGAGAATACGCCACCAGAGCCAATGATCTGGTTGAGTGCCTTTACGACTTCAGTGAAATCCATAGGCTTTTTGTTCTGAACGTCAAAGAAGTTCTTTTTGATATAGCTACCTTCTACTTTTTCAAATCCGGCAACTTTGACACTTTTTTGTGCTGTTGGCTTGATCCAACATGTCTGCCAACCGCCGCTATTCGAATAGAGCGTAGTCTTAACTTCTGAATACCCAGCACCTTTGGCAACTTCAATGGTTTCATTGTCAAGGTTGCACCCGTAGCTTTCAACTTTATAGAAATTTTTGAGATAATTCTCAAGTAACAATGCACGTTCTTTCTTGGTGAGCTTTAGATCTCGGACTTTTGAGTACTTTCCATTTGAAAGATATTTGACAGCTTTGGTACCCGCGGTTACTTTACTGCCAATTTTATAGCTAACATCAGTATCTTTACGATCAGTAACTTCGAGAGGTTGCAAATTGTATTTACCGCTCTTGGCATGATGTTCACTGACCTCTCCCCAAACCTTCCCGGCGAATTCCGTGAATGTAGTTTTGCCCTTCTCGAAAGTCACTTTCTTGCAACCGCCATAATCATCATGTAATATTAGGGCTGCATCTTGATGGCAATCGGGTTGAATAAAGCCAGTTCCAACCTCAAGTTGAAGGTTCTTATTTTTTTCTGCACCGACTATAGTCATCTTGTCGGAAGTGATTCGCCCTTCGTTATCAACCGATGCGCACATAGTATTAATAGTTCTATCGCCCGATCCATTGATGTATATATAGTTGGCACACTTCCCTTCTTTCGCATTATATGCGGTGTACCCTATATCCTCGAAAAACTTGTTAACAGCTGCTGGGCCAGCAGAGGACGTCACGGCAGCTGCTCCAGTCTGCTCAAAAATGCCAGGGAACTTTGTCGTACTATTCCCGATTAACGCTTCTCTACAATTTGTTTGAGTTAAAAACCCAGCACCGGAAGAATACAGACCCATAGGCAACGTAATTACTGCAGGATTACCGTCCGCCACCAGATAAGCTGGTGTTTCATATTGTTCATAAGTCATAGGTGTCTCCATTTTGCCACCTACATAGCATTGCAGATAGATACCGTATAATAGGCTTTTTTGCCTAACGCTATCTAGATTACCATCTGAAGCAGCGAAAACGGATGTGTGTAGAAAAGTTGCCGATGATACTACGAATGTAAATATTGTAATAGCTATAGAGCTAACGATCATTACTATTTTTTTTCTATTCATTGTCGTCTCCTGTCATATTACCAGCCCACGCATCGGAAAATTTCTCGTCATATGTAGCTTCATCATACGTATCAGCTTCGCCGCTGTAGTCGAAGACTGTTTCATTGCCCAAATCATCTGCACTCTCGTTGTCACCCTCATCAGAATCATCCTCATCTGACGCTTCCTCGGCTCCGGTTTGTATAATCTCATCAAAATACCAGCAGTCGCTTTTTAACATGTAAATTGCTCCGGAAAGAAGTTGAGTGGCCGACTGGTCAAATTCTGCAATCTTTGTCGCTAAATCGTCAATCGTATCTTCGTCAGACGCACTAATTACGCAACTTTCTTCGTCAACATTTCCTTCGTTTACGCAACCCAGATTATCGTAAACCCCATAAAGCTCTGCCCAAGTAGTATATTGCGAGATGCGGTTTTGGACATAAGCCACCGCGTCGGCATTATTGGAGTCCAAAAATGCCGCATATTTTTCTTCTAACGTTGTTTGCGTCAGCGAATCTGCTGCCATACCATCAAGTGTTGGCTCTCCATTGCGCTTGTATAGTTCAACAAAATCAAACGTGCTCCGGTAGGTCTCAAAATAATCCACAACTTCTATTTCAGAAGAATCGGAGTTGTCGTATGATTCGATAGCAGAGCTTAATAAATCTCTGCTGGTTTGCCAATAATTTTCGTCGTAGGTGTCACCTTCGAGCTGCAAATCAAGCTCGTATGAGCGTTCATCGTCATATTCACCCTCCAATGTAGACCCTTTATCTTCGCCATATAGTAAATAGTTTGAATAACGTTTAAAGCTTGTTTCAAACTGGCCCGTCGTGGTCTTCTTCCCGACAACCCCAATCAATACTATGATAATTGCTACAAATGCTATGGCAGCTAAGCCTAGCAATATCCATTTCTTTTTGCCACCTGGTGTCGGGCCATTGCGCAAAATGATATCTCCTGTACCACTGGCTTGACTTCTATGGGGATGGCTCGCCAAAAATGCCCTTCCCTCTCTTGAAGTCCCTTCATTAGCCCCCATGACTACAGAGCCACTAGGCATATCGCCACGAGCCTTTCGGGCAGCCGCAATTTGCTCCTCTGTGGGAGGAGTTGCAATATCTGGAGTCGAGGCAATAATACCACCATTAGAAGAAGCCGAGCCTTGATCGGGTTCGGGTGTGGGCGTAGGAGAAGATTTGGGATCCATGTTTATTATTTTAGCATAAACGTTAAATGGTGCCAAGAGAATTATTGGCACCAAAAAGCCCCTCCAAATGGAGGGGCTTTCGGCCACACGTAGAGCAGTCAGCATGGAGTTAGCTATTAAGCTAAAACCTAGCGTAACTGACGGCGGCTAGCAATGTAGTAGCCTGCAGCCGTTACGATGGAACCAGTAGCGATGATGCCACCAGCTACAGCTTCTGGACCAGTGGTTGGTAAACTCGTCGGAGTTTCAGGAACTTCTGGCTCTTCCGGTGTAGTTTCGCAATATTTATCCAAGTGTACGCGAGCGTAATCTTGGCCAACACTATCGCCAACCATAGCTTGAGCCCAGTTCACGAGAGTGTTGGAACCACAAGCTAGATTATCATCGACGACTTCAGCAGTAAACATGAGGTAAACGTTTGAGTTCTTACCATAGCTACCGACTTTGAGGCCGCCAGTGACTAGAGCGTCACCATCGACAGTATCACCGTTTGGATGGCTGCCATTCTTGATCTTGATAGTACCAGGAACATAGCGCAAGTTGGATGGAAGGGTATCCTTCACGATAACATCAGCTTGTCTCTGATCGCTGGTATTTTTGTATTGGATCTGGAAGTCAACCTTGTCGCCAACTTTGGCTTCGACAGTCTTTGACCAGTCTTTGGTGCCGTTCATACGGACTTTCTTCTCTACCAAGAAATCATGGTCATAAACGACTTTGACACGGATAGTAACGTATTCGGCGTACTTGTAGCAGCCAGGTACACGGCCATCAAGACCGTAGAAACCAATCAACGTACCGTCAGCATTGTCGACAATATCGTCGCTGAGCTTGACTGGACCGTTACCGCCGCCAGGAACATTATAAATATTGTTCACGCTAGCAAAACCGTTGTTCTCTAGGAGAGCAGAACCATAAACATATTCCAAGTGGAAAGGAACATCGCTCTGGAAGTTGACGTAATCCCAGTATCTCTGTGGATTAGCGTTGGAAGAGGTAATCTTACCATTAACTTCGATTTGTTGTTTCATGACCTTTTCGCCAGTTGCCTTACCGGTCTCATCTACAACATCAACTTCTTGAAGGGTAGATTTGTCGTTTAGGCCGACGAAAGAAACTTTGGTGTTTTCCGAAACGGCTTGTTCACCATTGGGGTTGTTGTTGTGAGCGTAAAGGCGGATGACGTAAGTCTGACCGTCTTCAGCTTCGATTTGGTTACCATCCCAAACGTTAGTCTGGGCATCGTTCGTACCATTGTCTTTACGAGCACCGACGAAGTTCTTTTCGTGGGTGATGGTAGTCTTTGGAATCTCTGTACCAAAGTAGTTTTTGTGCCATTCATAGTCCGTATCGGCAACTGTAATAGTGTTAAACACTGGAGTGTTGCCAAAAGGATTATTCTCATTGATCTCTTGGATCGAATGACTTTCGCGACCACCATTGCTGTCGCCCCAAGCGGAAACGATAGCAGGGATGGAGGCTACACCAGCGATAGCAGCTGCACTAGCCACCACCGCGAGGGTAGTTTTAACTGCTGTTTTCATAATATTCTCCTTTTGTAGAATTAGATTTCAATAGATAAAATTAAACTTGATAAAAACTTTGAGTTGTTCTACTTCCCTTTGGTCCATTTTGTTAAACTTCTTCAGTCCTAGCTAGGTCATCGCAAACACATCTCCCAGAGTTTGAGACGATTTAGCCGATAATGGACCTCAGATACGAATTCGATTGGTCGATTTCGTACCGACTACGTCCATTGTAGCACACATGCTTAAAAAAGTCAAGTGTTTTATCATAAATTGCCTTTAGCGTAATCTATGTAGCTTTTACCTCTGTTATTCTTGTAGTTTTCCACAGATAAATAGTCTTGCTAAAAACAAAAAAGATTATGTTTATCTATATGCTTATGATTGTTTTTGAAGTAAATTGTTATTTTTTGCTGGAAATTCTGACAAAAAATGCCCCCGCCGAGCACAACACCGAAGTGTGTGCCCAGCGAGGGGTGGCTAGTACCCGGAGGTACTGTTTACGGAGGAACACTATTTAGTTAACAGAGCAGTGATAATTGATTCTAACACGTCTTTCTGAATATCCCCTGTGAGCATATACGCTAATAAAATTGCGTAAATACCCTGGATGGGACAATCTCCGCCCATGTTGCCGAAGTTAGGAACTTTATCTTTCGCTTCCAATAAAATTTCCTGTGCAACATCAGTGTCAACACCAGCAAGGCCTTTGCTTACAATAAGCTCCGCAAAGAAACCTTCGGTCATTAAACCTGCGTAAGATTTGTTAGATCCGGAATCCGGATCTGTCCCACCGGCCGGTGGGGTTTTCTGCTGTCTCTGCTGTCTTTTGTCCTTGCCCTTACCTTTGCCTTTGCCGTCTTTCTTGGCCTGCTTCCAGGCATGATAGTCAGCGACGATTTCTGCAAGGTCTCCATCACTATTGATACCACAGACTTTAGCAGCAAGTTTAACGTTAACGCCGCCATGCTGCATTTCCGCAAGGTCGGTTGCTTTTTGAGGGTCAACCTCCTTGAAGTGCCAGATCATGGCAGCCCAGACATCGTTGTCTTTGGTGCTCTGCGCAGCCACCATTGTAATTTTCTCTGTCAGATATTTGCTGCGGATAGCAAAATTTTCCGCTGCAATTGCCATATCTTCCAGGAATTTTGCACGCTCTTTTGCTTTCATGGACAGAATCTCGTCCACCGGAACGCCGAGCATGCCAGCGACGGTTCTATACCCGTTTGCTTTGAAGTTTTTGAGTTCGGGCTCATCGGAACGTTGCTGAGGCTGCTGGTTGGCGGGTTTGGACTTATCCTCGAACTTCTTGTATTTCGGATAAAACATCTCCATTGCCTCGCAAACCAAATTCTTACGATGCTTCGGCTTAGTCCGGGTGCTAAAAATCTGGCACAGTAAGACCTCGTTCCCACAGATCCGGTCATATCTCTCGACAGCGTTCTTACCACCTACTTTTTTCGGCGGAGTTGTCGTCGTACAGAGGATGCGACTTGCGGGGTCTTTCTGCTGATCACTGGCGCGTTGTTCCAACAAAATGTGTTCACCGTCGTCTACCAAAAAAGCCGGTTCTACCAGGCATTCACTCCAGCCCCCCTGCAATTCAACCTCTACGGTCTCGCCATAAAGCAGAGCCTCGAACTGCGTTTCGGTTAACTTTTTTAATGCATAGAGCGAAGCCAAGATCTGCATTTGCTTGCTCTCGGCCGGATTGTCGATAGTTACCTTTTCGACCCTTGTATTCCGGTCAATTTTCTTCTGCTCCTTCTCCTGCCGTCTTTCTTCAGACTTTGCCGCCCATCCAGCGATTGTAGCAGCTACTCCGTTGAGAATGTCACTCATAATATATTCCTCCTTGTCAAAAAAACTTGATGGCTTATATTTTTTGAAACCTGCCATCAGACTTATTAGTTTCTGCTGTCATTTTAGCACACATGCTTAAAAATGTCAAGTACTATTGTATATATGTGGTTTTTGTCGATTATAGGTTCCCTTTTCCGGCGAATGTGCTATACTGGAAGTGGGGTATGGTGGGATTAGCTCAGTTGGTTAGAGCGTCTGATTGTGGTCCAGAAGGTCGTCGGTTCAATTCCGATATCCCACCCCAGTGCGAGTGTAGTACAGCGGTTAGTATGCAAGTTTTCCAAACTTGAGATGAGGTTTCGACTACCTCCACTCGCACCACTTTGCGTTTTGGGCCTGTTGGGGCTGTTTTTTGTTTGTGGGGTGGGGTTCGAACCTTACTATACTGCCGTCATTATTCGTCGTCATCTGATAATTGATTAATATTGTTTAGCCTCTATGGCAAAAGGGTAGAATAAGTTTTAAAAATTACCCGTGCTAAATGTAACAAAACTTTCTTCGTTATAAAAAGACATACTGCTGGTACTTGCCGTGTATATTTTCAGTTTTTAGTACAATGTGCAAATGAAATATCTAAAATTAACAGAGGTGAGTGTAACTGTTCTTTTGTCATTTGCACACCCTCTTGCAAATGACAAAAGAATTTAGGCAACAATCGTAGTCCCAGGTTTTTTGTAATAGGTGTTTCCTTTGTAACCGGACTCAACTTTTTCAATTAAGCCATCTTCTGTCCATTTTTTAAGCAACCGTGATACCTTGGAGGGGTCTTGTATATTGGTAATTTCTCGAGCTTCCTGATTATTTATACTAAAGTTGTTATCAAGGTAATTGCTTACGGTGTCCCAATATTCAATTTTTTGCATATTAAATAACGTTAACAAGACAGAATTTGGCTTCTCGGTAACGAGTGAATATCTTGGCTCGTATAAATTATTATCACTCATTACTTTATATATGCGATCAACACCCTCTCCAATATCAAGGTTTGGAGCATTTCCAAAACGGTTTAAGACTCGTTGCAATATGGGATTACGTGCAAACCTCTCGTTACGGATATTATTGGGCGTTATGTGTCCAGGATAAGCTCCCGGGCTTTCTACTTCAATTCTGTCATCAAAGATTCTTACCTGTATATCATCTTCTAGGAAATAGTTCCTATGTATCACGGCGTTAGTGATTGCTTCTTGAAATGCCCACTCCGGAATTAACATAGACGGCAGAAAACTTGCTCCTACAAGTTTCGGCGGAGATTCTCTAACGATTTCGCGATAGTATTCCATGGTCTGCTGAATTTGTTTCAATAAACAACCTTCTACTGTAAAAGGACGAATGACAAAATTTGGATTACCGGAATAGTTTCGCTCTTTGCCGTAGTAATGTGATATCTTTATGCTACATTTACTTTTGAGTAAAACGGCAGGATTATTGCCAAATAAAAGTATGGCCGATTTATATAGTACCCATTGCCCATCAATAAGGCTTGCTAGCCCGTTGTCTTTCAGAAATTGCCAGTCTTCAATACTTTGGCTACTCGTATCGGCTTTATATTTAGCAATCATCACCGTATCTAAGTCGTTCAACTTTACGTCTGTAGCTTTTTCATCTTCATATTTCAGTATCCCCTTCTCATAACGAAGACGAGTAATCTCAGAGGCTCCCATTTTGTGGTTCTTGTTACCATCCCTACGGAAAGTATCGCCATTTTTCAGCGAGTGTATGTCCTCGCCCTTACTAATGGTTAATAGTAAAAGACGGTCTGGGTGATTTTGAGAGTTAATAATATCAATATACTGTTTCTTAACAGGAAACAGTGGTGGCTCGAATTCTTTGTCGATTGCATTGAGTATATCTGAAACATTATCATCACCTTCAGCTATACCAATAAGTCGTTCGCTCCTAGAGGCTTTTTCTGGGTCTTCAACCCCTAGAGCAATAACTCCACCGTCTGTATTAGCAAATGCGCAAATGGTTTCAACAATTTTAGAGGGTTTTATCCGGGCGCGTTTACAATCAAACTCTTGCGACTCCCGCAAATCTAGCAGGTACTCCAGGTTCTTGTCAGTCTGCTTCATATACATTATTATAACATAGAAGCTAGCAATTGTCGTTGCCGTTCCCTAATGTTTTCTTGTTCTTGTTATTATCTTTCGGGTTAGGCGTAACCGAGCTCCAATAACTTGGTAATACTGCGCCAATATTTAGCGAATTCTTTATTGTATTACTAATGGAAGCACTTATATGTGATGTACCAAAGATAGAGCTCACGTCATATGCTGATGAAAACCACTCTCTTGCCGTCTCGCCTATCGACTGCCTAATGTCAGCGATGGGGTCGATTTGCGGCCATAAGTTCTCTGCTATGTTTTGAAAAGCTTGGGTTTCAAATAATGAATAAGGGTTGGTGAGCTGTGTAGAAAAAATGGAAAATTGCTCCGTGAGGTTTGTCTTTTCTTCTTTTTTGAGACGCCTTTTTATTTCGATATATGGCAACAGTTCGTCCACAGCCTGAAGCAAGTTATTTTTCTCCTCTTCTGTAATGGTATGGAAATGTGCAGCAGAATTTCTATGATCTAGAATTTTCTTCAGCCTACCACTAACTTCATTCCATCTCGATGGCTTCTTTAAGACATTCTTGGCAAGTATATCCCATACAGAACGATGTTCCATTTGTTCTAAAAACTGATTTTTAAGCTCATTAAAATTTTCAGATGTGGTGACAATCTCTTCAATAGTCCCCCATGGCGTGTTTTTAAAGTTGCTTATCGATAGATCTGTGCCTAGGAGCTCAATCATTTCACCTAAAGTTAAATGGCCTACAATCGTATCAAACTGATTGTCTCTTGCAATTTCACCAGTATTGTACGATTTAGTATAACGTTTTTCTTTAACTAAATTATGATATCTACCGGTAATTTCTGGGATATACATAAGCATAGATCTCAACTTCATCTCTACATCATAAATTTTATTTATGATATCAGTGCCTCTTAATTTAGAATCGGAATCTTGGAGAAAGGCTATATGTTTTTCATTCTTTATAATTTCATACTCGCTGTCCATCAAGTGCTGTCTTGTATTTATCGTTGCCGTATATAATGCGCCAGTAGCTATTATGTCTACGCTTTTAAGACATTCATACCGAGCCTATTAAGAACGTCTCGTGCTTCCTTTTTTGTATTAGTTTGGATGATTAAAGTGAACTCTTGCATTTTTATTACCTTAAATATAGCTGTCTATTTGATATTGTTATATATTTTGACTTGGGTTTATGTCTGTCGGTGACCGTGACCTTTGCAGAACCCCCGCAGCTCAAGGCCGCGAGGGTTGCATTTGACATTAGTGGTTGGACGGGGTCAAGCAGGGCGAGTAGCTAGTGCCCTGCTACATATTGTTTCCTACTAAAATTGGGGAGCTACCTATTCTCGGCGTGGCACCGCTATACGCATGTTGAACGTAAAACGTATTTTAGTACTTTTAGGAATCTTCTTAATAGTAAGAGTCTTCATCTCCGAGTGCACTTCATCCCGTTTTACCCCATCATTAGTCACTGAAACCTTTTTCCATTTTTTACCCGTTTTTATTTCAACTGATTCGAGATAGATATTTGTAGCTGTATCAATATCAAGATTATAACGTTGTTTGTACGGGAAACTCTTAAACTTGCAGAGTTTGACTGTCTTTTTACCAACTATCAGTTTAGCGGTACCAGATTTCGAAGGACGAATCTGGTGACTATACTTCAGCTTGAGCTTGGTTTTTTTTGACGACTTGGCAAGGTTTACAGTAATACGATAGTAGAAGTTGCCTGCAGCCGGTGTAATAACTGTGCTGCCGGATTTATCCCAAAGATGCGTACCGTTTTTAATGGGTTGCAAGGTGATTTTCGTTACGGGCTTCTTCGTCACCGCATAAGACACAACCGGATCTGCCACTGATATTAACATGACTACCGCTAATAGCAGACTGATGATTTTCTTTGATTGCTTTAACAATCAACTCACCTCCTTTTGATCTTTATTCTATTGTCCAGCACCACTAATGTCAAAATGCGTGGATGTTGCCATCCACAATTATATTGTATTACTCGGTCGATGTAGAATGCAAGCGGAATGGACTAGGAATTTTAGCAAAAGTCTGTCCGCTTATGGTAAAATATATAGTATTATGGCAACAACGGGAGATTTATCAAACCAACCAACACAGACACCACAAACACCGCAGCCGGCGGGAGCTAGTCCAGAAAATGGAGCTACACAGCCAGCTAGCGCGAGCCAAAACATAGCCTTCCGCTCGGAAGATATCGGTACGAAGACAGCGCGTAAGCAAGACGTCTTCGCCGAGCACAAGCGCAAGGACGCCGAGAAAAAGGCGAAGCAAAAAAATACGACACGCAAAGCGATAATCTTTGGCGGTATAGCTTTGGTAGTAATTGTACTAGTTATTATTCTAATCATATTTGTCGTGAAACCTGGTAACAATGGCGTATCCGATGATGGGAATATTATTTCGGAAGCGGAAGCCGAACGACGGCAGCAAATCACACAGAGTGTATATGATGCTGCTAATGCGGAGGGGGCGAATGCTGAAGAAGTCTTCCAGGAAGCACTCGACTCGGCAAAGACACAGGCAGACGTAGATGCAGTACGGACTGGTCAGCTGCAATACTATAATTTAAATAGAGATTATGAGAAGGTTGTCGAAGTAGCCGATCAGATTGGGGGCGAAAATGATATTGGTAGTTCTGGTAGTGATGCTTGCGAAAGTATTGGTATGGATATCTGGGCAAAAATTAGTTGTCATAATGCATTGGCTCTAGCATACGAATACATGAATCAGTATGACGATTCTGCGTATCACTGGGACAAATTAGATGAATTGTATGCCGAGGCCGATAGGTTGGGACTATTAACAGGAGAATAAGGGAATGAAATTGTTTAGAAGATTTTTAGCTTTTACACTTGCTTTGGTTTTTACTATGCTGTTTGGAACATATGAAACGTTTGCTGTTGGTGGCGCTGGTATTGGCAATGTGCCTAGCGGTGGAGGGGGAAGTGGTACCCATATAGGTAGTCAAGCTGGTGGTGGTTGGTTTTGGTATCCATGGCCAGAAGGCAACACTACTGGCGTAGTCATTGGAGGGCAAGGTAATTATAAGGGTGGTACAATCAGTCCAGAATGCGCTGCAGTTGGCGGATATTATGTATCACAATGGTATTGGTTCCATGGTGATAATTTTACTGATTATAGAGGTAAATTAGGTATTGCGGAAAATAGTATCTTCAATGATAACTGGTCAGGTACAGGTGGCGGTACAAAATATGGTAATAATAGTCTTCCTGCCTCTGAACAGCCAGTGCCTATAGGTACCGTATACGAACATTTTATTACTGCTAAAGCAGCAGGTGTTGTTGGTGAAGGCGTCACTGATGCTAACGTCGGTTGGTTTTGTTATAGTGACGATTTAAAAGAGAAGGTCGGGAATATACACGGAACTTCTACTATTAGTGCTAGCGCTAGCGGGATTAGTTATGATGCTCAAACGTCTAATACTGATGGCTATATTTGGATGAAGATTAGCGCCGATTGGAACGATACGGTAATAATTAATTTTAGCCATAACTTAACCTTTACACCGGCCAAGAATGCTAGTGGAGAAACTTATACTTTTAATGGTGAAGGTTTCGATGAAAAATATCGTTATTATGGAACCGATGATGACGGAAGTGGAAGCAATAAGCAGCACTTCAGTAATCCGAACTACAGGGGGAAGGTTTGGAGCGGTAATACTGGTGATGGTAGTAGTACAACTGTAGAGACTACTACTGTTACGGTTTCTAACCCAAAAGTAGGAAATGATAGCATGAAGTCATATACGACGGGGTGGATTTGTCGTCAAGTAGGTGATTATGCCTCTGTATTAACATTCAAGGGTAACAGCGCTCCTGATTATACAGAACCGAAGGACACAAAGGCTTGTATGAAAATTACCTTCGTTAAGGATCCTGATGGCGGGCCGAAAGATAGCAAGGGTAACGTAGCTGGGAGCGCCGAGACTGGAACAATGTTCATTGGCGAATCAGCAAGTATCGGTTGGAGTAGTAGTGCAAGGGGCGTAGCAACACGCAGATTAAAGGCGTACAGGGCTATTCGGTATTTGGTAGATCCTGGTAGTCATAATACAAAGACAAGTGTAGCCGGTCTCGACCGTAGCAGTGATGGACCAAAGGATTATATAAAAGGTTTGGGGAGTATAAATGTTCGAAATGTTGATATAGCACAGGCTGCTAAAAATAACGGAGATAAGTACGACCTAGAAAAGGTTTGGGATAATCCAGGCACTAGTACAGTGGATGTAAGTGGAGATTCTCTCTATGGTGTGACTACGGAAGTGGTTGTACCAGAAGTGTATCATGGTAGCACTTCTTCAATTGGGGCGAAGTATTGCAATACTGCGGGTTATAAGTTCCAATATTGGTATGCCGTAAACAAAGTGAACACTGCTAGCTCTAATGATGATTGGAATCATGTTTCCGGTGAAGACTACTGGTACATCTTCGATTCTGCTTGTAGTGTGATTGCCAAACGCCCGTCGATGGCGATATGGAATGGAAGCGTATTCGCGGATGGAGGAGTTAATACTTCATTATCGAAACGCTATAATACTACAACCATGGGGACTCTAAAAAAAGAGAGCGACGTAGAGATTGGTAATACTTATGGCTCTTGGGGAGAGTATTTGCTGATTGGTGGAAGGAGTACTATTACTAATATGGCTTCGGGTGCAGCGCTAGCAGATGGCGGGAGTGGGAGTCAGTCAGTGGAAAGTGGTGGTCTAGATCATAACTCAAATATGACAATTCAGAATGTCACTGAACTGGGCAAATCAGGAATTAATCCTAATGGTACATATAGAAGTCGCCTCAATGCTCAATTAAGGGATGCTGATGGTGTTGCAGAAGAAATTACTGATAGCGATGCTAGCAAGTTAACTTTGAATGTATTGCCTGACGACAACGGTACAGTCCGCGGGAGTATTTACAACGTTAAAGGTAATTTGGAGATAAATAGTGACATCAAGAATACTGGTGTTTATAAGCCTGGCAGTATACCACAGATGGTGATCTTCGTAGATGGCAATCTAACGATTACGGCTAATGTCAGACAGATCGATGCATGGCTAATTGTTAGCAAAGAGTTACGTACATGTAAAGAGCTGACTGATTCGGACAGTTGCAGCAACCAACTCGTGTTTAACGGTCCTGTGTCAGCTGGCAGTATTAAGCTACAGCGCACACATGGCGCCGAGAAGCGCGATGAAGCAAGTACACCGGCAGAGATTTTCAACTTCCGTCCTGATGCATACATCTGGGCATACAATCAGTCAGTCAAGCCGAATGAGGATGGCGGGTTCGAGTTTAGAACGGTCGATGCTAAAGAGCTAGCGCCAAGGTACTAGTCAGGTGGATAGAGTATGAAAGATAGCAAGAAGAGAAAAAAAGGGTTCACAATTATTGAGGTGATGCTAGTCCTAGCAATTACTGGATTGCTATTGATCGGCACGATCCGTGGTACTTATAGCGCAGTGCGCACACAGAGATATAATGATGCGGTGAACAACCTTGCGGAGAGTTTACGACAAGTCTATAATGAAGTTCTTAACCCACGCTCCGAAGATGACCAAGCGGGTAATTCGCTATATAAGGCAATATATGGTAAGGTTCTGCAATTTGGTAGTGGCGATGATTTTGGCAAGTTTTATACTGTGACTTTGACCGGAAACGCAGTTATAGATGAAGCGGCTTTAAAGGAAGTGGAGGATGGCGGGTTCGTTAGTAGTTTGATTTCGCAGAATGCTACCGTGGCCTGCAATACACTTACAGATAAATCCTTACTCTGGCAAGCACAAGCTTATGGCACTAACAAAGCTGGCTATAAAGGTATAGTCATAATTGCAAGACATCCGCGTACAGGTGCCGTACACACTGCAATTGCGACAGGTAGTGACTCTGGTATCGGAGATAATTGTGACTCGGTGGCAGCTGGGAGCAATTTCAAGGCAAAGCTACAGGAAGCAAACTTTAGTACGGATGAACCTATAACTTTCTGCGTTAAATCTGATGAAGCAAGTGTCGTGCGTGGTGTCAAAATTGCCGCAGACGGAGCTAATAGTGCGGCGGTGAGTATTTTAACCGAGGAAGAATCAAGGGAGGCACATTGCGAATGAGAATAACAAGTACAAAGCGAGGGGATACCATAATCGAGGTAATGTTTGCGATTGCAATTTTTGGGCTGGTTGCTATCCTGTCGATTTCCGCAATGAATCGAGGGCTTAATTCAGCGGAAACGGCACTTGAAGAGACGACCGCGCGAGAAGAATTAAACGCGCAAGCTGAGGCGCTAAGGTTCATATACGATGGCGGGAACGCACTATGGGATACTTTGACATCTAAAGCTATTGACTTGGAAGATACAGACAGTGCAACAGAAGGGATTATACGCTTATCAGACTTCGTAATGTCCCCTTCTGATAGTGGGTTTGTGGGATGTGATAAGCTATACAATGATGACGGTAGTGGTAAAACGCCATTACAAAAAGTAAACGCTTTCATTTTAAATACGCGCAAACTTTCGGCAGGACAACCAACCGATTCTTATGTAAATATAAACAATAATTTCAATTTATTCCAGCCTAGCCCGTTAGGAGCGAGAATACTTTATGGATTAAGCACTGAAACTCTTGAAGCCGCTGATAATAGGGCTTTGTCGGTTTCGGGAATGGAGGTGGACATCAAACAAGTAGAAGGCATCTGGGCGTTTGCCGTAAAGGGGTTAGATGGTAAGAATGGGCAGCCAATGTACTACGACTTTTACGTACAAGCCTGTTGGTATGGACCAGGCGCCGGTACACCAACGGTACTTGATACGGTAATGAGATTAACTGTTCCGGGAGCGAGATAGATGAAAAATATAGCGAGAGATAATAAGTCTGGATTTACCATCGTCGAATTGACGTTGACAATGGCATTCATT
Organism: uncultured Candidatus Saccharibacteria bacterium; assembly: GCA_948648655.1. Taxonomy (GTDB): domain Bacteria; phylum Patescibacteriota; class Saccharimonadia; order Saccharimonadales; family Saccharimonadaceae; genus Nanosyncoccus. The sequence goes on along the minus strand of CAPKVJ010000002.1, from coordinate 59,709 downwards.
GGGATGCTATTGATTGCGATTGCAGTAATTACGACAAATATTCTGGCGATTTATCAAAAAGGTACAACACTAAAAGCGGTAAATAATACTGGGCGCGATTTGATTGATAATTTTACAAATGCTGTAACTAATGCTCCGTCTTTAAGCGTGAAGAGCAGATGTTCGGAATTCACTGGCAACTCTGGCGACTGCGAAAGTACTGCAGGGTTTATGGGTTTCACGTTCAACGAGTATCGTGACCCAATTAGCAAGAATCAGTTGTATGGCGTATTCTGTACGGGTCTGTATTCTTACGCGTGGAACACAGAGTATACTTTGAGAGGTGATAGTTCCAAGTGGTTAAGTCTACGATATAATGATGAGGATGGAAATGAGCACAGTTATGGTGATAGTAGAGATAAGATGTTTAGGCTAATTCGTATTGAGGATCCTACACGAAGGGTCTGCTCGGCTACCGTGAGTACTGATTATGAGACTAATTTCCCCACCGATACCGTTATTGACGCACGTAAGGCTCTTGATAGCGATGCTAAATTGTTACTAGATGAGCCCGAGAGTGATCTGCTGACTAGCAATGATGTTGATCTAGTGTTGTACGAATTAACTATTTTCCCCTATAATCACGACGATAAGACAGGACATAATTTCTACTCCGGGACGTTTATCTTGGGGACGAGAAGAGGAGATTTAAATATTCAGAGTTCGGGCGAATTTTGCAATAACAGTTCAGCTAGCTTGGGTGACGCTTCGGAGACGGCTGGTAGTAGAGGGAATTTAGGTGCAGAGTTCAATTATTGTGCGATTAACAAATTTAATTTCGCCGTAAGGTCGGCAGGAGAGTAGAAAATGAAAGAACTTTTGAAGCAGAGTAAGAAAGGTGTAGCTTCGCTCTATATAGTGATTTTCGCGACGATTTTGTTTGGTGTGATTACGTTAAGTTTTATCCGGATCACGGTGTCAGAATTGTCACAGACAAATGATAGCGACTTATCACAGTCAGCCTATGATGCGGCATTGGCTGGTATTGAGGATGCAAAAATCCTTGCTAATCGGTACTATACTTATCAAAATCTTAAAACTGGCGATAATCCTGGCACTAGGGAAGAGCTTTTCAGTGGAGATGATTGTTACGTACTCAACAAAAAACTCTATAATAATGATGAGGACAAAGAAGTATCTATCCAAGAAACACGTGACGGAGAGGGCAATTCTGTCAACCAAGCTTATACTTGCGTATTGCTAAATGATAAAGTAGGCAACTACAAGCTAACACTGGATGAATCTAGTCGCGTGCAGGTCGTACCATTGCGAGTCAACGATAATGTAAGTGGCTTAGCCGAAGTGGAATTTTCATGGTACACAGAACAAAACGGTACGAAAGTGAAGAATATACATGATGATAGCTTGTTTTATGTGGCAGGAAAAGAAACCACTCCCCCGATGATAACTTTGGGGTTGATTAGCGTAGGGGACACTGTAACGTTAAGTGAGATTGGAGGAAGGGATAGTATAGATTTCACGACCGTTGCACTATTGCCAAGTGAGAGTAATACCGAGGTTAAAGAAGGTACCGGGACTTGGGTATCGAATGATTATTTGAGAAACGCAGCAACTGCCAACACGCAAAATCAGGCATTCAAGATTAAATGTGAAGATCCTGGTAAAAATCGCGATTATTCTTGTATCGCCACACTAGACGTGAAGAGTATTGTCGATAGTAACTCGATTAACGGTAAAGGTAATGCTTATCTGGTTGTAAGTATGCCATATGGCAGAGTAGAGACTGCGTGCCGTGTTGTCATGAAAGATGAATCAGGTAAAGATATTCTGTTTGAAGGTTTACAAATTAATGTCGATTCTACAGGAAGAGCGGCGGATCTGTATCGTCGGGTGGAAGCTAGGATTAGCCCAGTGGCAACCGATTTTCCATTCCCTCAATTTGAATTGGATTTGTCGGGCGGGGATGATGGGCAAGACCATATCCTGGATAAGAATTTCTGGGTAACCAAAAACTGTTGGCCTACTGGGAGTAGTTGCAAAAATAACAATCTCTAGCGCAGGTTTGAACCTAGGAGAGCGTAATACGCCGTATGTACAATGTATATACGGCGTATGTTAAATGTATTACAATTGCAGGATCTGCATAGCTACTGATTGCTATTATACCTTTTATATAGTAGCGCTACTTCCCTACTGGAAGAAGCACAAATACGCAGCAGCGCCGACGGCGGCGCCGAGGATGACTGTGATAATAATCAAGAAGAATAGTGGAGCCTTTGAGCGGTGACTGGATGGGACAATGACGGTCGGTCGGCTAGGAGCATCACGTCTCGCAGACTTCGTATTGGACTTCTCGGGCGTAGATTTCTTGGGATAAACATTCTTGCGCGAGACTTTGGCGGAGCTTTGTGTGGCTTCACCAGCAGCGCCGTTGGATAATTTTTTACTCGTATTAAGATGAGCGCCTTCACCAGACAAGGGGCGTTTCTCGACATTGACAGATTTGAGGAATGGCGACTGACCACCTAATGCATAGCGATTTGCGTCAGGCTCGAGCTGCTTACTGAAGCTGTAATTAGAAGTATTGTCGGCCTTGATCCGAGTATCTGGGGCGGCACCACCATGGCCAGAGGCAACCTTTTGCTCGGTGACACGTCCGATAGGCGTATGGTCGCCAAGAGGCTGCGGCTCCCGCGGCTGGTGGTAACTCTTGACGACGCCGAGATCTTCTTTGCGGACGACACGCTCGGAGGGCTTGGCGGTAATTTTGGGGGGCTCGGCCATGACGTATGACGTATCGGCGGCGACAGGAGCGGGAGCCGCAGCCGCAAACCCGCGCGGAGCGCTACGGAATTTGGCCGGCTGACCCATTTGCTGCCCGACAACGTCAGCGACGCGGGCGCTCCGCGCGGCACGCGCAGTCGAGGAAGTCCGAGTAGCTGCCGGGCGCTTCGCCTGAACCATTTGTGGGTCGCGGATGACAGCTGATCGTGGACGCGCTACAGTGGGCTGTGCTTCAGCTATCGTACCGACAATATCGACTTCGACAGCCGTAGTCTGCTGTCCAGATGTGAGCGGGCGAGGCGAAGCGCCCGGCAATGATTTCTTGGGTAATACTTCAGCATTAACAAGTTTACGACTCAATAAGCGCGTCAACTTATTTTTGGGCTGCAGAGTCATACCAACGGGACGAGCATTTTGTGCCATGCGTGCATTGGGGGGCAAAATAACTGGAGTCTGTTTTGGCTTCGCTGCAGCACCCAGCTTCAATGATGTCCGCACGACAGATGGCCCGGCTTGATTGGCTAATGTGGTGCGTTTTGGTTTCGTAGCGATAGGTTTTGGCTTGGCAAGCGGATCGAATGAATTGACCGGCTGTGTATCTTTGGACGATACTGGCTTACTCTTTGCCACCCGTAATAAAGCTGATGCTGATGTACGAGTAGATTCCATATTCTTCTGAATAGAGCCGTGATGGAGATTAGCCGCAGACTTCTCGCGGTCTATCGCGTTTTGCCCTGCGGCGGCATTTACTGCCTCACGGGCAGACATTGCAACCTCTGGTTGCGCTTGTTGTGCACGCTCGGCATACATTGCGTTGATAGCGACTTGGGCAGAAGTGATGACTGGCTGCGGGGTAGGATCGGTCGTCGATCCTGAATTCTGTGAAGTTTGAGAGCTTTGAGGTGTCTGCAATTTTTGTGGCACAAAATCAATCATCTTGCCATGATTCCCTGACGTGTATGATTGATCTTGCGGATTCATTTAATCTCTTACCTTTTTGGCGGTTTCTATAATTTTGACAAACTGATCGGCAATAAGGCTAGCACCCCCGATGAGCAAACCATTAACTTCTGGCACAGTGAGATAGGCACCAGCGTTTGATGGATTCACGCTACCGCCATAGAGCAGTGGGATTTGCTCGGCACTAGATTTATCATAAGTATCCAAGAGAGTGCGACGCAAAAATTGCATGACGTCGGCAATCTCGTCTGGTGAAGCAATATGCGCATCAGTCGTCGTACTAATAGCCCAAACTGGCTCGTAGGCAACAATGACCTTCGCGATATCTTCGGTCGAGACTTCTGAAAGACCCCCTAACAACTGGTCGCGCAAAACATCGTATGTCTCACCAAAAGTACGCTCGGTTTCGGTCTCACCAATGCAGAGAATCGGCGTAATATTATTGCGCAGTGCCGCTGCAACTGAAGCGCGGATATCTTTGTCACTTTGGTGGAAGAGCTGACGACGCTCGGAGTGACCGATAATACAGTAATCGACAATCCCCCGTAATTGCGTGAATGAGACTTCGCCGGTATAGGCCCCGAAATCGTGCGGATTAGCATTTTGCGCAGCAAGACGCATTTTTTTACGGTCAATTTGAAGTGACAGAGGCTGCAATGCCGTCAAAGAGGGCGCAACGACGACCTCAATGTCACGATACTGTCTAGTCCGTTGAAGGAGTTTATGAAGATAGATAGAAGACTCACTGACCGCGAAGTTCATCTTCCAGTTGCCCACGATATATGATTTCATACATTAATTATAGCACAATATATGAAATTATTGACCGGCAATTACGCCAAGTATCCCACGCAGGGCGTAAAGGGTATCTTCGTGTGAACGCACAGTAATAGTATCAATGCCCATTTGGACGACTGGGTAGTCATTCCCTCCTGGTTGTGTCATATCGCCAAAGTAGAGAATATCGGATTTCTGAACGTTTAGCTCCTCAAGGAGGTGCTTCATACCGAATTCCTTATTCATGCCAGGTGCGGCGACGTTAATAGAGGTGGTGCCACCGATTTCATAGAGAAAATCAGGTAATATTTTGCGACATTCGTCTACAATTGCTTCCCTCTTCTTACAGTCAGGGTCCCATGCATATTTCACCTCCGTGCCTGCTGATTGCCCCAGAGCGGAAAAAGTGATTTGGGAGAGGCGATTTTCGATGATTTCATCGCCCTCTGCAAGCTGGTCTTCCTCCCAATAACCTAGCTTACGGGCGGCCGCCTCAAGAGTTTCGGTGATTTTTGCAATATCTGTGTCTTTTAGAGGGTAGTTGTAGACCTGCTCCCAGTCGTTTTTCTCTGAATCATAGCGATAATATTGGGTACCTTGTGCGACAAATAAATGGAGATGAGATAATTCCTCATCTGTCGCGCCGGCAGTTTTTAGAGGGTCGACAATTTGAATAAGGAATTGTTCAAATTTCTGGCCAGAAATAGGGCAGATTTCAAAATGATTCAGACATTTAGTCAAAACTTCGGCCATTTCGGGTGGAATAGGGGTTTTGGCGATGTTAAGAGTTTGATCGATATCAAACGCAAGCACGTGCTTATTGATAATAGGGGTTTGATGCATATTTACCTCCAAAATTAGTTTGGTAGAGCGGTTGACTGGTGAAATTGTTGTGATAAAATGGAACTATAAATTTGTGTGTTACTGTCCGTTTGTACGGGCAGTAATCTTTATTTTGTGAACTTTATGCTCTTTGAGCACAAGTTCTAAAGACACTTCCTTCATAGAAACCTTTCTACACTATTAACTTACATTGGTTTATCGACCAAAATCAGTCAAAATCCCGCCCTGCCTTCATGCTAGCAAAGCCTCACGGTAAAGTAAACCCCAAGTATTGACAGCCTTATGATATAATGGAGATTATGAAATTATCAGAAGAACTAATTTGGCGCGGATTTGCGGCCGAAACTACAATCAAAGATCCAGCAGAACTTGACATACGAGCGTCAAAGAAGTTTTATTGGGGGGCCGACCCTTCAGCTGATTCCCTGACGATTGGGAATTTGGCAGCGGCGATGATGTGTGCATGTTTCGTGCGGCATGGTTATGAGCCATATCTTTTGGTGGGTGGGGCGACTGGTCAGATCGGTGACCCGAAAGACAATGGCGAGCGGGAGCTAAAGCCGCTTGAGGAAGTGGAGTACAATAAGGTGCGAATCGCCGAGCAGATGCGACGGATAATCCGTAATGAAGATACTGTATCAGTGGATAATTACGACTGGTTCAAAGATATGAAGTACCTGGATTTCCTGCGCGAGGTCGGAAAGGCGTTTTCCATGACACAGTTGCTTGACCGGCAATTTGTCCAGAATCGAATCGGTGAAGGTGGGAGTGGGATTTCTTATGCAGAATTCTCGTACACTTTGATACAGGGGTATGATTTCTTGCATCTCTATAGAGAATATGGGATTGATTTGCAACTCTGTGGCGCGGACCAGTTTGGCAACTGTTCGAGTGGAATCCATCTAATCAAGCGGCTTGAGGGAGCGACGGCAGACGCATGGAGTACGCCGCTGGTGATTGACCCAGTGACAGGGAGAAAATTTGGTAAGTCTGAAGGTAATGCTGTGTGGCTAGCCAGTGATCGGACGTCAATCTTTGATTTTTATCAATTCTGGATTAATCAGCCAGATACGGCGGTCGAGAATCTGATGAAGATTTATACTCTATATAATAAAGACGAAGTCGAGGCCATTATGGCACAGCAGGAGAAAAATCCGGAGCTTCGGGTAGCACAGAAGAAATTAGCAGTGGGTGTAACCGAAGTGGTACACGGTAAAGAAGCAGCTGAAGCGGTAACGAATTTGAGTGAAAGGTTGTTCGCTGGTAATTTGGGCGAACTAGCTAGTGACGAGATTGTCGAATTTGGGGAATATTTAGCAAAAGGTCAGATAGGTTCTCGATTATTTGATTTACTAGTGGAGACTGGGCTATGCGCGAGCAAGAATGAAGCGCGAAAATTGATATCAGCGGGCGCGATTAGCGTGAATGGGGTAAAGGCGGCTGATGATGTGGCAGTTGATCAAGTTGCGTTGCTAAAGCGAGGTAAGAATAAGTTTGCGGTCGTGATGTAGAATAACCGCCAGCCCAGAGGGTCAGCGGTTATAATATAGTTGTAGAAATTTCATGTATACATATTGCTGTCACGATTAAGCGAATGAAAACTACCGATATTTCCATTGTATCATGGATTGTTATTTTTGTCAATAGTTAGATGACAGAAAAGTGGATTTTTGGCATAGAAGAGTAGATTTTATACTATTTGTGGTATAATCGGAGCATGGAAAAAACTGCGAATAGTTCGAATAATAAATCCTCGAAACGAGGAAAGATGGGGGTGTATTCTAGTTTAATTACAGATCAGACGCGCAAGCTAGTGAAGTCAGTACAATCAAAGACTGGTGGCACAAAGAAGAAAAAACCAACAGCAGAGAATCCCAAACTGAAGCCATTACCAAAAGAGCAGCCGGCGAGGTTTTTTGCGCATTTTCGCTGGGAGCGAATTAAGGCTTATTGGTTCTCAAAAGCCGGAGTAAAGAGAATTGGGAAGATTTTTGCGGCGTGTTGTTTGCTCGGGATTATCGCAGTTGGAGCTTTGTTTGTGTATTACAAGAATCAGCTGAAGGAGATTCAGCTGAACGATTTGACAATTTCAGAGACGGTGAATACGTATTTGGATCGTAATGGTGAGGTACTTTGGGAGGACAAGGGTGATGCAGATTATCGCTTGGTGGTAGATGAAGACCAAATTGCGACCTACGCACGCCAAGCAACGGTAGCGATTGAGGACAAGAGCTTTTATAACCATCCGGGCGTTGATATTTCAGCATTGATACGTGCGACTTTGTCGACCTTGAGCGGTAAGGGCGTGCAGGGTGGATCGACTTTGACGCAGCAGCTTATTAAGCAAATTTACTTCTCGGATGAGGCGGCGAGTGAAAATCGTGGAGGCATTGCGCGTAAGGTGAAAGAATTGATTCTTTCAATTGAGCTCGAAAAAATGTATAGCAAAGAGCAGATTATTACAATGTATCTCAATGAATCACCGTATGGTGGACGCCGTAATGGTATTGAAAGTGCGGCGCAAACTTATTTCGGCAAGAGCGCAAAGGATTTGACCCTAGCAGAGTCTGCACTACTTGCGGCGATTCCAAATAATCCAGCAGTGTTGAACCCATACAACGAGGCTGGCAATGAGGCGTTGATTGAACGACAGCATAAAGTACTAGATGATATGGTAGATATGAACTATATCAGTGCTGACGAGGCAAATGCGGCAAAAGAAGTGGCAATTTTGGATCAGATTTTGCCGGAAAGTAACCAATACGAGAATATTAAAGCACCCCACTTCGTTATTGAGGTCAAGAAGCAGCTTGAGGCAAAATACGGTGTCCAAGCGATGCGTACTGGAGGGTACACAATTAAGACTACACTTGACTATCGCGCTCAACAGATGGCGGAAGAAGCCGTTGCTAAAGGTCGGAGCATGCTCTACACAAATGGTACGGACAATATTGCATTAGCATCAGTTGATGTAGATACTGGGCAAGTAATTGCAATGGTGGGATCTGTAGATTGGGAGACGCCTGTCTACGGAGAAGTCAATGCGGCGGTTTCGGATCTTGAGCCAGGCTCGTCAATCAAGCCAATTGTGGACTACGCACCACTGTTTTCGCTGACTGGTGATAATGTATATGGTCCAGGATCGATTCTACGCGATGAAAATATCGATTCATTATATTGTGCAGGCTACACTGGAAGTTGTGCGCTCCGGAATTTCACAGGAGCTTTCTATGGCGACGTTACGATTCGTGAATCGCTAGGTAACTCTTTAAACATTGCAGCGGCGAAGGCTCTTTCGATTGTGGGGATTGATAATGCGCTAGAAATTGCACAAGGTTTGGGAGATAAGAGTTACTGCGCAAATGGTAGTACGGCGGGATTGTCAATGGCGATTGGTAGTGGCTGTACGGTAAAGCCGATTGAACACGCCAATGCTTACGCATCATTTGCACGCGGCGGAGTATATAAGGATTTGGCTTATGTGTTAGAAGTGAAAGACTCAAGTGGAAAGATTGTCGATGTCTGGGAAGATAAAGAGGGTGAACGAGTAGTTGATGAACAGGTAGCTTACGAAATTGCTGATATTTTGGGAGATGCTAATGCGCGTATGAAGGTCTTTGGTAGCTCGGGTAGAGCGCCTGGATTCGTGATTGACGGCGTATGGACCGGAACGAAGACTGGTACTTCCACCACTTCAAATAGTGCCGTAGCTAAAGATTTATGGATGGCAAGTTTTTCGACGGCCGTAGCAACAACGGTTTGGAACGGCAACCATGATGGCTCTGGAGCAAGAAGTAGTAATAACGAGGTGACCCGTGCCGTAGTGGCTTCGTATATGCTAAATGTACATAAGAATCTTTATGAAAAAGAGGGTAAGTGGAAACCAGGCGACCAGCCGGTGAGACCGGCGGGGATTCAAACACTGACGGTAAATGGTCGAACTGATATTTGGCCGAGCTGGTATAACTCAAAAAAGTCAAACGTGACAACGGAGAAAGTGGCTTTTAATAAGACTAATAAACTCCGTGCGGCAGATTGTACTCCAGAGAGCCAACGTATTGAGATCGAAATCACAAAGACAATTGATCCAGTGACAAAGGCAGAAGTATGGAATGTGCCTGATGGCTATGATTACAATAAGTATGATACTTGCGATGCAAGTGGTCCTACTGTGTCTATACAAGGCAACAAGACGGAGGTCGAGGGTGATGATGGCGAGACTGTGAGCAAGGTTACAAGTTTGGTGTTCAATTTCGCAAAAGGTACTTATGGGCTTGATACTTATACAGTGACTGTCAACGGGGTGAGTAAGAGTCCGGTCAAAGTCTCCGCAAATAGCGTTACTTATCCATTGAACGGTGATGAGACATCGGTAATTGTAGAAGTAAAAGATGAGGCAGGATACTCAAGCAAGGCAGTGTTCACTGACTTCTAGGACATAAGTAAAGGCAGGCCTTTCGACCTGCCTTTTTGATGAGCAAAAAAATTAATAAGCGTTATTTGTTGGAAGATTTGCGAGGTTTCTTTGTAACGGATTTAGTAATTTTGACAGTTTTGGATGAAGAAGATTTCGAAGTTTTATTAGTGGTACGTCCTGATGAAACTAACTTGGCAAACATCATGGTGCCAGACGCAGTTTGATTCAGACGCTGGAATTCGACTTCGACTTCTTCACCTACTTTATTGCTGGCGCGATCAACTACAACCATAGTACCATCTTTGAGATAGGCTACACCTTGATTTTGCCCACTACCGACAGAGATAATTTTGACTTTTTCGTGCTCTCCTGGAAGATATTCATTGCGCAAGACTAGTGCGAGCTCATTGAGATTCAGAGCGTCGATATGGTCGGTAGCAGCAACTTTTTTGAGATTAAAATCGTTGGTAAGAATGAGACCATGATTTGATTTCGCAAGTTCTAGGAGGCGATTATCAACTGGCGTATGGTCCAATGCGTCATCGAGTATAGTTAAGTTGAAAAAAACTACTCGTTCTAATTCCCTGACTGCGTCTAGCCCCGCACGTGCACGTAGACGCTTATCATGGTCTTTACCATCAGCAAGCAATTGCAACTCATGGATGACACTACGGGGAATAATTAAGTCGTCACCAATAAAACCGGTCTGAGCAACGGCGACTAATCTAGGATCCATGAGAGCTGAAGTGTCAACATAAATTTTGCGCTTCTGGTTCGTGACTAGCAACGGCTTTTGATTTTTGAGAACCAAAATTGTAGATTCGGCCAAAATCAACAAAACAACAATTAGTATGAATAATTCCATTTCCGTATTATAACATACTGTTTTAAAAATCTCATTATTTCGATTGACTCTATAGAATTAGTATGATATAATAGTATAGGGTTGTTTTTTGAGTTCTATACTCCCCCATCATAACAGGAGGCAGTACATTGAAAGGAGAGAGAGACAGATATGAACGTATTAGGTAAGGATTTTCTGAAAGAAGAGGTAGACAACTTGCGTGCTTTCCTCTATAAAGCACAGACTTTGGGCTACGGGAACGATGAGGCGCGAGGAGAAATCGTAAAGCAGGGCGAGAAAGGCAGCAATTATGTCGAAAATATGACAGTAGTCGGTCATACCCAGCCCCATGAGCTTCATCAAGCTGGAGAGAGCATGAAGGAGTACGCGAGTGGCGTAATTCAAACTGATTTTAGTGACGGCAGGCATACTATTAGATACCAAGAAAATGACTGGGTGTATGAAGACTCGTGGGTCGGCGGTGAGCCGTTTGCAGGTATGACGACTATATGGTTTCGGGGTGTGGCTTGTTGGTCAATGGTGTATATGGGTCGCGTGAAATCAGGGTTTAGCAAAGAGGAAATATACCCTTGTCTGTGGGCAGCTTTGGCAAAAGTTTCACCAGAATATCCATATCGAGGACCAAAATATATGTCATACAACGATGACGAATATTGGTATAAAAACCAGTGGTCTGGAGGATTGGTGGACTTTACCGGCGAGGAAACTATAACATCGAGTAATGACAATATGGTAGGATACGAAATGATATATCATGGAGGGGTGGTGAATCTGTCTTAAACATCTTTAGGGATGTTAGCACGGGTAGCCTGGTATCGAGCTACCCATTTTTATTGTAAAGGATAATTGCTATTCAGAGACCTTATCAACACCATGCTCGCGGGCATAAGACGAATTATCGGCGATGAGTTTTTGGTATTTCTCGACTAGATCATTACGTTTCTCGAGGCGTGCGATAGAAATTGCGAGATCGTAGCGCGAAGCCTCATTCATGCTCAACATTTCAAATGGTGTAGTCGTGCTTCCCCTGTCCATAAACCCGTGCACAGTAATGCGTCGCACATCAGCATAATTCGTGAGGATTTGCTTCAGTGTCAACGGGTAACCATGAAAATTGGCAATAATTGGCTTATCGACAGTAAACAGCTCATTGAACTCGGTCTGTTTGAGTTTGCGGTCAGTCGTACCGATTGCGTTGTATGAGAGTGCAGATATATTGACGAAGCGGAATTTCTTTTCTGGTAAATCTGCACGCAAGATCTCGATTGCTTTGATGGCTTCACAACTCACAATATCACCGACCCCCACCAAGATATAATCGGGGTCTTTATCAGATATGAAATCAAAGATACTTACACCACCATGACTAAATTGCGCATCGGCTTGATGAGAATCGAGCCAACGGGGCTGATCGGTTTTGTTAAATGTTGTAAGATTTACAACATTCTTTGATCTCATCATATAGATAAATGCCGATTCGGCAGCAGTGTCGTCAACTGGGAAAAGACAGTTGGATAACCCACTGGGCAGACTTAATAAAGTCGAAATTAATGCTGGAGACTGATGCGTGAAACCATTATGATCTTGACGCCAACAAGTGCTAGTTGAGAGGAGGTTAGCCGCTGGATAATCTGGTCGCCATTTGACCGTCTCGGATTGCTGTAAAAACTTGATGTGCTGAATAATTTGAGATGTAATAATATTAAAGAAGGCTTCGTAACTCGTCATAGCGGCAGAGTCACCAGAAATTAGATGTCCAGACATACAGGCAAAGAGTGTGTTTTCGGAGAGCATTTCAATAATACGTCCATGTGCTGATTCGGGCAAATCAAAACTTTCACTTGGTAGATTCCATGCTCGCTCGGAGACCTCAAAGACCGCATCGAGTTTATTGCTAGTAGTTTCATCCGGTGAGAATAAATAGAAATCTTCATGCTTCGCCATGTAATCGGCCATGATGGCTCCGATGCTTCTAGCGGGTGAGAATTTCTGCTCTCCTGGATTATCTACGACATCAATCATAGTTTGAATCCTTTCTTTGGGTCAAATAATTCGGAAAAATGGTAGCTTTCTAGCCATTCATTTAAGGCTTTTAATTCTGCGTCGTCGGTCTGAGCTTCTGGTAGAGGAATCTGGTGCGCAAGAAAGTTGCCAGCAATTTTGCGATTGTGAATCTCGGTGGGGCCAGTGGCACCCTTTTCGGTACGTAGGATGAAAAAAGGATACTCGAACTTTTCGGATTTTTTTAGTGCAGATTGGAAACACTCTGGTGAGTCACCACTAATTATAATTGGAGTGTAGCCAAATCCACGCACAATTTCGCATAGTTCACGTTCGGATTTGCGTCCATAGAGCGTAGGGGCAGAAATCTTATAACCATTGAGGTGTAAAATCGGCAAAACATGACCATTTGCAGCATGATTGCCGACAGTTTTTACTAGATTCAGTGACGCCAGTGCTGTCGCCGTTTCCAGCTCGCCATCACCGATCATAACAGCGATTTTACGCTCCGGATGACCTAATGCATAACCATAGGCAGCACCTAATGCATAGCCCAATTCCCCACCCTCACAAATGACACCCGGAGTAAGTGGACTAGCGTGTGACGGAAAGCCACCAGGCCAAGAAAACTTTTTACATACATAACTGATACCGCTCTCGTCACGAGTAGCTTTGGGGTCAACCTTTTCCAGCTCGCCATCAATAAATAGATTGGCCTGCAACGCCGGGAATCCATGTCCGGGTCCTAAAATAAAGGAGAAGTTAGGATCGACAATCTTTTCACCTCTAGTAGGGGATTCATGCTCCGATTTTTGAGGCTTATTATTAACGCTAAAAGGGTTGATTTGGGAAAGCTGTTTTTCTTTCATGCCTTCGGCAAAAACATTTTCCTGTTTTTCGGTACTAAAATACTCGTGTAAATTGGCATAAGCAACATTGATGCCGTGACAAGTCCCCCAATGGCCTAGTAGTCGAGGCTTAATGTCGTCTTTAGTGAGTGGACGCGATAGAAGAAAATCACTACGCAAAAACAACTGTGCTACTACCAGATAATCGCAAGCGCGAACACGGCGTCGAATATACTCTGTTGAATCACCTCCTGAACTGCTCATGGTTTTATTATAGCACCTGGAGGAAGTTTGGGGAAGATTCTGAAGCTTAAGCTTGACGGTTTTGGTCGTCAAGATGTTTGACTTTTACCATTGCTGGGCGAATGACGTGATTGTCATAAAGATATCCTGGACGAAGGGTCTCATCGATCACTTCGGTTTCGCCTTCGTCATCAGCTACCGATACTGCTTCGTGCAAATCTGGATTAAACTCTACTCCTGGATCAGAGTTGATTTTTTCTAATCCTAATCCAGCGAGGGTTTTGGAAAAGCTTTTTTGTAGAGGGGCAAGCTGTTCAGGATAAGAGCCAAGCGCACGATCAAAGTCATCAATTAAGGTAAGGAATTTCACTACCGTTGCTTCTCTGGAGCTACTTGCAGTTTGAGTTTTTTGTGCTTCAACTTGTTTACGAAAATTTTCAAAATCCGCTCGTGTACGCTGGAGATCATTAGTAAGCTCGACAATTTGGGCTTCAAGGATGAATGTTTTATCTTGCGGCTGTGTGTCGACTGGTTCTTCTGATTTTTGTGGTGCTGTATCTAAATTGGTCTTCGTCATAATAATCTTCCTTTTATTCTAATTAATTGCTAATGTATCCTCTAACATACTTCCGGCACGGCGTACTAATGACATAACTTTTGCGTAATTTTGTCTCGTGGGGCCAAGCACGCCAATATAACTGCGATCAGAATACGGCGAGCGGAATCGGCTAATGATTAGAGAAACTTGAGAGGTCTTGCCAATCGGGTTTTCTTTGCCAATGAAAATATTTAATGGTTGACCAGGTGCGGCCTCACGCAACCACGGCTCAAGATTATCCAAAAGTTCGGCTACCGCTTGAACACGATGTGTGTCAAGAAATTCGGGCTGCGTAAAAAGTCGCGACATGCCAGAAAGGTAAAGTTGATCGCCGATAGTGGCCAGACCGAGATTACCTGTCAATTCGACGAGCGAATCGACGGCACCCCGAATTGCGAAATCTGCTCGCGCTTGAGAACCGATCCGGACTTCAAGTACTCGCTTGCTGCGCTCTAGGGGCTTTTCGTCATGTGTGTCACCGTGTAACTTGTTGAAGGCTTCGATTTCTTCTGGACGTTCAGACAAAGCATTAACATAATAACGGTATCCTGCATCAGTTGGGACACGTCCAGCAGATGTATGTGGCTGCGCAATATAGCCCGAATCTTCGAGACGCGCCATTTCAGAGCGAATGGTCGCCGAAGACACATTAAAAAGTTTGGCTAGGGTGACACTACCAACTGGCGTAGCAACTTCGGCATATTCTTCAATAATTGCAAAAAGGATGCCCTCTTGGCGTTTAGTTAAACTCATATTTATATTATAGCATACATGGTATAATCTTGTTATGGACGCACAAATTGAGAGAATTAAGGCCTGGCTGGGGACGGGGAGTATTAATATATTCGGCTTACCAATGAGCGGTAAAGATACCGTCGGAGTGCAGTTAGCCGAAAAGTTAGGTGGGAAATTTTTATCATCTGGAATGATCGCGCGAGCGATGGAAAAATCGTCGAACCAAGATTTTACTAGTGGTGGGAAGCTAATGCCATCAAATATATTTTATGAGTGGGTACTACCTTATTTTGAGAAGCCAGAAATCGCAGATTATTCGCTTGTGTTGTCTTCTATCGGACGTTGGTTTGGTGAGGAAGACCAAGTCATGCACGTTGCAAAAGCGAGTGGGCATCCAATTCGGGCGGCGGTCATGTTGCAATTAACCGAGCAAGACGTGGCTGAACGCTGGGAAGCTGCAAAGATGCTAGACGATCGAGGATTGCGCTCGGATGACATTGACCCACAGATTTTTCAAATGCGCATTAAAGAATATAAGGAAAAGACTATTCCGGTGTTAAGGCATTACCAAGAATTAGGGCTTCTTGTGCCGGTGAAGGCTACGGCATCGCGTGAGCAGGTGCTGGCGAATACGATTGAAGCTTTGGCGAAGTTTTCGACACAGCCGCATGATTTCGTGGCGAAATTGTAGAACAATATAAATGCTGCCAGCAGAAACTAATAGTATAACTACTCCCAATGCGATGAATGTTGAATTATCAGAGTATGTCTCTGGAACTAGAGGATAATCGGCTCCAGAATTAGATTTTTTAATTTTGCGGCAGCGGTTAGTCTCTGGGTTACGTTCATATCCTTCGGCACAGGGCTTGGGCCCACCATCTTCGGATTCAATTTTTTTACAGCGTCCGGTGAGTGGATTACGATATTTACCTTCTGGACAATCTGTCGTGACGGTTTTAAAGGAGCTAGCTTTTACACAATTCCCGGTCGCGACATTGATAACTTTCCCTTCTGGACAAGATCGAAACTCCTGCAGTATATTAGGCTCGCCTGGTGTAGGGGAATAAGTAGATTGCCAAATTTCCTCGCCGTTTTGATCGTAAAATTTGGCGTAAGAGGTAGATTTTTTCTGTCCGTGATTATAAACCAGCGCATCGACAGGCGTATTTGAACCCAATAGTTCAATAAGGTTAGAAGTATTAGGATTCTTGGTGAGACTAAAACTGGGTGTTGATTGGTCAGGACGGTAGGTATAGTATCGATTAGCAGTTATTACGCCGGAGAGTGGATAGGTTTTATTTTTGTAGCGCAAACTGCATCCGACAAGATTTATATCTTGATCGGTAGGATTAAAAAGCTCAATAAACTGCTCGGATTTATTATCAGCATAGTAGGAAAGTATCTCGGAGAACTCAATCCTACCACATTTTGCAGCTGCAGAAGAATCAGTGTAGTCTGAAGTGTCGTCAGGAATTTCTGGCAAAATTAATGACGGATGGCTACTGTCGAAATTTGGTTGATAATCTGTGACGTGTGTAAAAATGCCATTTTCTGCGTCGCGTAGTAGAGTCGTCGGTCTAGAACTCTTGAAGGCAGCGTAGCAATCTCCCTTACCAGACCAGCATACGCTATCAACAACTTCGTTATTAAACACAAGCTCAACTTTTCCGCCTGACATAGCCAATGTCGTCATATAAGTCGCATCAGCTTGGTTTGGGGTTGACGTCTTGGCAAGACGTAAGAGGAGAGACTCGCCGGCCATAGAGCTACCTTCAGAAAAGTCAATGAGTGAAGTGGTAGTACCACTTGAATTAGTATAGCGTAGCGCATAGCCAGCGAGCGAAATTGAAGTGTCGGTAGTCCTGTGTAATTCGATAAACTCTCCGACATCACGAGTTCCGTCAACGGTATAACCGGGATTGACGGCCCAAATTACTAAATCTGAATTAAATTTCCATTGATCCGTAATATCTTCGGCAGGCTGTGGTAGTTCGGGCGTAATAGTTAATAGCTCGGATGGAGCAGCTTCTGTCAGTTTTTCGGCTTCTTGATAGTTGCATAGTGGGATAGTATGCAAAAGAGCTGCCCCAATAACAACCAGGACGTTGCCAAACGTGAGCACATTCTGAAAATGATGTAAAAATTTCTTCATGCCCGGAGCATAGCACAAATTTGAAAATATATACAAGCATAAGTGTGTTATAATCGGAATATGGAGATGGTCATTCCCTTTAGCGAGGTGTTCTTGGCGGCTGTGATTCATGCGACTCTGCAGGTTAGTCTGGGGTCTTTGCTGCTTTTATATCATGCCAGCATTGGTAAGCATGTACGGAAAAAGACTCGAAATTTAGTCGATAGCTATATTGTAGGGATTGTGGTTTTGGTTTTTTTGACGTTGGGGTCAATGGTGTTCCTCTTGGATAGATATTTTGAAAAACCACTGTATGTAGAGGAGCTAGTGATAGTCGTTGGCATGCTAGTCGCGCTTGCAATAGCGACATGGATGTTTTATTATCGTATCGGAAAAAGTACGGAATTGTGGCTGCCACGAGGTGTTGCGCGCTTTATTGGTCAGCGAGCAAAAACAACTAACAATAGTATCGAAGCATTTTCGCTCGGTGCACTGACTAGCCTGGCGGAAATGCCATTTACGATCGTGCTAATGGTAGTATCAGCAAATAGCATCATGAAATTGCCGCCACTGTATCAAATTTTGGCAGTAGTAGTATATGCAGCGATTACGGTTGTGCCATTGATTGTTTTGAGGTTAATAATCCGCAAAGGTCAGACTGTAGTCGATGTACAACGCTGGCGGGTGAAGCATAAAAATTTCTTCCGACTTTTGACAGGAATTGGGTTCTGCGTGTTGGCATTTTTCTTGTTTACTTTTGAGGTACTCGTATGAGAAGCTTGAGGCGGAAAGACAAGAAAACGCGTGAGCCGCAAGCGATAGAATTCAATGTGCAGGAGTTGAAGCGGCAGATTTTGCGTGACGCAAAAGCAGTGAAAATGCCAGCTGGCGCAGCAGAAATTGTAGCCGAAAAAGTGGCGACAGAAGTGGCAAAATGGGTAGAAAAGCGTGCTGTGGTGACGACTGATGACATAAATCGACGAGTTTATACCGAGATGCTAAAATATAATTCTGATTTGGCTTATGTTTATCAAATTCGTGGTAAAATAATATAAGAAGATTAATGGGTGGTTGAATGACAAAAAGCGATTATCAGTATCTGGTCATAGGCAGCGGCGCAGCAGGAAGTGCGGCGGCTTTGATGGCGGCTGGTCTGGGCGCGAGGACAGCGATTGTCGAAGCGGATCGCTGGGGTGGGACAACCCTGAATTATCGTGATATTCCCTATGCGGCGGGTCTGGGTTTCGCACAGAGGTATGCGGAAGCAGTGGCTGGATCGCGGTTTGGGATGTCGAGCTCAACTTTGCGATATAACTACCCGACGGTGCTGAATTGGCAAGCGGCGGCGGTGCGACGATCAGGCGGCGGTAGTCGTAAAATTTTTGAAAATGCAGGAGTTGATTGTTTTCATGGTTTCGCCCAGTTTGTAGGTCCACACGAGATAGTAGTGGGAAATCAGCGAATTCGTAGTGAGAAGTTTTTGATTGCGACTGGTACTACTCTGGCGGTGAATGGAATTTCGGGGATTGATACAGTGAATTGCTGGTCTCCAGATACGGCTCTACGAATGGCGAAATTGCCAAAAGTCCTCCTGATCGTCGGCGGAGGTTCGACTGGGTGCGAACTAGCGGAATATTTTGGGGCGTTAGGAGTAAAAGTACTACTCATAGAGGCTCAAGGGAGAATTTTACCACGTGAAGATCCGGAAGCGAGTGAGGTGATCAGTAAGCATTTGCGTGATCGTTTTGGTGTGAAAATTTTGGAACATTCTAGAGTAGTGGCATTACAACCAAGTAATGGCGGGCAGCAAGTGGTCTTTGTGCGTGACGGGCAGGAAAAAGCAGTGCGAGTAGAAGCGATTGTCCTGGCGACGACGCAAGAGCCAGCGACGGATTTTGGACTTGAGAATGCCGGTGTGAAATTTGATTATCGCGGAGTTAAAGTTGATCAAAATCTACGAA
The DNA here is from genome assembly GCA_948648655.1 of uncultured Candidatus Saccharibacteria bacterium. Classification (GTDB taxonomy): domain Bacteria; phylum Patescibacteriota; class Saccharimonadia; order Saccharimonadales; family Saccharimonadaceae; genus Nanosyncoccus. The sequence goes on along the minus strand of CAPKVJ010000002.1, from coordinate 40,546 downwards.
CGACAAATCATCATATTTGGGCGGCAGGAGATATCCTAGGGGGAGAAAGCTCAATCGAAAAGGCAACTTATGAAGGTAAATTAGCGGCATTAAATGCAATAAAAAATGCTGGGAATTTGATTAATTATACAGGATTCGTACGGATGACAAATACTTTGCCAAAAGTAGCAAAAGTTGGTCTAAATGAAATGGAATGTGCACAGCTAAAACAGAAACAAAAGACGGTAATCGTTCCGCTGGATGCGATTCCGGCTTCGAATGTAAACGATTTTCGCGCAGGTTTTGTGAAACTAACTGTGAATCCAAAGGGACAGATAATTGGTGCGACAATTGTTTGTCCAGATGCAGATTTGGTAATTCAGGAAATAGCTCTAGCAGTGAGGTGCGGTTTGAAGGTATCAGAATTAGCTGGTACGCCGCATGTAGCGATGAGCTGGAATGATGCGGTGAGAATTGCGGCGAGAGAGCTGTCGTAAATAGAGTTTATGCTTGACAAGAATTATATTTTGTGCTAGTATTGTAGTATAGCTCCACAGCGTGGAGATTGTCTGTAGTGTGTACTCTATCCCTGCACGATCGTACCCGAGCGACGCTTGAGGGCAAGTTCGAGATTATCGGCGGAGGTGATAATACCAATACGTTTCTTGCTGGCGAACCCAGCTACGGCTTGGATTTTGGGCAACATTGAACCAACGCCAAAATGTCCAGCCTTGACATGCTCAAAAACTTCTGTAGGGGTCAGCATACCTAGCGCAATTTGATTCGGTTTGCCGAAGTTTAGATAGGCATTGGGTACGCCGGTGACGGAGACGAAAATATCGGCTTTGACGAGCTCGGCGAGTTTTTCGGCGGCAAGGTCTTTGTCAATGACTGCATCAACACCCTTGAGGGTTTTGAGAACTTTGGTACGAGTTACTGGGATACCACCACCGCCAACAGCAATGACGATGGCACCGGACTGGACGAGCGACACAATAGCTTTGCGCTCGATAATATCGATAGGTTTTGGCGAAGGGACAACACGACGATAACCACGCCCAGAATCTTCACGCATTTCCCAACCACGTGTCTTGGTAAGTTTGACGGCCTGCTCGGCAGTATAAAATTCACCAATCGGCTTCGTCGGCCAACGAAAGGCCGGATCGTTGCGATCGACGACGACTTGCGTAACGACACTGACGACTTTTTTAGTCTGACGACGGCGGGCAAAAGCGTTATCTATGGCCTGCGACAGCCAATAGCCGATTTGGCCTTGACTCATAGCGACTGCAGTTTCGAGTGGCATAGCCGGAGCATTGGAGGTACTGGCGGCTTCTTCGTGTACGAGAATATTTCCAACCTGCGGGCCATTACCATGCGCTACGATAATCTCATAGCGAGTGGATAGCTTGGCAATAATTTCACCGATTTGGCTGGCGACTTTTTTTTGAGCTTCGGCAGTAACTTCTCCATTTTGCTGTAAAGCATTCCCACCTAAAGCAATCACGACACGAGTCTTACTCATGCATAAAATTATACGCTAGAAATTGGTTTTTGCAAATGGTTAATCGGTGAATCCAGGCTTGCCAAGTAAACGGAACATGTTGGTCTTGTAAGCCTCGACGCCGGGCTGGTCAAAGGGGTTGAGCTTCTGGAGTTTGGCCGAAAGGGCGCAAGCAGTCTCAAAGAAGAAGACTAGGCCACCGAGTGAATGAGCAGACAGGTCTGGTGCGATAATCTCTGAAACTGGTATACCGCCAGCGCGATGGGCGGCGATAGTGGCGGCGCAGGCGGTTTGATTGAGATAGGATAAGGTGCGATTCTCGAGATACTGCAAGTCATCAAGGTCGTTACTGGACTCATTAACGAGGATTTCGGGAGATTTATCATCGGAAAAGACCAACATAGTCTCAAAAATATTACGTTTCCCTTCCTGGAGGTATTGCCCTAGCGAATGAAGATCAGTTGTATAAACTACAGAGGCCGGAAAGATACCTTTGCGTTTCTTACCTTCTGACTCGCCAAAAAGTTGTTTCCACCACTCGGCAAAATCATGTAAGCACGGCTCAAAAGTGGCTAATACTTCAACGTTATAATGCTTGGCTAACTTCGCACGCATAGTTGCATAACATGCTACGGGGGATGCTGCGTAATCATTTGAGCTAATAATTCCCTGTCGTTCGTCAGCAGCACCAGTCAGCAAGGCATCGATGTCAACGCCAGCAACCGCTAGAGGCAATAAGCCGACTGCGCTTAATACGGAATAACGCCCGCCGATGTTATCTGGTACGACAAAACGAGTGTAACCTTCGGAGATAGCTTCATCATGGAGCGCACCCTTGCTAGAGTCGGTCGTAGCATAAATCCTGGAGGCTGCTTTGTCGCCGTATTTGTCGATGAGCTTTTGTTTCAGAATGCGAAAAGCAACTGCCGGCTCTGTAGTTGTGCCAGATTTGGAGATGACATTGATCGAAAAACTGGCGTCGCCAATCGTCGTCATAACTTGGCGTAATTCCCTAGAGCTCAATGAATTGCCAGCATAAAGAATCTTGGTGGAGCTATATGGTTGCAAGGCCTCAATAAGAGCTTTGTGCCCGAGATAAGACCCGCCGATACCAATACAGACGAGGAATTTGGAATCTGATTTAATCTTTGCAGCGGCGTCCTTAATAGCGGTTAGCTCATCGCGATCGTAGTTTTCCGGCAAATCGAACCATCCACCCATCGGGTCTTGCTGGATTTCTGCAATTTGACGAGCAATCTTCTCCGGATCAACCTTTATGTTTTGGTCCGTATGAAATTCGATCATATGTGAGCACTCCTTGTGAGTTATTTTTTGCCTTTTTTAATATAGGCGTCTTCTTTTTCAAGCTGGGTGCGGAGAGTGAACTCCTGACATTCATTATTAGAGTTACAATTGGCAACTTCGTAACTATAAGAACTACCATCTATACCCAAATTAGTCCCGAGTGGGTCGGTGAAGAGTGCCGGATCAATGACTGGCAGGACATCTTCGGAAATTTCACTAGGATAGTAGCCGTATTTCGGGTAGTAATATTCTTCAAGGGCGTAATACATAGCATTGATAGCGGTTTTACGCTTGTCGTCGCGATCCATTGCTTCGACGTTGGATTTTTGAATGAAGAAAATAATCAGGAGTAAAGCTATAAAGAAGCCAACGATCATTAGCTCAATAAGAGTGAAGCCTTTTTTAGTTTTCATAGTTATATTGTAGCATAAAAGCTAATTCTTCCGACAAATAATCGCAAAGGGTGCGATCGTAGCACTGACGAGCTGGGCATTTACTTTGTGCGCAGCGGAGATACAAACATCAATGAGCAAAAGTTCAAATACATCGGCCAGGATAGTTATCTATGGAGTTCACTTGCCTATTCTACTCTAGGCGGAGCCCGTACATTAGGCATTAATGGTGACGCCAATATCGACCCTAGTTATGTTGTCAGTACCTTTCTCGGCATCCCCCTCCGCTGCCTAGCTAGTTAGAGTATAGGTAGTAGGAGGATAGAGGCTCTGACGTTCCTGTAGCAAAAATAAGTTCGACATAGAGTCAAACTTATTTCGTGGTGCCCGAGATGGGACTTGAACCCATATGGATTGCTCCATTCGATTTTAAGTCGAACGCGTATACCAATTCCGCCACTCGGGCACGTTTTGATTATACCATGATTATAGGGGTGGATAAAGGGTTGACTTTATTCACTATCTGTGTTATAATTATAGTAAAGACGGTCGCAAAAGCGTCTCATCAAAAATCCATAAAGTACTTTATGACTGCAGTGGCATTACTGCAGTCATGTTTTTGTAATAGGATTAGTTAAGCACTAGAACTGCGGTGCTCTGCGATCAGCAATCTCACGCAAGGTTTTTGCAGGGCGAGGATCAGTCAAACTGATTATTTCACTTGCGAGACCTCCAGATTGGAGTGAGCTAGCGAGTTCTGGTTTGTCGATCTGCTTGTAGTATTTTGCTAGTTTACCTAATTGCGCTACAACATCCAGTTGTAGTCTCACATAGTGCTCTTGGGTTTTTGAGGGCTCTAGTGAGGTATCGCTAAACCAATTCCAAAACCGTTCAAATTCAGATGCATTGTAGGAGTCATAGCTAGCCGTCAAGCGATTAAATTTAATAATTTCACGGAAACTTGCATCAAAAGGCAATTCTTGGCGTTGTTTCTCGGAGATGTTCTGTATAGCATATGTCGCCATGCGCTCGGTATAGGCAATAGCCTCAACATCATTAGGCAAAAATCCGTATTCACCTTGCCGAGATATAAGGCTCTGGTTCATATAGCCAACGAGATCTCCAACCTCGTTCCAGTCCAAGATGACTTCTCCAGTTTCTAGGCTACGATGCGGGTTGATTTTGTGCAGGAGATGATTGAGCTTTTCGTCATCGGTCTTGGGAGGGGATGAAATTTCGGTGCTAGTATTTTCTTTGAGGCGGCGCAAAATATCAATAGCTGGCTCATGATATTTTCTTGAAGTATAATCATCCCTAACCTCGCCGTCGATGATGGTATCATAGTTTTCAAGTGCAAAAACATGACCAGATAGATCACCATAGCTAGCGCCATTGGAACCGTCTGGCGCTTGGCAACGATCAACTACGGATTGTAGATTCTCTTTTGCTATGGCAAATTGTGGAGTGTCTTTTGCGTCATAGTAATTAACCATAGCCGAAATTAGATTATGAGTCTCGGGTAGCTCGTGATGAATAAAACTATGGTCGTCGATTACGGTGCGTTCGATAGCCAAAGCGTCAATGCGGTTTTGCTCTAACTTGGACACTTCCGTAGTTGTCAATTGTCGGCGTTCTTGGAGCAATTGATTTAGGCTGCGAGGGGATATTTTTGTCGTCAGACAGTCAAGATTGTAATTCTTGATACGTCTTTCATTGCGTAGAAAATTGGTATTAGCTAAAAATCCTAGCGATTCGTCTCCATTTTGTAGTTTTGGTAAAACAGTGTGCTCATAGAAATCTCGAGACTCGGGCTCTGCGATTACGCGGTCGGCAAGTTCGCAAAAGACGGTCTTGTTCATATTATCTTTGGCTTCAACAATAGGTAGAAGTGTCCGTCGAGCAAACTCAAGAGTCTCATGCATTGTGTCGCTATTGTCTGAATGTTCAATGACCGAACCCAGCACTTGCACCTGGAACCTATTCTCGTCATTATTATCGATAATAGGCAAGATTTCTGATGCGATGGTCTGGAAACGGGCCTGCGCTTCTGGGCTACCATTGAAATTTTTAAGTGCACTCTTAATAAGGATGGTTTTACCACTGATTGACTGTGGTTTTGCTTGATCAATGACTGGGAGAACTTCCTGTTTGATAAACATACTACCAGCATCATTAAGCGCACGCTCACGGAAAGCAGTATCAATAATGTCTCTTTTTGCAGCGTAGCGTCTTCCGTCAGACTCCTTACGGGGAGCGTCGCCCAGACTAGCCTTGAGAGCAAGGCTATTGACTACTTCGGCAAGTGGAATTTGACGATTGATCGCTTGGGTCATAGTAAAATGAATATCCTGTGTACGATCAAAACGGTGATCCGTGAGGGATTGGCTCTCAATATCGGTAATAACGTTTAATGAATCCTGATCCGAAAAGTCGTAGTCTTCATCCGTATTTAGTATTTCGGCAAAGGATTTCTCATAGTATGCGCGCCTGCTTGCGGAGGAATCGTCTTCGGGCGGGGTCCGACGGAATAACCCTAACGCCCGTCTGCCGATGTCGCGCAAGCTCTGGCGATTTTGTGACAAAGCTTCATAATTAGCATAAGCAGAATTTTCACTTCGCTCGCCGTTAAACTTGAGTTTTTCTGACATTGCTGTACCGTGTCAGTGTAGCTTCGCGGCTGGGGGGAGCTTGGTGTCTTTAAGGATGGGGGCGAGTTCTTTCTCTTCGAGGGTTTCTTGCTTGAGGAGGGCTTCGGCAAGCTTATCGAGAACTGGCAAATTGGCTTTGAGGACGGCTTCGGCACGTGCAGCGGCCTCATCGGATAGTACTTTAACCTCTTGGTCAATTAGCTCGGCAGTTTTTTCGGAATATGGCTTACCGGTAGAAATCGTATAATATCCAGTCTCTCCTTCCGGGAATACCAAATTGCGAGTCTGCTTGCCCATTCCCTCTTCAACAATCATTTCCTTACTTAACTGGGCGACATTACGCAAATCGGAGGAGGCACCGGTGGTGACGGCATCATTACCAAAGATAAGCTTTTCGGCGATACGGCCGCCCATAGCACGGGCGAGAATGTCTTTTAGCTCGAAAATACTCTTATAACTACGGTCTTCTGGTGGGAGGAACCAAGTCACGCCACCAGTACGCCCACGTGGGATGATAGTAACCTTGTGCACAGGATCAGAATCGGGGAGGACGTGACCGACGATAGCATGGCCGGCTTCATGATAAGCGGTAACCTTGCGCTCGTGCTCATTCATAACTTTGCTTTTGCGCTCTGGACCAATGGCGACGCGTTCAAAAGCTTCAGTCAAGTCGGCATTAGTGATAGCCTTGTGGCCTTCGCGAGCAGCGGTGATGGCGGCTTCATTTGCAATATTAGCAAGATCAGCACCAGAGCTACCGGCAGTTTTGGCGGCAAGAGCATCTAGATCGACGTCTTTTTCGATAGGCTTCTTGTCAAAATGAACATTGAGGATTTCTAGGCGATCTTTGCGCTCGGGGAGAGTGACATTAACATGGCGATCGAAACGGCCAGGACGGAGAAGAGCCTTGTCTAGCATATCGACGCGGTTGGTTGCAGCAATGACGATAACGCCAGAATCGTTGTCAAAACCATCCATCTCGACGAGAATCTGGTTCAAGGTCTGTTCATCTTCACGACCGGCTCCTCCGCGCGCATCGCGCTTGTGAGCAACAGCATCGATTTCGTCAATAAAGATAATGCTGGGGGCATTCTTTTTGGCTTTGGAGAAAAGATCGCGGACACGAGAGGCACCAACACCGACGAACATCTCAGCAAATTCAGAACCAGAAATACTGAAGAACGGCACAGAGGCTTCACCAGCAACGGCGCGAGCCATGAGCGTCTTGCCGGTACCAGGCTCGCCAGCGAGCAAAACACCACGTGGGATGCGCGCGCCTAATTTTTCATATTTCTTTGGCTCCTTGAGAAAATCAACTATCTCGGCGAGATCTTGCTTGGCAGATTCATTGCCGGCTACATCCTTGAAGAGGACTTTTTTCTTATCTGGACCGTAGAGTTTGGCTTTAGCTTTGCCAAAGCCCATTGATTGATTATTCATAGATTGAGCTTGGCGCATCATAGAACTAAAGAATAGTACGACAATGATAACTGGGATAATAATAATGGCGATATCAAGCGCAACATCCCAAAAATTAGAGACTTCGACGTACTCAATAGTGGGATACTTATTCTGACAAGTAACGAAATCTTCTCCGGTAAGATCGCTACAATGATCAACTAATCCTTGTTCATAAAGTGTACCGGCGGTGTCTTTGCGTGAAATTTGCGAATAGCGATCTTCGCCTTTGAGAGTGATTTTGATGTTGCTACCTTCGACGGTGATTTTTTCGATATTACCATTTTCATCATTAGCGCGAGCGATGACGTCGGAAAGTGGAACTTCTTCGATATTTCCTTGTGGTGATAATATGGAGGCAATTCCAGCACAGCACAAGAACAATAAACAAGTAAAGGCAAACCAGCGCAATAAATTATTTCCTTTGGCGGCAGGTTTTTTGGTTTTTTGTGGCATAAAACTCCTCAATCAATAACAATTCTAATAGGTTATATTTTAGCACTGTGGTAAGTCGTGGTCAAATAATCATTGCGCATGTTTCGTCCAATCGAGGACGTCTTGCCAAACTTCGATTTTACCAGTCTCATTAAGAATCTCGTGACGCATATGAGGGTAGAGCTTGCTCTCTACATTATGATAGCCACGACTACGCAGGAAATTGACTGCTTTTAGGAAATCCTTTTCGCTTATGATGCATGGATCGTCAGCACCAGCAATAAAAAGAATCGGGAGATCAGGATTTTGCACCGCCCAGCCCGATTTACTATAGGCGCGGTTGATGAGACTAAAGAGAACTTCAAAACCATTGAGCGTAAAAACAAATCCATCACGTTCATCGGCATCATATGCTGCGACGACGGCTGGATCGCTAACAATCCAAGAATTTGGACTCGCGACTTGGCCAAACTTCTTGTTGTAGTTGCCAAAAGCTAACCGATTAACGAGCTGGCTACGATGACGTTCGCCTTTCAGGACTTTGAGGAATTTCACGGCGACTACGCCAAGTTCCGAGCCAAAACGCTTGCTAGGAGACCCGCAAACAATCAATGCATCAATATCTTGATCGTATTTCTGTGTATAACAGCGAACAACTAACGAACCCATACTATGACCTAGTAAAGTAAGCGGGAGATTCGGGAAGCGCCCGCGAACATACTCCGTGATTTGGTGAACATCAGCAATAATTCCCTCCACACCATCTTGATAGAAATATCCATAATCAGATTTATCTTTTATGCTAGCACCATGTCCACGATGATCGTGGATGATAGTGATGAGCTCATGTTCGGCGCAAAAATCCATAAAATCATGATAACGCTCACGATGTTCGGCCATGCCATGAACGATTTGTAGGATACCTTTGGGATGATCTGGGATACGCAGGCTGACGCCAAGTTCGAGATTATCGTGTTGACTTTTGATAGTAAACTCTTCGGCCTTGATCATAATATCTGTATTATAGCATGTAGCTAATGTTTGGATTCGATCAAATCTAATAATTTGTCAGAAATACCAATGCTACAGGCGTGATGCATGGTGCGTAATTTGTCGAGCGGTACCCACTCGGCGAGCTTGGCGTATTCACGTTCATCAGCATCAAATCCGGCATCGGATAATTCCCCGCCTACAATTTTGACGAGATAAAACACGAGGATGGAATGGTGATCAGTGCCACGCTTATAGTGATGGAAAAGGCTGGTTTCGACATCGAGAAGCTCAATAGGTTCAACTTCAAAGCCGGTTTCTTCTCTAAATTCGCGTTTTAGAGTCTGGATTGTATCTTCACCAAGCTTAAAAGTACCGCCCGGCCAATCATAGCCGTCAAATTGAGGAGAAATTAGAGCTTTGCCATCTTCAATGGCGATGCCATAAACATGGATGGAAACTTCTAGATCTTCTGGCTTGGCGGTGTATTTGTTGCCGTAATAATCGGTGGTGATAATTTGGTCAGACATATTGTTATATAGTGTAGCATAAGTGGCGGTAATTTGTGCGCAGCGGGTATATTAGTATTGGCAATAGCAAATTGAGATATTCTGGCCGAGTCGGTTATTCATGGTCATTCATGTCAGGGCTTGATCTTAACACTGCTTATGGACTTTATTTTGGAAGTGATGGTGCCATTTCTTCAAATGATAAACCCTATCGTAATCTCGGCTTCCCCCTCCGCTGCCTGGCTAGTTAGAGTATAGGTAGTAGGAAGATGAAACTAACAGTATGTTACAATTAGGCTAAAGGAGCGAAATGGGTCTCAGAGTTGGTGAAGTTAAGCTAGAGAGATGGAGCCCTAAGTGGCGAGATGATTTTGAACTGGAAAAGCAGAGGCTATTAAATATCTTTGGCTCGCTTGCTCTGGACATCCGACACATTGGTTCGACTTCGATCGATCAGCTAGACGCAAAACCAATTATAGATATAGCGGTCGGGCTTAAAAATCTGTCTGACTTCGAGAAGGTGCGGCAGGCTTTCGATCAATTGCCACAATATTCTGTCAAAACTGACAATGAGCCGGGCGAGATTCTCCTACGCAAGGGAACAGAATATAACCGTACCCATTTTATTCATATCCAAATGACCGAAAAGCATATACATCCCACAAATCTGGTTTTATCAAGCGAGTTTTGGGGAAATAGCAGTCTTCAGGGTCGGACGTAGTTTGGTCGGCATTAACAAGGTACCTAGAGGGAGATAGTGAAAATTAAGCATTAGCACTTATAGTTATAGAGTGCTAATAGCGTGGTATAATATAGGTATATGGCGCAAGAAGTAATCTATACAAAGGGCTATGCTAAAAATTATGCCGAATGTGAGCCAGTTGAACTTGGATCAACTCCTCAGACACGCACGGTCTTTCAGGGGCATATATCTGACCAGGGAGTTGGAGGTGATATCATTCGCTATAAACTCGGCAAAGACGGTAGGGATGAGCCTATTAAGCAAAACTTCAGAAACATCGCCGTTGGTGATGGTGTAAAAGTGAAGTTAAGTAATAGCGCCGTCAAGAAACTCTTAGATACGATTCTTAAATTCGACAAGGTTCGTTCGGATGGTGGTATTGCTAAAGGTATACAGAAATACACTCTAGTTGATCAAGATGATTTAGTAATTTCTGATAAAAATGTAGCAAAAGCTGTTCAAAGCATGCTAAAAAATGGCGCAGTAGTACGTTTTTGGTCAACGCTTTCTTCCGAATCGCCAGATATGGCAACTACTTTGGCAGATTCAAGAATTCAGCAAATGCGAAGAGAATCTCTTGCGAAATTCCAAGAGCTTATGAAGAATGACGAGACTAATGAAGCTGATTGGCAGGATTTCTTTGAGAATAATAAGTGGGTTTTCGGGCTTGGATTACGCCATCAAATTTTAAAAGTTAGTCAGGCGCAACCTCATTATGGCGGAGAGGCTATTGATGGCAAGGGCGACCAAAGAGGTGATTTTCTAACTTATAGTCAAGCTACAGTTAAATATACATGTTTAGTCGAAATTAAAAAGCACTCAACTGAACTTCTCGGTAAGAAATATAGAAACGGAGCCTACCCAGCTAGTGAAGAGCTGTCTGGGGCTATCGCACAAGTGCAGGCTAACTGTGCAAAATGGGAGATTGAAGGCTCTCGTAGCGACGAGAATAGGGATAAAATGGGCGATATTCATACAGTACAACCGAAAGGACTAGTGGTTATTGGTAATACGGCTGAGCTTGAAGACGATAGGGAAAAATGGTCCTCATTTGAACGCTTCAGGCGGAACACATTGAATCCTGAGATTATAACTTTTGACGAGCTATTGGAGCGAGCAAAATTTATTGTCGATGGTGATCAGGATAATACAAATAATGCTAGCGAAGTTAATGAAAATGTAGGTACGCCATCAGGTTAAGTAAATTTAGATGACCTGCCTTTCTAATCCACAACTATCAAGTACGAAATTATACTACTCTTTTCGAAAGCGTAGTATAAAGTATTGAGAAATGCATGGGAACATAGATTTACATATCACGTGTGGCATGGTATAGTTTGCTCATGGATTTCTATTTAGATTCTAACCGGCAATCTGACCGCGATTACTACGAACGGATGCTAAAACTAATGGGGTCACTGTCCCATTTATACTCTAATAATAAATCACCTTATCTCGTATCGCGCATAACTGAAAATCTATTCTGTCGTTGTCTAAACGCAGAGAACTTATCTCGTTCTGACATCACTGCGGATGCTAAAAAGGAACACATTGGTATTGGCATTAAAACTTGGACTGGATCCAACTTACAAAAAATTGCCGAGTTCAACTCTGACAAACCATCTTACGAACACCTTGCCGACAAAGAAATGGTCTTACGCGTTGCGGAATTACGCAACGAGCGTATCGACTTTACCAAGCGTACGCAGAACCTTGACGAAATGATTTACCACTGTACTATTAGAACTCCGGGGAAAATTAAAATCATTGAGTGTCCTCTTGAAAGCATCACGATCGAGAATATACACGATATTAATCGTAAGAAAAATGTTATAACTTTCACCGACGATCTAAATAGATATTCTTTCAACACTTCCAAAAGTACGTTATACAAGGACTTTGCCGGCATCGAAGCAAAGAGTATTTTGCCAGTAGAAATTATCGAAGATCCGTTTTTACTATTGGAACAAAAGTTATTAGGCGGGGACAGCCTTTCAGCAGTAATTCATAATGAAGAAACTGAAAACAAAGTTTATTTACCTCTATACTCGAAAAATAAAGATGGGAAGTTTGTTGCTGAAAGAAGCGGGCTTAACGCGAGATTTGCGGGCGGGCGCCCACGCGATCCTTATGAAGTATATATTCCTATCTCGCAAAAGTTTAATGAGAGATATCGCGATTTCTTCCCACCGAGCGATCAACCGTTTGATTTGGAATTACCGGACGGAAGGACTTTATCGGCAAAGATTTGCCAAGAAAACGACAAAGCGCTAATGACGAACCCAAATAAAGCCTTAGGACATTGGTTAATCGATGATGTACTAAAGATATCACCTACGATACCAATAACATACGAAATGCTTGAGAAGTACGGTATTGATGCGGTAGAAATTACCAAAAATAGCGAAGATAAGTACAGTATTAACTTCGCTAAAATTGGTAGCTACGAGCAATTTATGGGTGAAGATAGCTACGAAGCTTTAAGCGAGAGCTAGCTCCTGTCCCATACTTACCGGGGCAATTTCTGCTTCTTCTGTCGGAATAATTGGCAATGGTTCTTTTCGCTCAGCCATAGCTTCATCCAACGCAACGACGATTTGTTCAGCGATACGATTAATGACCGAAACACAAACCGAGTTACCAGCTTGCTTGTAAAGCCGACTTTCGGCTTGGTTTGTTGGTAGTTTGAAATCTTCGTCAAAACCTTGCGTATTGAAACACTCATGCGGGGTCATTTTGCGAATACCGTATTTAGTCTTTACTAAGCATACATTATGACCACCCTCGCCTTGATTAGCAGTAAGAGTTGGCACAACCCCACTCTTATTTTTGCGTACATACTGTCGACGCCATTGATAAACGGCACGATCGTCATCCATAGCCTCTACAAGTTTCTCATAAATATCGCCCTTATATTTGCCGGCGGTGTAATAGTATTTGTCGTCCAGTTTACTGTCGAAATCTATAATATCGTCCAATTTTTTTGTAAGGCGCACTGGATGCGGGAACTCAAAGTTTTTATAGACCGCTTCATCCTTAAACGCAACAATATAGATACGCTCACGATTTTGTGGTACATTGCCATACTCCATAGCGTTAAGTACTTGATATTTTGCGTGATAGCCTTGTTGCTCTAGCTCGTCTAAAATTACACGGAAAGTATTACCGCCGTCGTGACTAACGAGATTTTTAACATTTTCCAAAAATAGAATACTCGGTTGATGTTCCTTAATAATACGCACTAGCTCAAAGAATAATGTGCCACGACCTTTTTTATCGTCAAAGCCCTTGCGAAGTCCGGCAATGCTAAAAGCCTGACACGGAAACCCAGCTAGCATAACATCAAAAGCCGGTATCTCACTAGCTTGTACCTCGTGAATATCGCGACAATCGGTCTTAATCGGAAAGTTGAGTTCAAATGTGTCGCAAGGCTTTCGGTCAAACTCGTTCGCATAGATTGTTTCAAAACGACCAGTTTTTTCAAAGCCTTTATCTATTCCACCTACGCCAGCAAAAAAAGACGCACACTTCAACTTTCCCATTTTTACCTCCTCATTGTTCTTATGTTCTATTGTACCACAAAACGTAGCGGCGCGCCGCATAAAAATCTACTAAGTCTATAACGGCCAAAATTATAGATATAAAACCATATAACTGAATGTAAGTTATAGGTGAGGGCAAAAGACAAATTGAACAAGAATTGTTCAAAAACTCCCTCTCTGGGGCATTAACAAAATCGCCCATTTTACAGGGGTCAAATTTACTAAAATCACATCTATATAAACTGTGGTCGACCCAACTTCGCGAAGCTATAACCGAGTTTCAAGGTGTTAGCTCGGAAGATGACGACCTATACTTATAATAACACATAGACTGTAGGTTGAGAATTGGGCATAAAAAGAACAAGCGAGAACTACCGTTTTGGCGTTTTAGCGTTTTGATAGAGCAAGAAATAGTTCTAGTAATTAGATATGGTATGGCTACCGCTTGTTATCGCGCTGTTCAATAGCCGCCCTTTGAGCCTCAGGCAAAGAATCGTAAATAGCGTCAATCTCTTTAATATCGGTAATCATAGTATCGGCAATCTTATTAATCAGTTTAAATAATGCCAACGCAATTTCAGGCGTATCATTTACGCTGATTTCGCCAGGATGGACGGCATTATTGCCTATCACTCGTAAAGAATCTAACGATTTTTGGATTTGAGGTGAAAGCCCTCGTTTAACCAAGTTAGCGATGTCGGTGTTAAGGTTTTTTCCGGATTCGCCTAATTGTTTGCATAATTTTTGGGTAGCTAACCTTAATATGGCACTTGCTCCACGAGGTGATTGCTGTAAGATTGAGGCGGCTTCGTTATAGTCAGCAATAATTTCGTCATCCATATCTTGATTAGGCGGCGCGACCATAATAACTTTTGGGTACACGAGCTGTTTATTGTACCAAATACTGCTTTTACCGCAAAACTCGCACGTTGAGGTATGAAATATTCCAGACAATCCAGCTATCTGTATGCTCAAGCCATCACGACAAATCGTCGTACTATGCACTCTCCAATACTGCTTAGCATATGCCATGCAATGTGGGCATTTGAATGCGCCTAACTTAAATTGTGGTAGCGGCTCGCTGTTCACTGACTCCTTTCGGGCAATATTACCTCATTACGCTATACGTAGATATCTTACCATAAATAACGGCCAAAATCAACCAATAGCCTACAGCTAATTACGCTACTAAAATATCTAGGTATGAGGTCTTTAATCCGTAACACTCAAATAATAAGCTAGATCCTCACCACTCCAGTTATCTAATACCCAATTGTGGTATTCTTCCCAAAGTTCAGCATATAGTTGACTGAGTTTTGTATTCTGCTCTTCATACCAATACCAACACTTATGGTTAAGCACCATTGAGAGCTCCGTTCCGTAAATGCGATCTTTCTTCCACTCGGTTTTGGCTCGCTTGTAGGTATCTCTAACCGCCTCTTCTCCAAATAACTCTGCTATGCTAAAGTCTTCCCAAAAAGTAGTTTGACATTCATAGTCTAATAACTTCATGACTTAAACTTCCTCATAAAGTTATCAATCGTATCGTATTCTTCCTCAACGTACCTTTTATAAGTGCTATAACTGAGTATAATATCTCGGTATTCTCGACTACTTATGCCGCAAGCCTTAATTGCTTTGTTGGCTTCGGCAATCATATTGTATCTACCACTTCGGCGGACTTTTTCGTACTTATAGAAATTTGGCTTCCAATTCTTATTGACAATCATATATAAATATATTATAGTATGTATTCAAAGCAAAGGCAAACCTTATCGGTTTTTCTTATAATTAGCTAAGACTCGGAACTAAGCCGCACAAAAATACACGCTCTAAGCAATTTAGAACGTGCTCCTGCGTCCGGAATTCACAAACTCAAGTATTTACCCAACTTTTGCGTATAATTGCCGTTTTGCTGTTGTAGAGTTGTGATACGTTATTTACTAGAATTGCGCTCAATTCCTCTTTTTGCATCGCTCTCAATAAATGCCACAAAATCAATTGCTCCGCCATACTCGAAATAGTACTTGTCATTGTAATAGTCGCGATACTTCCAGTATTGCTCCCAACCTGCGTCGGATAACTTGCCTTCCTCAAGTTCCTTGATTAGCTCCATTTACCTTTTCTCCTTACTATGCGTTTAATTCTCGCACTAATGCGTTAAAATCACTATTGCCCCAAGAATCATAGTCGTCTGGTTTCTTGAAGCGGTACTTGTCTTGGTAAATCAATTCTTCGCCGTCTACTCGAAAATCTGTTTGTGGCTTACCTAAATAACATGACTGAATATGATGTTGCTTATAAATGCAATCTAGCTTATCGCCTGCCTGTTCCAATAGTTCGTCAATTGGCTCTGGATCTTTGGGGTTAAAGTTCTCCCATAGATTCTCGTCTCCCTGCTGATATGCTATTTGGCAGAAATGCCCTAAATCTTCCGAAGCATGGTCGTAGGTTGTATCAATTGAGCGAATCATAAAAATAATATCGTTTGGGTCAATTTTTTCCTTTGGCCACTTAGACCAAGTTAGTTTTTTCTTCCTCTCGATTGTGATATATCTATCGCTCATAACTTGATTACTGCCTATCTTGCCATCAACTTATCCCACCGATTCTCAAAATCCTTCATCAAGTCGCCATTGAATTTTGCTCGAGCTGAATCTTCTTCTGCAAAAACGCGAAAGTAAAGTCGCTGGGGATGACCATGTTCGAGTTGTGAATCTAGTTGCGCTACGACTTCATCTGGAGAGGCTACAAAGAAACGTCCGTAAACCCGATTTTTGTCAAACGGTTTCGTTTCGAGTGCAGCTTGAGTTTGTGGGCAAAGATAGAATACAAAGTGGATCCTCTGATCAAGAATGACCTGTCGATAATAATTTTGATATTTATCTAGCATAGCTATAAAGAATGAATACCGTGGGTACAACTTCTTGCTTCCCGAATAAAAGGCTTGCGGGCCTTCGCTTTTTACTTGGACTTTTGTAGCATGAGAAAAATCCGAATTACTACATAAAATGTCGATATCCTTCGAATTACCATCTGTCCGAGCCGCATTGAACCCATTTAAAATAAGCGCTGATAAAACAGCGTATTCTCCAGCTAAGCCAATTTGTCCTTGTTGCGAATTTGTTGTCATAAGCTTTGGTGGTCGGGGCGACTGGACTCGAACCAGCGACCTCACGGTCCCAAACCGTGTGCGCTACCAACTGTGCTACGCCCCGATGACTAATACTAAAATGGCGGAACCGACGAGACTCGAACTCGCGACCTCTGCCGTGACAGGGCAGCGCTCTAACCAACTGAGCTACGATTCCATTACTGTCATTATAACTTATCTGTAGAACAAATGCAAGGGTGAAGTAGAGCATGAATTTGCAAAATTTAGCTAAATCATACAAAATCTATTGACTTTTTTCGATATCTGTGCTATAATGGTAAGTATGACAAGTTCTGTTGAGACCGACGAAGCTCGTCCCAACAGAATGGACGCTCGCTTTGGAAAGGTAGAAATCAAAATTCATTCTGCGCTGCACGAGATGCTAAAAATGCGTAGAGTTGATGTGCAAATGGGGGAGTTCTGTCAGATGGCAAAAATATCCCGCCCGACACTACATGCGCACTGTACAAAAATCGACGACGCCCTGCGCCAATATGAGCGAAATCTGGAAGAAAAAATTACCCAAAGACTACTATTGGTGCAAGACGACGAGTTGATCTTCTTAATTATGCTAGGGATGATTGGTAGAGAACAAGCCTATTTCGCGGCTACAGTACCGAATCATGATTATTGGTTGCTCAATACTATCTTTGAACATTTGAGGGGGAGACTGACGAATGAGGCAGTCGACAATTTGGATTATGATTTGTACGTGCACCGACAAATTGCTATTATTAGTTGTTGGGCGAAGTTTGATGCTTGTGCTAATGAGAGAATTCCGTTCTATGCAACCAAATTAAAAGAAGTGAAAGTGACACGTTACTGGGCAGCGCGATATTCCTCTCTCTAGAGAATTGTGGTAAAATAAAGGTGTTCAGGGTGTGGCGCAGTTGGTAGCGCGCGCGGTTCGGGACTGCGAGGTCGTGAGTTCAAGTCTCATCACCCTGACCAGGAAAAGTTTATGAGCTATATTTCTGAAATTAGGAAAAAGGTGGGGCATGATCCGATTTTTATGCCAACGGCGGCATGTTTTGTCTTAAAAGATAATAAATTGCTGTTGCAGCTGCGTACCGATAACTACAAATGGGGAGCTAATGGAGGCTGTCTTGAATTTAATGAGACGCCGGTGGAAGCGATGAAGCGCGAATTACAAGAAGAGCTAGGAATTATAGCTACCAGTTATAAGCTAATCGGTGTTTATGCTGGACCAGAACAGCACATGTTTTACCCAAATGGTGATGAAGTTTATATAGTCACCACAATATTTCTAGTAGATGATTATGATGGAGAAATTCAGCCAAATTCAAGTGAAGTGAAAGAGGTAAAATGGTTTCCTATTGGTGAAAAGCCGGTGAAAAATGAGATTAATCCCGCAGATTACCAACCATTGATAGATACAATAAAATATACTAGGAAATATAGAAACTATGGTGAAGAGTTGGAGCAAAACTTTGAGGAGCTGATTATCGAGCGGTGTAAGTTTTGTGGCTTTGACAAATATTTAGCGGACAATCCAGACTTTGAGTTTCCGAAGATTGATGGGGGCTTGCTAGGATGGGAGAATGGTCAGCATATTACTATTCCGGGAATGTTTGGTGGGTTTGATTATTTTTTAGAGGAAGTTGGTGATAACATTGTCTTATATGCGGAGCAGTCTAGTCGTATGGATCATGATAGTAATAGTTACTCGGTTTTTGAGATTGGTATAAGCGGAGCTAAATTATTGGAGGGCGAGGAGCGGAGAATAGTTTGGGAGAAGTTCAGACAACTAGACAAGAAAAGATTGGAGGAGCATAAACGAAAAATGGAGGAGAGGAGAAAATATGAATCCAGCAAGTGAAAATAGTGTCACCATTATGAAATATAAGTCTCCAAATGGAGTGTATGATTTTAAGTGTCTTGATAAATGGAATGTGGCGGACGAGGTAGAGCGATTAGACAAAATGATTAAAGAGAAGCAAAGGTTAGAAGCTGAGGGTTACGAAGTTTTGTGGATTAAGACTTTGCCGATATTTGATTTATGACAACACCACCTCAGCTAAACGGCAGTTAGCGAGAAAGTTTTAGGCTCAAGTAATAGCCTTTAGGTGTTGAACTTAGGGGCTATATTTTTATCATTTACTTTTTACGTATTTCTAACGATAATTGCTCTTATGAAACATTTATCTCTAAAGTTAATTACAGTTATGAAGTATCTGGGTACAGACGGAGAGTATCACTTTGTGATGGTGGACGATATTATGTTTCCAAGCCTTGAAGATAGATTGAACTATTTGAGTCAACTGGGGTATAAACTTTGGGCTAATGGAGAAATTGTCGAGCATATATGGACGAGAAAGTCCGCCGAAGTGGTAGATATAATATGGTTATGGAAGCCGAGTAAGCAATTAAGGCTTGCTTTTTTTATTAAACTCCTCATCAAGTATATGCCTTAAAATAGGATTTATGCCATCTTCATATTTATCGCTAAACATTGCTGTGCGACTAGGTATTTCGCTATACGTTGGGTCTATTTTTCTTTTTGTCAAAGATGCGACCATGTTTTCAAGCTCCTTGTCCGATAACGGAGCAATATGTTCTTTATCAATAAAGCCAACACCTAAATCTGCTTGCTCCTGCTCCAACTTTTCTATTAGATCTCCTAGAATATGTGGCATATCCTCATATTCTTGCACTACAGGTTTTAAATCAGAATACTGGAATGAAGTTATTGCAAATCTGTGCACCGCTCTGTTCCTAAAATCATATAATTTCTCGATTCGCTTAAGAAGTTTTGTTTGTAGGAGTAAAGTCAACTTCATTTTTTGCTAGTTTTAACACTTCGCGTTCCGAAATAAACGCATTATTACTTTACTGCTGAAATAGCTGCTGGAAATCTGGGTCAACTTTTTTTGTTTTTCTGTCGTTAATGCGCGTGAGAAGAACTAGATATCTTAGTTGTGTGTCAATAATTGATACTAACAACATCAGGCTCTCCAGAAAGCTTGAAACCCCATCTTTATTTAATTCCTTCGAGTGATTATATAATAGGAATAGTGACCCCATAGCATATATAAAATTGTCCAATGGAGCGGATTCTAAGGACTCTTTGGATAATGTCTTTACATAATCCGAATAGACCTTTATGCCTTCTTCTACTATGCTTTTAAGAACCTCTGCGTCTTCTCGTATGTCACGACCGTCAACGGATGTAATCCTTACTGAATATCCCTTCCAGTCATGAATGTCTATAAAGCCTTTATCGCTTCTGAAATAAAAGTCCCAATTTATCTTGTCGTCTACGAACAAAGTTCCGTTCTTTTTATGTATGTCTACATATGGTTGATCAATAAGAAGTTCAAGCAATCGAAATACCCTATCTGGATTAACATTTAACTCTATTAGCGTAAAGTTCATCTGGGCGCCTTTTTGTTTTGGCAATTGCTTTATGTCTGTGATAAACGAAAAATTCTTTACGAAGCTAGTCTTGAGATTGCTCATAATCGAGATCATTCTGTCCGATTTTTTCTTACTCATAGGTATATTATATAATCTTTTACATTAACAGTCATCACATAACACGCTTTTCTTAAAAGTATACCTCTAGAAACTTTGTTAACGCCGAACAAACTACGTCCGACCACAGCTGAAATAAATGTAATTTTAGCGAATTCGACCCCTATAAAATGGACAATTTTTCTAATACCCCAGAGAAGGAGTTTCTAAACGATTCTTGTTTAATTTGCCTTTTGCCTTTATCTATAACTTACGCCTATTTGTATGGTTCTATCTCTATTAGTTTGGTTGTTAAAGACTTAAGGTTTAGCAAAGTTATGGCTCATTATCAAAATAAATGTCATCGATCATTCTGTAGGTTGTAACTGGTTCAACACCAATTTTAAGCTCACATATTAGTTTAACCAGCTTGTCTTGATCAATTAAAGTAATCGTGTGCCGACCTTTACGCGCAACTTCTTTAGCAGAGGCGGTAAAATACGAGTTCGTGATAAAGACTCCGTACTCTGCATCAAAGTTTGAAACAGCACCGATGAATTTTTGTATTTCTGGTGCGCCTACGGGCCCCTGCCAACGTTTCACTTGAATAGCAATACGCACGGTGCGAAGGTCATCACCAATATAATATCCAAAGCCGTCAATTCCGCCATCCGCTACATACTGAACGCCAAGATTCTTATCGATTTCAACATTCATCTTATTAAGAATTTTGCGACATAATTGTTCGAATTTGATTGGTGACATCTTGGATATGGATTTAAGAAGCTTGGTCCTAAAATCCATACTTTCGTCTTCTTCGTATAAAACATCAGCATTGAAGTTTTTATTTTGTTTTGCCGCTTTGCGCGCCTTATTCTTCACTGATAGTTCTTTCATCTTGGGCTCTGAAATACTACGAACATCGCGTGCCGCATCAAAGTTTGAGGTATTAAAACTAATCCCTTTATGAGTGAGGATTATGGGCTGAGCACGTTGATAAGTGAGAAAACCAGCCAGTCCGAGATGTTTTATGGCGAAGTTACGAGACCAGGCAAAAGGATTATTCATGCTGCCAGATTTAGTCTTTTTCTCAAAATTGATATACTCCGGAGTAATATTCTCATCAATATCAGGCAACTTCTGATTGATTTCATCACGAGTTAAACTACCGCCGCACTGCTGCAAGAGTTGTAGAATATCCAACATCAAGATGTTTTCTTGCTGAATTTTAGGTAAACTGCTGAAGTTGCTCATCTACAGACCCCCTTTCGCCCGGTTATGTGTTTTTGCATACCATCTGACAATTACTTCCATCGTTCTTGACACATTTGGTCTGGTGCAGGGATTCATTCTTTGACATATTTTTATTATACCATATTTTACTTATTTAAGCTTCGTGCCCTCTAGAAGATCCACTTAAGCTGTATGCAAGTAAACTTTCCGATGGGCTCCGATTGCTTGAGCGAAGACTTCATCGTGAGTTGCCATTAGTATAGCTCCAGGATATTGATTGAGCGCGGACTCGATATTTTCACGAGCACGAATATCGATATGGTTCGTGAGCTCATCAATTATTACAAGGTCAAGTGGGTGAAGGACTAGCATCAAAATTGAAATCTTTGTTAACTGCCCACGAGATAATTTCCTCATCGGTTCATGCAGATCTTGCGGTGAGAAATCTAGGGTTGCTGCGGCACGAAAAACTTCGGTTTTGTCAAAATCTTCACTTTGTTCCAAGAAACTTTTATCCAAATCAAGCTCTGTTACGTCTTGCGAGACATAGCCAATCTGAATATTTGGCGCAATCCAAATTTCACCACTATCGGCTTCCCTTTTGCCCAGTATTATCTGGAATAAGGTACTTTTTCCGCTGCCATTTCGTCCGCAAACACGTATGCGCTCGCCCGTACGGATTGTAAAATTCAAATTTTCAAACAGTTTTTTCTGACCATAACTTTTCGATAAATTGATTACTTCTAATAGCTTTCGGTTGTGTAGAAAGTTGACTGAAACTTCTGCGCTATAAGTTTTGCGTTTTACTGGTTTTTCGATAGTTGCGATTTGTGCGATTCGACTTTGTGTAGCTCGTAGAACTTTCCCGGAGCTATTCTGCGCTGCTGATCTCTGGCCATTATAACGTAATTTTGATTCATCACTTATTTTGTTGTAGTTGCGGCGATTACTTTTGTGCGCTCGGTCAGACGCATTTTTTAGTTGTCGTTCGAGCTTTCTTCTTTCTTGCTGCATTTTTTCATAGTCTTGTAGTTGTTCATGCTGTATTTGCGCTTGTTGCTCGCAAAAGCTCGTGTAATTACCGAGAAAAATTTCGGCTTGATTGTCGTGTAGATAGATGATTTTATTTGCTACCTTCTGAATAAAATCTCGGTCGTGACTCACGACTAGCACTAACCCACGATATTCATGTAGATTTCTCAATAACCAGGCTTTGCTCTCGTGGTCTAAATTATTGGTCGGCTCGTCAAGCAATAATATTTCTGGGTTTCGTCGAAACAGCTCTGCCAGTCGAATTTGCGTACGCTCGCCGCCAGACTTGCGCTCTAGGTCATCTTGCGTCTGTTTCAAGAAACCAATTTCACCTCTCGTCTTAATACTCCCATTATCCGGTCGCAGCTCACCAGCAATTAGGCGTAGCAAAGTTGTCTTTCCGATACCATTATCGCCGATGATGCCCACCACGTCCGAGCCTGTTAGTGACAGATTTAGATTTTCTAAAAGCGGTTGGTTTTGATAAGAAAAACTTAAGTTAGAAATTTGCAGCATAAAATACTCCTATTAAATTGTCTGGTAGATTTAGGAATATCTTTAGATTCGCATGGCGTTATTCTTCGTCACTTTCTTCGTTATCGTCTTTGTGCTTTTTCTTCCTCTCATCTTTGCCGATGATTTCGACATGGATCGTGAGCATGCCGCTAGCAATGAGGAGGGCGACAAAAACTATAGCAGAGATAATCCAGGATAGTAAAATAGTTCCCGCGTGCATACTTATATAATAACACAGAGGAGGCTTTGATGTTATAATGATTTTATGCGTAAATACATTCCAGAAAATGCGAAATTAATCCCAAAGCAGGCAGAATGCAAATTTCGGGGAGAACTTTTTGATGTTTATCAGTGGCCACAGGAGCTTTTTGATGGATCGATGGCGACTTTTGAAATGTTGCGGCGCGAAGATACAGTAGTAATTATCGCGGTCAAGGACGATAAAATTGTCATCACCTACCAAACACAGCCACGTCAAGGATGGTTCTATGATTATCCTGGAGGGAGGCACGATAACCCGGACGAAACCGAGCTTGAAGCTGCAAAGCGAGAGCTTCGTGAAGAGACAGGAATGAGTTTCCAAAATTGGGAGTTGATTGATGTGCGCCAACCATTTTTGAAGTTGGATTGGCTGGTTTATACATTTCTGGCGACAGATTTTATCCAGCAAGGTCCACAAGAGTTGGATGCAGGTGAAAAAATCGAAGTGCTAGAAGTCACTTTTGATGAACTACGAGAATACGCAAAGAAACCAAATGCGAAATATTTATGGCCGGAAATTTTGCAAAATGTAAAATCTCTGGATGAATTAAAAAGTTTGCCTGCGCTTTATCAGTATTAGATTATTTGGAAAAATCAGGGTCTTTGGGTTCTGGGAGTTTTTTGATGTCTTTGAATTTGGCTTCGCCTTTGAGCAGGCTCATAATCCATTCGCGTTTCCAAATAAAGAATCCCAATACCAATATGCCCAAAACTGAAGCGGCAGCGACAAGCCCCAGATTATCGCTAATTCCAGCACCGAGAAAATTCGTCAGAATAATAGTCGGCAAGCGACCAAGACCGACCAATACCATAAGTCTGGATATAGGGAGTTTTGTCAATCCAGCAATATAGCAAACGATATCATCAGGGAAGCCCGGCAAGAGAAAAATTGCAAAAAGAATTAATGAAGCGCCTTTGGCATCAATAATAAAATCAAATTTGGCGATGGCGGACTTTTTGAAAAGTTTTTCCAGCAGGGGACGGCCGAAGCGACGAGCAATTTTGAACACAATCCAGTCGCCGATCAGGCTACCAATCAAGGTCCACAAAATTCCCCACCCACCGAAGAGAAAGCCACCGACACTACCGACGATTTGACCAGGTATAGGTGCAGCGACGGTTTGGGCAATTTGAAGTAGAATATATAATAATGGTGCGAAAATCCCCCAAGACTCGACCGACGCAACAAGTTGATCGCGGTTTGACAGCAAAGACATTAGTGGTCCTTGCAGAGCAATATCAAGAATAAGATAAATTAGCAGAGCACCAATTATAATCGTAAAAACGGCAATCTTAATCTTGGTTGCACGATCGATTTTTTTGCGTACCTTACTTGGCATATTCTACTGCACGCGTCTCCCGAATGACGTTTACTTTGATGACGCCAGGATAAGACATAGTCGCTTCGATTTTGTTGGCAATGTCACGAGCTAATTTGAGAGCTGATAAATCATCGATTTGCTTTGGCTCGACAATGACACGAATTTCTCGACCAGCAGAGATTGCATAGGCTTTGTCGATGCCTGGAAAACTGGTAGCGATATTCTCAAGATCACGCATGCGTTCGGCAAAGTTTTCGGCAGAAATATTACGCGCGCCAGGACGAGCAGCCGACAATGAATCGACGATTTTTACGATGAGGGCTTCGGGCGTAGTCGGCTCGATATCGTTGTGGTGGGCCGCCATAGCGTGAACGACGTCATCTGGCATACCATACTTCTTGGCGAGTTCAGCACCAATCTCGGCGTGCTTACCTTCAATCTTGTGGGTAACGGCTTTTCCAATATCGTGCAAGAGAGTAGCGGTCTTGGCGACGCGCTTATTGGCACCAATTTCTTCCGCAATCATGCCTGCAATGTGCGCCATCTCGACGGAATGAAGTAAAACGTTTTGGCCGTAACTAGTACGAAACTTCAATTCACCGAGCAAATGTAAAAGTTCGCGCGGGATGCCGACGACACCAACTTCACGAGCGGCATCTTCACCAGCACGGACAACTTCTTTTTCAATTTCTCGCTCGGCTTTGGCAACAGCTTCTTCGATAGAGCTGGGGTTAATACGCCCATCTTTCATCAAGCGTTCAAGGGCATAGCGGGCGACTTGGCGACGAATTGGATCAAAGCTCGAAAGTACAACCATGCCTGGGGTATCATCCACCATAATATCGACACCCGTCGCGCGTTGAAGAGCTTGAATATTACGACCTTCTTTGCCAATAATGCGACCTTTCATGTCATCATCTGGCAATTTGAGAGCAGTAACGGTGCGGTCAGCAGTAACTTCTGACGACATGCGCTCCATCGCAGTTAAGAGAATAGCTTGTGCAGTCTCATCAACTTCATGTTTGATTTCTTTCTGTTCTTTAGCAACAAGTCCGACGAGATCTTGCTTGATATCGCGCTCGGTCATTTGCATGAGTTTTTCACGAGCATCTGCTTTGGAAAGACCAGCAATTTTTTCGAGTTTTTCTTGTTGGCGATTGCGAATTTCTCGCACTTCGCTCTTTAAGTCGTCAAGTTCTTTTTCTTGCTTGGCGAGACGTTCGGTCTTTTGCTCAAGTTGATCAAGTTTATTGTCGAGATTATTTTCACGCTCACTGAGGCGATTTTCAGTGTTCTTCCATTCACGGCGACGCTCGGCCTCTTCAGCTTGCGACTTGGCCGCCACATCAGCGGCATCGGTCTTTGCCTTGAGGACGATGTCAGAGGCTTCGTTTTTGGCCTTGCGTACGAGATCGTCAGCACGATTCTTGCCGCCGTTTTCATTTTTCTTGTTATAAGCAAACAGTCCGCCTGCGCCCAGTCCAGCACCGAGCACGAGGGCGATGATTACTAAAAATACGTTCATAACACGCCTTTCCTAATTGTTTGTCGATATTTTTCTCTATATCGACGGGGTAACAAATAAATATAAATT
Source organism: uncultured Candidatus Saccharibacteria bacterium (assembly GCA_948648655.1). Classification (GTDB taxonomy): domain Bacteria; phylum Patescibacteriota; class Saccharimonadia; order Saccharimonadales; family Saccharimonadaceae; genus Nanosyncoccus. The sequence continues at coordinate 14,456 of CAPKVJ010000002.1, read as the reverse complement.
AATAAAATTCCAGTTTTATTATAGCATACTTATTGAAATTTTACTTTTTTGGTGCAGAAATGTTGGCTTCGCGCCCATAATCTGGGATGATAATTTGGCGTTTTGTGCCATGATGGTCATAAAGCGGAACTCCAAGTTGGTCGGCAAGCGTGTTGACTATAGCAGCACCGATACGCAAACCAGTAAATGAGCCTGGCCCGCTGAAAAAAGTGATTCTTGTGATATTTTGCCAATCAGAATGGTTCTCTTGTAATTTGTCATGAATAAAAGTAAAGATTTTTTCGGCCAGATCGTACCTTCCTTGCCGGGAATATCCTCGATCATTAATGCGCAAAATGCAATTGTCTGTCGAAGTGTCAAGGTAAATTTCGACGCCTTGCAAGTTCTCGGCAAGTTTTTGAGTAGAATCTGGTGTTTTTGGAGTGTTTTTGGAGTTTTCCGTTGTTTTTGCACAGGACTTTTGAGTTTTATCCACATAATTTATACTATTTTCCACAGGTTTTCCACAGGTTTTCCACAGGTCTGAATTCGTGCCTGTGATCGTGACTTCCCTGCTGCCGTCGTTGTTAGAAATAATTTCTATCTTGAGGTGATTATCTGGTAGCAGGTCAATAACTCCACCGCCCCATTCGACGACAATGACTGATTTTGGACTACGCAAGGTTTCGGTCAATTCAGCGCGCATAATGCCTGGATCTTCGAGACGATAAAAATCATAGTGTACTAATTCCCCGTCGGAGGCAAAAGCATAGCGTTTGGAAATTGTGAAACTGGGGCTTGTCACAGGCTCTTTGATTCCCAAACCGGCCGCTAATCCGCGCGTAAAAGTTGTCTTACCGGCACCGACATCACCGACCAATTCAATAATGGCCGGCAACTTAAGTTTGTGGGCAAAATCATTGCCGAGTTTTAGCATCTCCGCTTCAGAGCTAACCTTCATGAACTTTATTATAGCATGTTTTCTTTGTTTGCGCGATGGCTTGAACTTGACGCTGCAATATCGGGAAGCAAAGCAGAAACAAAATTGGAATATACATAAAGAAAAATTCTGGTCTCGTGGCCGGGAGTTCAAAAATAAACATTTTCTTTTCACCGAGAAAATTAACTAAAAGAATATGCAAATCGAGTAGATAAGTGGTTAACTTGGCGAAAATCTCACCCAACCAAACTATCGGACTACTGATACCGGTGAGAAAAGTCAAAAGCATAGCATAAGGTAATGTCGGAAGAATGATGAGATTTGCTACAAAAGATAACAACGATACGCTTCCGAAATTATAAATAAGAATTGGCGCACAAATGATACTGGTGGAAAAACTCGTAATCAGCATGGACGCAAGCCACGATGGGTGTTTGCCACCGTATAATGCTTTTTGGACGCGAGGTGAAATGACCAGCAGACCGAAGAACGAAGCGAACGAAAGTTGCCAACCAAGATTCAGGATGTGGGTAGGATCAAGAAGCAAGGTGATCATGGCGACGAAACTCAATAGACGAATCGGGGTCCACTTACGACCGACATAGCCGACAATGAGCAAAAAGGAAGAAACGAGTGCTGCACGCGTCATAGAAGGAGTAGGGCCAATGATGGCGACAAATCCTAGTATTAAAAGTAATGAAAAAAGTGTGGAAGCAAATCTAGAAATACGTCCAAATAATTTCTTGGCAGCACTTATAAGAATTCCTAGATGAGCTCCGGAAGCAACGACGACATGGGTCATACCGACTGCCTGAAGTGTAGTAGATAGGTTTTCCGGTAGGCCAGATTTCATACCAACTAAATAGCCTAGACCGAGATCAGCTTCTGGTGACGCGATAAATTCATGAATATTATTCGCAAACCAATGCTTCATGTGAGCAGGGATATCACCAGACGAAGCGCGTTCGACCTTTAGAATTTCGGGGCGATACATGGTGCCGATAAAAGTCCCAAAATTAGAGCCGAGTTTCCCTGTCAAGGTGATACGGTCAGAGCGTTCGAGCTCTGGAATTTTACCAGAGAGTTGCACGTAAATCGTACCTGAAACTTTTATTTGTTGGTCGCTAGCTTCCGAGTGAATTTCGAGATGATTGAGACGTAAAGACGCTTTATTATTGTCAATGGCTGGATCTTCGGAGATATTTCCAGATATTATGACGGTCGAATCAACAAGATTTGACATATAGGCTTTCCCGGAAATAATTGAGAAACTGCGAAAGTTACCGAGTATTAATCCCGCAATGAGCGCGAACGGGATCGTCCAATACCGTGCAAAGTGCAGTGTGAAACAAAACATAATTCCTGCCACAACTAGCCAAAGCCAGCTTTTGATAACTATACATCTAAAAATCTGGCTGAAGATGATACCCAAAATAACTCCCCAAACTCCAGCATAAAAACACCATGAGGCGTGTAGTTTCTTGCGCATGTCGGGAGTATAGCAAAAAAGTAAAAAATATTACAAGCACAAGTGTAAAGTTTGGCGAAAAAAGTATTATTTGCGGTGTTTGGCAGCAATGCGACTGCGGCGATAAGTTTCGATTCCAGCATAAGCCCCCGCCATCATACTCATAAGTAGATTTGGGGCGAGTGGTTTTGGTTGATCGGCGGTTTGGTTTAGAATAGTATCTTCATAAATTGAATTAGGTGCAGTCCTGGGATTAATGCGTACTAGAGCAAGGACGGATAAATTTAATTCAAAAACAATATCGTCAATAATGCTTTGAGTCAAACGCGGATCGTTGGCTATAGATTTAGTATATTCAAGTTGTTGTAGAAGCCGAGAATAACTTTCGTTAGTATAATCCGACGGCTCAAGAGCAGAAATATCGGCGATGACTTCGTGCAAGGCAGACCAATTGAGGATTGGTGCGGGTTGAGTTTCTACTACGACCGGAGCGGCGGGACGAGCTGGCTCTGTCGCTTGCTGATGAATTATAGGTTGAGTAGCTATTGGAGCTTCTTTAGCGGGTGCAGGTTGTGCGGGGGGTGCCGCCGCGCCTTTAAGCCCGGTAGTTGCAAGTTGAATTTCTTCCATAACTTGCAAAATTTCATTTAACGCAATACTAGGGTTCTGCAAATCAATTTTTGCTTTGGCGATAGCAACTTGAAGTTCGCCGAATTGTTCGGCAGAAGATTCTTCATAGTCGCTTAATTTGAGGTTTTGAGCAACTTCGAGCATTGCCCCCAGATTGGAGCGAGCTTCGTCGATAGCACGCGTGACTGGATCATGAGATTTCTTAACGAGATTTTGATAGATTGTATTAACTTGGTTGTAGGTCGCGATGAGCAAGTTAGTGTTAAGATTTTCGGCCGGTTCGTTTAATAACGCACTGGCTGAAGTAATAATTTCATGCAAAGCCTGGTAACTGTCAAGAGTATAATCACTTGGATTAAGGATGGTCAGTGCATTGAGAATAGTGCGAAGATTCTCACGAGCTTGAAGAAAATCTTTGTCAATCACCGAAGTCTCGGCAAGCGCAAATGCTCCGAGCACGGTGGCGGTTTGAAGAAAATCTTCAGCATCCTCCATCTCTTCGATTGGGAGCTCCGACTCGGTCTCAACTTCAGATTCAGCTTCGACGCTCGTTTCTAGGATTGAATCTGGAGAGTTAATAATCTCCCCACCATCGTCCGCAAATAGTTCATCCTCGTCAGGGTCATCTAGTAAATCAATATTCATATTAAGGTCACAAAAAACCGAGTAAAGTTCTGTGAGTGAAATTTGTTTTTGCACGAGCAAGATATCGGCATCCTCAATTGATTCCATAAGGATTTGATAACTATAGCGGGAATAATCATCAGGATTAATCTCACGAGCTGAAGCCATGACGGCGAGAATATCTGCACGCAATTCATCTTCAATTTTTTGAAGATTAGCAAGTGACTTGTTGAGTCGGCGGATAGCTCCTTCGATTTGCTCAAGACGGGGGGCTCGGCTATACAAGATTTTCTCGGCATGTTTATGTGATCGTCGAAGCGATGCGAGGGCTTTGTCAACGTCTGGCTGCAAATCACCGAGATCTTTACCAGCATATTCTGGATCAAGATAATATTTCGTATCTTCAAATAAGGTTTGGAGATCAGATTCGGTCGCAAAAAGAATAGCGTCTGGATCGGGAGAAACGGCTTCTTGTGCAGCACCGTATACGTGATAATAACGATTAGATCGATCATATTCTAGTTCAAAGTCTGAAGACAAATAATTACGAATGTTTTCGTTAAAATTACCGCCACATACTGCAACATTTTGTTCTTCAATTTCGTCAGCAGTGACGCCATAAAAAATTCCGGCAGCACCCTCGAATTTACCGTCAAGGATGGTGAACTTTTGTGAATCGCTTGCGCTATGCGCCCAGCCGCCTTCAATGATAGTATAACTCTGGCGACTAATATATTCTCCGCTTTTGATCTTGATTTCGAGGTCCATATCATCAGTTGTGTCGAATTCAAAGGCGGCACCTGCACTCTCGATGTTATTCTCCCAATTTTCAAGGCTAGTGAAATTACCAGTGGCGATAATTTTTGTGCCTTGAAAGGTAAGTTTGCCCATCTTGGCACCGACACCAGTTGCGCCAAAAAGTTCGACAGCACCGATTTGCCAATTGCCATATCCTGACGCATAAATTGCGATGCCATCATTCTCGTCCACAGTAATGCAGGCTCCGTCGGAGAGTTTGATGTGGGGGGCGTTGTTACCTTTACCGCGAATATTACCATTAATACAAATACCGTCACGAGCAATCATTGCGCCACGAAAGTCAACCGAGACACCATAGGCTGCTTGATAATTTGGCGTCACGAAGAGGCCGTAATAATTTGGCGCATAAAGTGTAACTTCTCGATCGATGACGATACTAGAGTAGCTGAAATTGTCTGAAGTAGTGGCACCCTTGATACGGACAGCGGCAGCACCCAGACCATTAGCGACAATACTTCCCTTGCCAGTGATGATGACGTTGCCATAGGCGACATCAATGACGCGGGCGTTAGCGGCGAGTGAGGCAAGTTTACAACCATTCAAATCAAGTGTAACGTCGTGATTAAATACAAGATCATGATAGAGAATAATGTCTGTACCGAGAGAAATATGGCTAACTTCAGGATCGCTTAGAGCATCATTGAGGTCTTGCTCGGAGGAAACGTTGCGATGATGCTCGCCAGTTGACATTTTGTAATTTTCTTCACTAAATATAGCCTGCAAAAAACACTCTAGTACTGGTACGCCTAGAGATAAAGTAAGTGCAAAAATGGCGAGGAGTTGGTCTCTATCTTTCATGATTCTACAATCCCGCAACTTTAATATAATTAACTATATGAAGTTAGTACTATTCTACCAGAGATTTGCAATAAAATCAATGACATTATGCATGCGGCCACAAAAAGTCCCCAGTGTTCGTGGGGACTTTCAAGTTTGGTTTAGATGTTAGTTTTTCTTGGCATTGCAGAGAGCGTTGCGACGAATGACGACAGCGGTCCCAGCGACAGTCAAAGCAGTTGCGATAGCTGCCATAACAGATGCGGTTTTCTGGGCGCTGTTTTCAGTTGCGGCGACTACACCGGTGCCTGGTGCTTTTTCGACTTTTTTGTCAGCGGGTTTTTCTTCGCCCTGTCCTGGATCGTATTTTTCGATATTTTCAATTGAATCTTTGGCGACACCAGCAATTGCTTCTTGACCAGCGCCAGCGACTAATTTGGAACCTTCTTCGATGATAACTGATTCGATAGCTTCGTGATTAGCGCGGTCGCCATAACCATAGATAGCGGGGCCAGTGGCGCTCTTGATAGTAGAATCGCCGGCGATGATAATGTTAACTTTGCCAGCATAGGCACCGTTTGATTCAACTTGGATGCCGGCACCAGTTGGCTCTGCGCCATTATTGTTAAGTGTGGCACCATCAGGAACAGGAGTAAAAGCACCTGTTCCTTCGACTAGCGCATTTTCAGCAACAGTGATATACCCAGCTTTGGCAGTTATACCAGTAGCACCTCTGACAGTTGATTCTCCGACGTAAGTGCAAGAAAATCCAGCAGCATAAATACCAGTGTCTCCAGCATTGATTTCGGCACCACCCATGACACTAATATTAGGAACATAAGCTGTGTCTTTGACACTACCTAATACAGTAATACCATTAGAACCATCGGTAGCATCAATTTTGCCCTTGAGAGTGACACCACTAAATCCAGCTTTGTTGGTGCCTGGTTGAGGATAAATGGCTACGCCATAAGCACTAGAAGTACTGCCAGCCTTAATGGTCACATCACCATCAATATAGACCCAGCTACCATCATCAGTGCCGCTACCGGTATCATCGTGACCAACAATTTTGATAGCAATACCACCAGCGCTAGCGGAAGCATCAATAGTACCATTCTCAAATCTGACATTTCCACGAGTAACACTAAAGATGCGAAAATCAGTACTGGCACCACCGCTAATAGTATGGCCAGCTAGTTTGATAACAAGAACTTGGTCGGCAGCGCGGTTAATAGTAAGCGTGCTTGATACAGTAATATCCCCAGTGAGGGTGATTTCTGTAATATTAGTGTCGTTGATTGCCATCTGCAAATCAGCTTCGTTTGCAACTGAAGTAGTAGTGACAGGAGCAGGAGTAGAAACGGGAGCTACGTTTTCCGTTATTCCATCAGCAGCGCCAGCAGCACTATCATCGCCAGCGTCGTCCGATTGAGGGGCTGAGGTTGTATTGGTATCTTCACTGACGCCATCAACTACGGCGGTATTATCTATGACTTCGCCTTCGGTTGCAAATACGCTCGCAATCGGGGTCGTCAAACCCATTGCTAAAGCGAGGGCTAATATAGCCAAAACTTGACTTTTCTTCATTGGTCTCTCCCAAAATTAACTTATTACCCTCAATTATAAAGGGGGGGGGTAAAAGTCAAGCCCGAAATTGGATTAAGGGCAAATTAAGCACCGACGCGGTCTTTGGAATTCTTACGCAAAGCATTTTGTTCGACGTAGTCGATGATCTTTTCGGCGACATTGCGATGCGTGACAGTTTCGATTCCGAAGCCTGGCGAAGCGTTGACTTCGAGCACAAGCGGTCCACGCTCGGAGCGCATGAGGTCAACTCCAGCGATGTGAAGCCCCATGGCTTTTGCTGCTTTGACGGCAATGCGACGCTCTTCTGGGGTAAGCTTGATACTGGTGCCTTCACCACCTTTGTGGAGATTACTGCGGAAATCATCGTCTAGAGATTGGCGCTTCATACTCGCAACTACGCGCGAGCCGACGACAAAAGCACGAATATCAGTACCAGCGGATTCTTTGATATACTCCTGCAACATGATATTTGTGCCATCTTCGTCATAAAGGTAGAAAGCTTGGAGGGTAGATTTGGCGGCTTTTTTGGTTTCGGCAAGCACGACGCCATTGCCGTGTGTACTAGTCGCAAGTTTGATAATGACTGGGAGACCGATTTGTTCTAGTAGATCGTCAATATCGGCAGTGTTACGGCTAACGAGTGTTTTGGGCGTGTCGATACCAGCTTTGGTGAGAATTTGCTGCGAACGGAGTTTGTCGCGAGAACGCACGATGGCGATGGAACTTGAAGCACTCCAGATCCCCTGCATCTCAAATTGTCGGACAATGGCTGAACCATAGCGCGTCATACTATTGGCAATGCGCGGAATAATAGCATCAAAGCCAGACAATGACTCGCCTCTGTAATAGACGTTTGGATGTTTTTCATCAAGAGAGATATAGCAATTTTTATATTTTACAACTTTGACTTTGTGACCACGTTTTTCTGCTTCTTCTACGAGGCGTTTGGTAGAATAATTAGCGTTGCCATTGGAAAGGATTGCTAGGTTCATGTTACATAATGTCCTCTTCATCATCCGGGAGGGAAATGTTGTATTTGGTTTTGAGTTGTTTGCGAGAAATACCACATGAGGACGTGTCGACTAGGAAGCGACCGTTTAAGAGTTTACGCCCCAGCAGAATAGGATATATCTTTTTGGCACGATTGGCGAGAGTAAAAGATTCCCTGAAGATTTTGGGGCCAATTTTGACCTTTAAGACAACTTCATAACGCTCGTCGGTGTCACCAAATGAATTACTAACAGAAACAGTGGTGAATTTATCAGAAACTATTTCAGTCGCATAGTTATCACAAGTAGGATGCCCCGCAAAAAGCGTAAAGTGAAGATGGCCGGCATCGTCAACGTAGATATTGTCGGCATGAACTGCAGAACGATAGGCTCCAGTATCAACTTTAGCAGGAATAGATACAAGTTGTTGGTAGTCAACAAAACTAATGATCTCTGAGCGACCAATGATCATAGCATGCAATTTACTCCGTGATTTCATATATTTTCTCTAAATATTATCTTTTCTCTGGTCATAATAGCATAGTTGTGGTAAAATGTCAATATGAAACATGTGCTTATTGTAGGAAAGAAATTCTCGGGGTTTGTAAACTTTCTTGAGGAAAATGGTTATGAATATACAGAACTCAGAGATATTAAGACAACAAAATTCCCAGAGAAAAAGTTTAAGCATCGAGTGGTGGCAGATTTTTCAAGTCGAGAAAAAGTGCTTGCGGCGGTCGATTCCCTGCGGGCCAGACCAGATGCAGTAATGGCGGTCTATGAAAATTATATTTTGCCAACAGCATGGGTCGCTGAGCATCTGGGACTGCCTGGACTACCAGTTGCAGCCGCTGAAGCTTGTACCGATAAATTTCTAATGCGGTCGTTATTTCAAGCAGCACCAGTGAAAATTAGCCCAGATTTTCAGGAAGTACGAAACCGTGATGAAGTGTTAGTATTTGCAGAAGAGCATGACTTCCCATTGATTATGAAACCAGCAAACTTGTCAAAAAGTTTACTGGTGACGAAGTCTCGCGATATGCAGGAGTTATTAGCAAATTATGAGCGTACGATGGCAAAAATTGGAGAAATTTATCAAAAATATGCGCCGGATCGTGAACCAAAATTACTAATTGAGGAGTACCTTGACGGATCGGTACATTCGGTAGATGCATTTATAGACGCAGTGGGCGAGGTGCATGTGATGAAAGAAATCGTCGATTATCAAACAGGATACGAGGTAGGTTATGATGATAACTTTCACTACAGCCGAGTTCTGCCGAGCCGACTACGAACAGACCAGCAAAAAGATTTCTTGGAGTGTGCAAAGATAGGTTGCGAAGCACTAGGTATGCGCAACTCAGCGGCGCATATTGAGATTATTATGACACAATCTGGACCACGAATTGTAGAAATTGGAGCACGAAACGGCGGTTACCGAGACCGGATGTATCGTTTAGCAAACGGTATTAACGTAACACGCAATGCGTTGGGGTTGGCGTTTGGGGAAAAGCCAGACATTCAAGCAAAAAAGAATGAACCGGTAGCAGTACTTGAGCTTTTCCCGAAAGAGCCGGGAGAGTTCGTGGGGCTAGCGAACCAAGATAAACTCGAAAAACTAGAATCGTTGGAATATTTGTCAGTCAAAGCAGAACCGGGAAAACTAGTCGGTAAATCCTCCGATGGGTTCAAGGCAACAGCTATTATAGTGCTGCATCACAAGAATGTAGATATATTCGATCGGGATCTAGAGTTTGTGAATCATCACGTCAGAATAACTACGCGATAATACTCATCTAACCCCAGAAACCACGCTTTTTGGACTTAGTCTCACGGAACTCTTCGAGGAGCTCTTTTTGGCGTTTGGTGAGGTTTTTGGGAGTTTCGACGATAATCGTCACGATATGTGGGCCACGATCGCCGTCGCTGCGCATGAGTGGTACGCCGTGCCCAGAAAGCTTAAATGGGGTGCCAGATTGAGTACCGGCTGGAACTTTCATCTGAATATTGCTATCGACGGTTTCAACATCAATAGTTGTACCTAATGCGGCGTCAACCATTGAAACCACCGCTTCAGAGAGGATGATATTTCCCTCACGAGTGAGGTGCTTGTGTGGCTTCACGCGGACAAAGACATAGAGATCACCTTTTGTGCCACCTTTTGGTGCCGGACCGCCTTTGCCACTCAAACGGATAGACATGCCGTCATCAATACCGGCAGGAATTTTGACTTTGATATCTTTACCGTCGGCACTGATGGTCTTGGTAGTACCAAAAATAGCTTCTTCAAAGGTCAAGGTGACAGTCGTGCGGTAATCGGAGCCGCGCGTTGGGCGGCGCTGGCCCCCACCAAAACCAAAGATGGAGCCGAGTATATCATCGAGTCCCCCGCCTCCAAAGTCGAAGTTGAAATTCTGGCCGTTGAAATTGAAGCTGCCGTTTTGGTATGGGTTGCCGGAAGTAGAGCCAGCGCCGCCCACGCCCGCATGACCAAATTGGTCATAGCGAGCACGCTTTTGTTTATCTGAAAGAACTTCATGAGCTTCAGAGACTTCTTTAAACTTTGCTTCAGCTTCCTTGTCGCCGGGATTTTTATCAGGGTGATATTTAATCGCTAGCTTACGATAGGCTTTCTTGATCTCATCATCAGAAGCACTTTTGGAAACCCCTAAAATCTCATAATAATCTCTCTTTGCCATAAAACTCTCTTATTTTCTATGATTATATTAACATATCATTAATGAATAAACAATGCTAAAATTAGCACTTGTATATGTTGATTGCTAGATTTATTGACTTTTTATAATTGATGTGCTACAATATAGGAGTTTGCATTTACTACAAAGGTGCGAGCTGTAGTTTAAAATCTTGAGGCTAGTGAAGGAGGAACATGGAAGATGTGTTATGTCAAATCAGCGGGGAGCATTCAAAATATTGAGGAGTTGAAGCTGACAGATAGAATTGTCGCTCTATTGCGGGGTGTACCTGTTGAAGAGTTAATTGAAACTGCGCGCATGGGAAAATTAGTCACTTATGAAGGGATTAGTGACAAGAGCGCGCGGCAAATCATGGCTGCAGTTGACCAGGCGGGGTTATTATTTCACGATAAGTATGCCAATTACAGAGAACTGCTGTACGTTTGGGGAGTGCTCGAGCGACCACGCACAAATGCAGAATATGAGGGTCAAATCATCATTACGCGAAAAATCATTAGGCAGATCGATGAAATATTGCAATCATTGTACGTGCTAGAACGTGAAATATTGATGGCTGAATTTGGTATCAGCGGTCATCAGTGCAAGGCCAAGAAGGAAATTGCGCAGGATTTGGGGATTACCTATGGACGTTTAAGAACGCTTGAAACTCATGCTCTGCAAAAGCTGCGATTAGATTCACGGAGAAGAGTAATGACGCGAGTATTGGAACAGGCTTCAGATTTTTAAGCTTCGAGTCGCAGGGAAACTTGCGGCTCATTTTAATTGGAGAACGGCAAGGGTATGTCGAACTTTGAGCTGGAAATTAGGATGACTATGGAGGAATTCGTCAACGGCGCGAGCGGAACCGGGTAACTCGGGGTTATTATAATCATGAACAATGATGGTTCCCCGCTGTGCTAGGCGCGGAGCGACTAATTTTAGACTGGTTTTGATTGAGCTATAGAGATCGCCATCACAAAAGGCAAAGGCGATTTCGGAAGGCAAATCTTTGTTAGCAAGGTCATCAAACCAGGCCTTTTTGACGATGATATTGTGAAGGTTATTTTTGCGGATTTTCGCAATCACTTCACGTTTGGTGACAAATAATTCTCCAGCTTGAAAATTTTGCCCAGCACCAGAGCTATCCTCTAATGTCTTGTCGGGAAGCCCAGCAAAGGAATCGTAAATCCAAAACCGCTTAACGGGTGTGGATGAGACAGATTCTGGTTTGTTCGGAGAAGTTTTGCACTGCTTTTCCACAATATTATTAGTACTTTTACACATGTTATCCACAGGTTTTCCACAAGTGGCATGTTTTTGGAGTAATTTCCCCAATAAAACCGAAGTGTCACCTCTATAGCAACCAAGCTCGACAAAATCACCAGGTATCTCTAGACAAGAGGTAGCGAGACGAAGAATTTCGGAGGTTTCGGCAGGAGTGACTTGGTCGTTCATTAAAGAATACAGACTATTCTTTCTCCCCCAGCAGAATCTTCGCTCGACGGATCATGGCGTCGGTTTCGTTAGTTTGAATGACGTAGATTGGTAGCGAGCTAGGAGAAGCGATATTAACATGAAGATTATCGCCCAAACCATCGCCGTTTTTGGCATCGCTAATCTTGAATCCGAGATAGCCAAGCCCAGCGACAATATCGCGACGAATCTCGGCATTGCGTTCGCCGATGGTAGCAGTAAAGACCAAAGCGTCAACACCCTGCATTGAAGCGACCATTTCCCCGACGGCACGCTGGATACGATAAATATACATATCATAAGCTAGCTTGGCGCGCGGATCGCCATCGGCACGAAGGTCGAGAATCTCACGCATGTCGCTACTGGCTCCGCTAACGCCCAATAATCCACACTGACGATTAAGATATTCTTCGACAGCTTCTTCATTAAATCCTAATTCACGCTGAATAGCAACGGCAGCAGCAGGATCAATGTCGCCACACCGTGTCGCCATCATGACTCCTTCAAGTGGGGTATAGCCCATAGTTGTATCGAAAGAATATCCGTCTTTGATGGCGGTGAGTGAGGCGCCAGACCCAAGATGGCAAGCAACGACGCGTGGTGCCAAAATATCATTGTCGCGCATATAATTACGGACAGCTCCCATCGAGAGACCATGATAACCATAACGTTTGATTTCGGCACGATTAGCGAGGTCGATATCTATAGCATAGTATTTATGAACATCATCTCGAGTATGATGAAAATGCGAATCGGAGATTGTGATAACTGGGGTATCTGGAAAAGCACGGACACATTCAGCGATTTCGGCAGCGATAACAGGAACGTGGAGCGGAGCACGACGCTTCTCGTCTTCGAGGCGACGCAGACAGTCATCATCGACGATATGGTCTTCATTAAAGAATTCACCGGTCGCCGCAACACGAGCTAGAATAGCATGAATCTTGACACTATCACCAAGAAATCCTTCCTTGTCGAGGATCTCGCGCGTATAACGAATGGTGTCGCCGATACGTTTAAAGCCTTCGGTAAACTTTTTGCGCGAACCGTCGGCCTGGCGAAAAGTGCAGACGATTTGACCATTCTCGGTCTCGAAATGCAAATCACACAATCTTGTCTCATCGCGGTAAAGCCCATACTTGCGCGAGGACGATCCGGGATTAGTAACGAGAAAAAGTTCTTCCATAATAACTCCTTTTTCTTATTGTAACATGGACTATTTATCAAAGCTAAACTTCTGTTGTTTTTGCCCCATCGCCGTGTCATGATAGATATTGAATCGTTGCGATGACAGTTCGAGAGCAAGCGACCAGATAGTTTCAGGATTGTAGACATAGTGTGAGCGGCGCAAGATCGGCCAGATATCCGTGAACTGGAAATTTGGCATTTGGAGAGAAATAAGATGCTCGGTTTCGGCGTAACGAACAAAAGAATTAGTTGTAGGGTTGTGGTCGCGAATGCGATCTAGCACTTGCAGCTCGGGAGCGAGGCAATGATTAGTGTGAATCAAAACACCGTTTTGATTAGGGCGAATAATGGCGTAACGCCGCGTAGCGTGCTCAACGACAGCTGTGTTACCTTTGGCGTCGGCAATGAGGAAGTTCTTGGGAATGGCACCAGGAAGTTTTGCGAAGGCATTGAGAGCTTGGCGAGTTGTTTGGCACTTTTCGGCGACGTAACGGATAAAGTGCGCAGGCAAGATACCATACCCCCACTGGTCAATATGAGAGAAAGTTAGGCCAATATAGAGCCCTTTATCATTGATGGCATCCTCAAAATATGGCTTACGTGTCTTTTTGCCGGTATGATGCCGCCAGACTGAACCATCAGAGAAGGCAAAATAAGGATTAGCGCCCTTAATTTCCAACTTGTACCCCTCATAAAATTCGCGAGCAGCTGGTAGCCAATCATAATTACGCCCAACAAAAGTTTGACCGTTTTCATGAATGGCGAAGATAGTGCAACCATGATTGCGTTGATGAATGCGATCTCGCCAGTGGTCAACTGGTGCGGCGATATCCTCATAAAGGATAAATTCTGGTGGTAGACCAATAGCTTCAGCAACAGCTTCTAGCTCGGTAATGATTTCAGGATAAAATTTATGATAAATTTTGGTCTGGCGGTGCAAAGTTTCTGGGTTAACATGACGATAAAAGTCGTGACCGTTAGCGCGCATAATGTCGGCATAAAATTTGCCGTAGTCTGCTCGTGTACCGGAGAATTTAATCATAAGGATATTATAGCATGACAATTACCTCTCCCTCCATTAGTCCCTTTAGTAGACACGACGTCACGCCAGCCCGCCGCCCATAATGCCACGCGCCTAGTTCATCACTTCTTGCAGAATCAGCGGCCGTAGCCTGCGAAATGTTTGTAAGAGACGCATGGGAAGAGAGTAATCCTCCTACTACCTATGCTCTAACTAGCTAGGCAGCGGAGGGGGAGTCCATAATAACGAGCAAAGAAACCAC
>CAPKVJ010000001.1 GCA_948648655.1 uncultured Candidatus Saccharibacteria bacterium | reverse complement strand
TAAGTCAAGCTTGGTATGGCATGATCATGAGTGGTGGGCTAGTACTACTTCTAGCGATTCTCATGCTTTGTCCCATAGTACCGGATGGGGCTAGTGCGGTAGAAGGGGAAGAAAGTACTCCAGTAGCACAAGCAGACAATGTAAGTGAACCGTCTATATCTATGGCATTAAGTTCAAGGGCAGAACTAGATGTAACGCCTACTGCCAGTGGGACTTTCCAGGCTAGTACAGCTAGACTACAAGTAGCGGTTACCGTACCAGAAAATTATGAAGATACCGGGTATACTGTTTCTGGCTACAAGATATATATGAATGCTGCTAATGGTAATACCCTCAAAGGCAGTAATGGAAATAACTCCACTATCGAGCCAGTATCAGCTAATACTACTAAAGCTAACTTTCCCAACAATAAATGGGGATATAACCTTTCGTCTAGTGGTACCGCCATTACTAACTCTACCATATTCCAGCCTGTACCAACTACTAGCGCTATTATTGAAGATACTGATAAACTAGCCAATACCTACGACCTTACTTTCGCTACTAAAGTTAATATAAATATACCTAGCGATCAGTATAATAATTCCGTCCTGGTGTCAGTGGTGGCGGGACCAGAAAAAATAACTGGTCTTATGTTAATTGATAATATGCAAGATATGACTAGCCAAATATGTCTAGAAAGCAAGGAGGGTGCAACCAAGCAGTTAACCGATACTAGGGACGGACAAAAATATTGGGTCGCCAAAATGAAGGACGGTAACTGTTGGATGACACAGAACCTAGCGTTAGATATTACTACGGAAGGGCTTTCTGCGAGCGATACTGATATTACCCGAGACTGGACTGCTACCCAGAGTGCTGATCCGAGTGTGACGACCGTGTACAAGCCTATCGATACCTCAACAGTAGTAACAGATTTTAAATCTTCGAGTACTGCTATTGATTCGTGGAATTTGAGTGGGCTAGGAAAGAACCAATGGATGCTTGGAACTCCTCTCAAGACTACAAAATGTGACGATACTACCGATATTAGTACTTGCACTAAAGTTGGCTTCGTAAAGATTGATGGCTCTTGGTCACCTACATTTGAAGCAAAAGAAGGCATATTTAACGCTCCAGACACAGACTATACCAGAGAGGCAACATATATAACTCTCGACTACGAGAAGAAAGAATACGACCCGCATTATTTGACAGGGAATTACTACACTTGGAATACTGCTACTGCTGGAACTGGAGGAACAATTAAAAGCCGAGATGCAGTTGGATCAATATGTCCGAAAGGGTGGCAATTACCAAGCGCAGGCGACACAGCATCTAGTCCATCTATTGTGCGAAAAACTTATGCTGGTCTTCTTAAGAAATACGGCGTAGCCAGTGCTCTGCAGACTCCGGCCAACCAGGTGGCCAGTATTGGTGGTAGCTACAATGTTGCCGAATCCCCTCTTTATTTTATACGTGCAGGATATATAAATTATAATGGGGCTATGAATGTCGCATATAATGGTATGATAGGTACATCTAGAGCTGAGTCTACGACTGGCTCGACCTATCACGCAGGGCTAGGTCCAGTCGCTACGAGTGTATCGAGTCTTGGTAGCCGTAGCTGGGGAATAAATGTTCGTTGTGTTGCCCACTAAATCCTCCTACTACCTATACTCTAACTAGCTAGGCAGCGGAGGGGGAAGCCAGCAGTACTACTAAAACTACCATAGCCATGATAATTATAAGATACTTCGACGCCATTGTAATATATACTCAAATAATAGGAGGAGCTATATTCATCTCCAGAATAAGAAGTGCGATAAAGACCCCTCGTGCCTATTTCATATAATCCAGTTGCCCCATACGTGTGAGACGGGACAATACTTCCGCTGCGCACAAAGTCCTTGCAATTTTATTGAACTTGAGCTATAATACAAGTAGAGTTTCAGGTATTCTGTATTGCTGTAACCAGGATACCAATAATATTATTAAGTTAATAGGGAATTTAATTGTGCCAACTATCAATCAATTGATTCGCAAGCCGCGCAAAAAGGCTGCCAAGAAATCCAACGCACCTGCGCTCGGGTCTATCGTCAATACTTTGAAGACCAAGCGCTATGAGCAAGCCGCCCCATTGAAACGCGGTGTTTGTCTCAAAGTTACTACCAAGACACCAAAAAAGCCAAACTCCGCCCTCCGCAAGGTCGCACGCGTTCGCTTGACTAACGGTCAAGAAGTTTGGGCTTATATCGGTGGTGAAGGCCATAATTTGCAGGAACACGCCGTCGTGCTTGTACGTGGTGGTCGTGTGCCAGACCTTCCGGGTGTAAGATATCATATTGTTCGTGGTACTCTGGACCTACAAGGCGTTCAGGGTCGTAAACAGGGCCGTTCAAAATACGGCGCAAAGAAGGGAGAATAATTTATGCCACGCAAAGTTACTAAATCTCTCCAACGCAAGACTAACCCAGATCGCAAATATCAGAGCGTTTTGGTGCAGAGGCTAATCAATAAATCAATGCTCGATGGCAAGAAACAGGTCGCAGAGCGTGCGGTTTATCAAGCACTTGAAGGTGCCGCCAAGAAGCTGGGTTCCGAAGATCCAGTCGCAGTGTTTGAGAAGGCCCTAGCGAATGTTAGTCCAGATTTCGAGGTAAAATCTCGTCGTGTCGGCGGTGCGAACTATCAAATTCCGTTTCCAATTAGCGGACATCGTCAGCAACACTTTGCTTTCTCTTGGCTAGTACAATCAGCTCGTGCTCGTCAGGGTATGCCTTATGCCAAGAGGCTAGAGCTCGAGATTATCGACGCCTATAATGAGACCGGTGCTGCCTTCAAAAAGAAAGAAGATTGTCACCGCATGGCTGAAGCCAACCGCGCTTTCGCGCACTTCGCTCGTGCGTAATTACCTGGTCAAAGACATAAAAAACGGAGTCCAACCAAATGGGCTCCGTTTTCGTTTCTACCAAGATGTCGAGTCAGACTCGACAAAATAACTAGCTAGTTATTTTGTTTACTCTTTCAGAAGTAAATGGCAGATTTCAGTCCTCCCGTCCGACGAGACTTTACGCTGTGCAAAAACCGATTCCGCATTATCAGTCCCTTCGGCTTCATCGGTTTTCATTTTGAAGCATCCCTCGAAGAGCATAGTAGAAATTGACAAAAGCAGGTGTGTTGGGGTCAGATAAGTTATCCAGAATTCATTTGCGTCAGCGTCATATGCTCCACACATTGCCAATGCTTTAATCTGGCGCTCTTTGTCACTCTCATATGCACACTCAATACAGATATTCGTCAGGTCAATAATCTTCCCATCTTTCACCGGCATGCGTCGCGGAAATACGAAATTGATGTCCGGATCCAGTTCACCGCTATGCGTAACCTTCACCATATCATATCCATTGCGCGTAAAGGTAGTATAGCTATCACCATACAGTTCGTGCAATTCTTCATCGGTGGCAGCTCTTGATTCCTTCGGCAATGCGCCCAGTACTTCCTTTACCCATAATTCTGATAGTTTCATGACATTTACCTCCATTTTCTGATTTTTCATCTGAACCAGTAAATCAAGTAGAAACGATTTAAAGGTTCTAGACGTATTCAATGCCTCATCTTTCATTATAACACACATAATATAAAAAGTCAATGATAATCAACGTGTCTTTGGGAATTTTAAAAGGGTCCTTTCATCTACCGAAAAGACCCTTCTTCTAATAATGTGCTTCTAGCTACCGTCAGCTGTTCTTTCGACTATGGGTTTCGCAACTTTCCACAGCTGATCCCAAGCTGCTTTATAAGCCGTAGCACCCTTTACGGTATTGCCATGCCCAACCCCTGTAGCGCTGTAAATTTCTACGTCGGAACCGAAATAGTCCTGCATTGCTTCGCGCCCCTGCAAGAACTCGTCTTCGCCTTTACCGTTCTCATCGGCTTCAGCAATAATGATCCCCAGCAGATTATCGGAAACTCGCGGCGCATCATGACAAGTGCCAATTTGCCAGAACTGACTCACCATGAAATTCGCCGAAAACGTATTCCCGCAATCGCTGTACAGCTGCCACTGTGATCCCCAGCCCATCACCAGAGTAAGCAATCTGCCCAGTGGCGCGCCGACTCTCGTCGCCACCTTTGCCCAAGTCTTCAGAAGACTTGAATCCGGTTCCGGATTAACTGCAATTGTGTGGACTCGGTCGCCTAATTCCGTTTCGCATGCCCGACCGACATAGTCGCCGATCGAGCAGCCAACTACCAAGACATTCTGATAGTTGTTCGCTTCAATGTCTTCAATGACCTGATCAGCAATCAGCTTCATATCGCACCCACGATCAGGCCGATATTTCACATAGATGACATTGTAGTCCTTCAAATCCGATTGTACAAATTCGAAGGCCTGTTCTGGCTGATTCCCACAGCCAGCGGTGAGATAGACCACAACGTCGCTTGTCGGTTTTGACCATGTTGCTGATACTAGCTCTGCACCATTTTCTCCGCCCAAGCTCCATTTTGACAGTGCTATCCAATAGCTCATCGCATTGATGAGCGCCGCTACAGCGATAACTGCGGCTAAAATTTGTTTCATTGACATACAAAACACCCCCTTTCGTTTTTTGAATACTTACGTTGTCTGTATGCCATGTTAAGGAGCGTACGCCCCTAACGTCATTATAACATACATATGGTAGAGCGTCAATAGGGAGCTGATCAAAAATTCAGCGTCCTCCGATCCAGAGGACGCCTCCATAAACCTAGATTACAAAATATAGCTAGCTATCACCTCCTTGAGACCTTTGTACTAGTACAAAGATTATTGCTCCAGACCAATAATCTGCCAGGACTTAATCAGCGGTACATCGATATAATGCGTCGTCCATTCCGGATAAAACTGTGCGATTTTCCTCTGGTACTCAATCAGCGTAAGGTAGGCCATCGCTTCGGCACGTGAATCTTCCTTCCAGTGCCTGTCATCACCTGACTGACTGCCAAACATCATTAGTTCTACGCCCAGACTGCCACCGTAGTTTTCGACAGGGTCTTTAGAATGTAATGCGATATAAGGCTGATGCAGAGATGTAGTAAACAAATGCTTCTCTCCCACAGTCCGGAAAATTTCCAAGCGCTTCGCATATTCCTTATTTGTCACCATAATTTCCCATGTCGGATACTGTGCCTTGTTTTGAAATTCATACACGCGCAGATAAAGGGGTTCACTAATACCAGAATAAATTTTCGCCAGAGCATCCGTTAAGCTATACACAAAATCCTGCTCGGTTTTTAACTCTAATTCCGCGACAGGATCGAACCTTTTCACCTCTTCCTTTTGCAGCGCCGCCTCACCTACGAAGTTGCTATAATTCAGATCTAAATACATTAATGTCCACCACCCTTTTCTTATTTTTAGCCCATCAAAACCCGAGCCATACTTCCATTATAGCGCACATTATGATAAAAGTCAAGGAAGAGCCGCTTAATTTTCCAACTTTCACCCAAATTTTGCCAAAATCCCTCCACAACTGAAAAACTTATGCTATAATTAAATACAAAGTAGAACTAGGAGGCAAAATAAATGGTAAGATTAGCTATCAACGGTTTCGGACGAATCGGACGTTGCGCTTTCAAGATTGCCTTTGAACGCCGTGATGCCGAGATTATTGCGATCAATAGTATCGGTAATCCAGGTGACTTTGCCCATCTTCTCAAATACGATTCAGCTTATGGTGTCTACGACCATGACGTCAGCTATGATGACCGACATATCATCGTCGATGGTGTGAAGATCCTCTTTCTTAACGAGCCTGAACCGATGCGCCTCCCATGGGATCGTCTGAAGATTGACGCCGTGCTGGAATGTACCGGGCGTTTTACTAATCCCGCTGATGCCCGCGCCCATATCAAAGCTGGCGCACGCAAGGTTATCATCTCTGCTCCAGCGAAAGGTCCAGGTGCCAAGACCGTCGTGCTGGGCGTTAATGAAGAAGTCGTAACTGCAGATGACGAGATTCTATCTTGTGCTAGCTGCACGACAAACTGTATCGCTCCAGTCATGAAGGTCCTCGAGGATAACTTTGGTATCGACAAAGCCATGATGACCACCGTCCATTCCTACACTGCCTCCCAGAAGTTAGTCGACGACGTTGCCAAAGACCCACGTGAAGCTCGTGCCGCCGGAGTCAACATCGCTCCGACTACTACTGGTGCCTCCAAGACTACTGCTGTGACGATTCCTAGCCTAAAGGACAAATTTAATGGCTTGAGTGTCAGAGTACCGAGCCTAGTTGTCTCGTTGGCTGATATTACAGCCGTTTTGAAACGTGAAGTGACCAAAGAAGAGATCAATGAAGTCCTTGAACGCTCTTCGCGTGAGCCATATTATGAAGGTATCCTAGACGTTACGCACGATGAGCTGGTAAGCTCGGACTTTCGTGGAAATTCACATTCTGCCGTTGTTGATCTATCTCTGACTGACGTAGTCGGAGGGACGCTTGTCAAAGTCATTGCTTGGTATGACAACGAATGGGGTTATTCTAATCGCCTCGTCGAGTTATCGGTTGATTTTGGTCGTGAAATATAGTAGCCTAATAATAAAATAAAGGAGGAATATGCCAGAATATCGGATTTATCTCGGTGCTGACCATCGCGGATTTAAGAAAAAAGAAGAGCTCTTTCCGATGCTCAATGAGTGTCACGAAAATGTCATTGCGGAAGATTTAGGCGCTGAAACTTATGACGAAAATGACGATTTCAACGATCCGGCTCTCGCTGTAGCGCAGGCTGTTTTGCAAAACAAGCACAGTTTTGGCGTTCTCTTGTGTGGCTCCGCACACGGCGTCTGTATGCAAGCAAACCGCGTAAAAGGCATCCGCGCCATCAATGCTGACAGTGAAGCTAGTGCGCGCTTGGGGCGCGAGGATGATTATGCCAACGTCCTTTGCTTGTCAGCAGATCAATTAGATGTTGACACTATGGAGCGCATCGTCAAAGCATTTTGTCATGCTCGTCCGAAGCTTGATGAGCGTTACGCTCGTCGAGTCAAGCGTCTTGATGAGGATCCGGTTCTCAAGGGTATCAACGCTGGCTTTAAGCTTGCCTCTACACAGGGCAACGAGGAGAACAGCGAGGAGGAATAAGAATGTCGACGATTGTTCCCACAATTACCACTGATGATAGCAACGTATTCAATGCGAGTCTGGAACGTTTTGCGCAGTTCACCAAACGTATTCAAATTGACTCGTCAGATGGTAGCTTCGCTCCGACTACGCTCGTACCATTGACCAATATGAGCCTGCCTGCAGATGCCACAATTGATCTACATATCATGTCAGCACGCCCCAGTGAGCATCTGCAACAAATTCTAGCTTTGAAACCCAGTCTGTGCATCTTGCATGCTGAAGCTGATGATGACATCGCTGGAATGTTTACCGAACTAAAAAATGCCGGTATCAAAGCGGGTCTTGCACTGATTAAGACGACTTTTCCGGGACGCGTCCAGCAGCTAATCACTGAAGCTGACCATGTCATGATCTTTGCCGGTGAATTGGGGCGACAGGGGGGCACGATTGATATGATGCAGGTCGAGAAAATTCCACTAATTCGTGCTATCAAATCCGAAATAGAAATCGGCTGGGATGGCGGTGTAAATTTGAGCAACATCCGCGCATTAGCACATGCTGGCATTGACGTTATTAATGTCGGTAGTGCGATTACAAATGCCGAAGATCCCGCTGCCATGTATCAATCTCTCATCACCGAATCCGAAAAGAAGGGCGTTTTGATTTAGATGGCACGCATTGTAGCATTGGGTAGTGCCTTACAGGATATCTATCTCATCGATCGCGATGATTTTGCTGGTGTCGAAATCGGAGGGCAATCAATCTTTAGCGAACTCACAATTGGCTCCAAGATAGATATCGACAAAGTACATTACGATATCGGCGGTGGCGGAACAAATGCTGCTGTGTGTTTTGCACGTACCGGTAACGAGACTATCTTTATGGGGAATTTGGCTCACGATGATGCCGGAGAAGCGGTGTTAGCTTGTCTCGACCGTGAAAATATTGACAGTAGCTATGTCGGATATTTGCGTGGAGCTACAGGAACATCGGTCGTCTTGCTTGATGCCAAGACTGGCGAACGCACGGTTTTAACTCATCGAGGAGTTTCAAAGACCTTTCGCAATTTTCAGCCTGATGATTTAGATTTAATTTCTCCCGATTGGCTTTATGTGACGAGCCTCTGTGGAGATATGGAAACTTTGCTAGAGTTCTTTGAAAAAGCCCACACCATTGGCGCTAGAGTTATGTTCAATCCTGGCGAGCTGGAGCTTGCAGAGAGCAAAAAACTTATCGGCTTGCTTGAGGATGTAGATGTCCTATTGGTAAACAAACAAGAAGCGTCACGAATTGTACCAGGAGTTCTACTGACGGAGCTATTGGGTCATCTCGCGGCCTATTGTGAGACTGTATTGGTCACCGATGGGAGCATGGGTGCGATTGCTACCGATCATCATGAGACGTATCGTCTAGGAGTTTATGAGCAAGTCAAAGTCCGCGACGCTACTGGAGCTGGTGATGCTTTTGGCTCCGGATTCCTCACCAAGTGGGCAAATGGTGCCGAATTTAGCACAGCCCTGCAGTTTGCATCTGCTAACGCTGCTAGTGTAGTACAGAAATACGGTGCGAAATCCGGAATATTGTATGGCGATGAAGATTTGCACCCCATGCCTCTTCAAGCTATTACCGAATTAGAATTTAAAAGTACGAAAGGGAGATAATGTTAGACGAAGAAATCCTCAAACAACTCGAAGCGGCTGATGTTGAGCGTGCCAAAGCCTACGCTAATGATTTGGAACGTGGGCTCAAAATTGTCCGCACCTATCCGCAAGGCGTAACGATTTTTGGCTCCGCGCGTCTACCACAGGATAACAAATATTGCAAAAAAGCTAGGGAATTAGGACAACTACTAGCACAAAACGGCCATGCTGTGATTACTGGTGGTGGACCCGGCATCATGGAGGCCGCCAATCAAGGTGCTTTTGAATACGGAGGCAGAAGTATTGGCCTCAATATCACCCTAAAACACGAGCAGTACCCCAATCCATATTTGACCGACACGATGCAGTTTCAGTACTTTTTCGCTCGCAAGGTGATGCTGGCGATGTCGGCCAAAGTCTACGTTATGTTTCCAGGTGGACTGGGTACGATGGACGAATTAAGCGAAATCATCATCCTAATGCAAGAGGGGAAGATGCCAAAGATGCCGGTTTTCCTGTATGGCAAGAGCTTCTGGCGGCCATTAGATAAATTCTATCAGACAAAAATGCTACCGCTTGGCCTAGTCTCAAAGAATGATCTCAAGATTTATGAAATCACCGACAGCCTAGAAGAAATCGTCAATGCCGCCAACAAAATCGGCCATCCACCGATCAAGACTAATTATTATGATGGTTTTTCTAGTGCCTCCGGTATGCGTCAATTAAGCGACGAAGAGAAGCTAATCAAATAATCTAGCTATGCAATAGCCCCCAGAGCGCAATTGCGGTTGCGACCGACACATTGAATGACTCTTTAAGCCCCAACATTGGAATTTCGAGGAAGTAATCAAGCCGTTCACGGATCTCAGGCGGTATTCCAGAGACTTCCTCACCCAGCACTAATACAACTTCTCGCATTTCGGGCAATTTTTCGCCTAATATTAGCTTTTTTGGCACTTCCTCGGGTGCCAAATTGTTTTCCAGTCCAATTATCGTTTTGTCAGCAGCTCTTTCATCTTCTAGCCAACCCACTAGGTCATCAACCATCTTCTGCTGCACCATCTCCTCCGCCCCCAGAGCCGACTTTGCGATCTGGTGATTGAGCTTCGTCCGCAGGTGCGGCAATAGCTTTGCGTCATTGTAACGTGGTGTGTATCCCGAATAAGCCACCGCTTTGATGCCCAGTCCTTCCGCTGTCCGCAGAATTGCTCCCACATTATATGTCGAGCGAATATTGTGCAGTACTAGGGTAATTTCCATATATTTATTATAACAAAATGTGTGAGCAGTGGTAAAATTACCTAAATACTAGGATTGTCATTGACAATTATTACAATCCATGCTACAATGAAAGTATAGGCTATTCACAGCCTCGTATTTTTATAGCAAGAATTCTCATTCCTCCATTTCATTGCAGAAATCTCCTAGTATTCTATCTGAATGCTGCGAGAAGATGCAATGAAACAGAGCAAAGAAAAAAGGAGGAATTAAGATGAAACTTTTTGAGGAATACGCACAGGTGCTTTTAGGCGATAATATGACCGACGAGGTCAATTTTGTCAAAGGCTTTATGGCCGCCATGGAAGTGTTCGGCATTGACTGCCCGGTCCCCTACGACCGGAACGGAAAAGCGGGACTTCTCGACCCTAATCTGCACATCTGGGTTTTAGGACAGATTTTTGAGAAGAATGATTCGGATGGGTGTGAAATGGCAACCGCCGAAGGCATAGTAGCAAACCTCTACACCGAGAACGCACTGGGTGCAGCGCTTGTCGATGTTGGCCGGGCAATCTTGAACGAACGCGGCATCATCGATACTGATAAGTATTGCATGGACAATAGCGACGAAAAAGAAGAGGCAGCCAAGCAGGAAATGGCTGATACTCCGGACAGTGCAGTCACCAACCAGCAGCCTGCAGAGCAGACATCTAACGACGGTGTTCTGACGGAAGCAGAGATTACAGATTTACTGGGCGAGGACAAGCAGGAAGACGAAGCAGAACAGCAGGCGGAAGTAACAGGAGACCCAGAAGTAGAGCAGGCGGAAGTAGTAGAGGATCCCGAAGTAGAGCAGGCGGAAGTAGTAGAGGATCCCGAAGTAGAAGGAATTTTCTACCAGCGCGCATTGCTTTTCAGAACTGAAAACTCCAAGACCTATTTAACAGAGAAAGATCTGGGAGATTTGCCAACCGAACAGCGTCACGAGTATAGCGCATACTGGGTAATGATAGTTACAAAAGACGGAGAATCTGCCTTTTATGATGACACTCGTCATCCCGCAGAGTATCTGGGCATGCTCAAGCAGATGGAGGCAGCAAAAGCAGCGAAAATGGCAAAAAATAAATAATGAAAAGAATTCTTGCGTGCAAGAAGGCTATCCTGAAGAAATCAGGATAGCCTATTTTCTATCCTCCTACTACCTATACTCTAACTAGCTAGGCAGCGGAGGGAGAAGCCATTATAGCGATATGAATACCCATTGGCTATATTAATACCAGAATAGACATCAACACTATAAGCTGTAGCTGTAGAACTATATGATAATGATGTCCAATTCTATCCGCCATTACCTGAATTTCTGATATCCTTACTTGCATTGTCTGCTACCCCGCTGCGCACAAAGATAAACTATACGTAACTCTCTAGTCTATCAATCTTTACTAGGATTGCCCCTTTTGGTTTAGTTGCGCCAAACGGCGACACCTCGCCATTCCCAAAAAAGGTCTTTTCACAAAAATCATAATATTTACCATTCGCATAAAATTTCGCTCGACCAAAAATTCGCACACCTTTCCAATCCTTATCAAAAGCCGTGAGCACAACCTCCGGATTATGACGAAGATTTTCTTGCGTATGAGCCATTTCATTGACAGAGATAATTATTCTATCATTTTCATAGATTTGCACGTCCGACGCCACTGCCAAATTCGGTCTATTGTCCGGGGTAACAGTTGCAATATGAATCGGTTTATTATTGATGATACTTTCATATTGTGCAATTTCCGGCATACAAAACTCCCTCCAGTCGAGCAAGTTCTCTAGACAAAAATAGGACACCGCGAGGGTGTTCTAAGTCCTTATACAGATGAGCATTTAGCCCGGCTGTCGCAGTGCCCCATCTATGAGCTAAATACGATACCGTGCAAACCTCATCTGCACAGAAAACACTCGTCTGTATATTAATAACTTAGAACAATCTCATTATAACACGCCCTTATCGCAAAGTATCATTTAGTAAGTATAGAGTATAGATATTAGGACCTAATATCTATTGACAAGACTAGTAATCAATGTTACTATCAAATTATGAGCAACTTGGCTCACGTAAGTTAGGTTTCAGGAGTTCCTTCACGAGTTTATTGTGCTCTTCTCCCAAGATTGGCAAAATGTTGAGAGATTGCATAATAAATAAGAAAGGGGGTGAAAGTATGGGTAGCAAAACACAGCCTACGCATATTGAAAAAGCGGCTAGCGGAGCCACAATGACAAGCCTGAAAATCCTTAAGGCTACTATTGAGGATGAAAAACCGTGTGGCGCAGACACTTATGTATTTTGCGCATGCGGAAGTGGCGGCGGATGCGGCGGTTATGGCGCCCGCCGTAGAACTACATCCATGTAGGGTAGCTTGTCAAACATTTTGTCTTACAATGTAATGCTGCCGCGTTACACTATAAGACTCCCAGAGGGTCGACTAGAATTAGTCGACCCAATCTCTTTGTGTTATAATTATATCTATGGATAAATATGACCCCCTCAAAATTGAACAAAAATGGCAAAAAATCTGGGACGAAACCAAAGCTTTCCAGACTGGCCCGATTAACGAAGCGAAGCCAAAGAAATACCTCGCCGAAATGTTCCCCTATCCTTCAGGAGCGGGCTTGCACGTTGGTCACGTCCGTAACTTTACCATCGTCGATGTCTTAACACGCTTTTATATGCAGCAAGAGTTGAATGTCTTGCGCCCGTTTGGCTATGATACTTTTGGGCTTCCGGCCGAGAATTACGCTATTAAGACCGGTATTTCACCACAGGAGGCCACGAAGACAAATATTGACAATTTCCGCAAGCAGGCCAAGAAGTTGGGCTACGCTATTGATTGGAGCCGCGAGATTAATACCTCTGACCCCGAGTATTACAAATGGACCCAGTGGTGCTTTTTGCAACTTTATAAGGCAGGTCTCGCTTATCAAAAAGAATCATATCAGTGGTGGTGTCCAGTGGATCAGACTGTACTCGCGAACGAGCAGGTCGAGAATGGTAAATGTTGGCGTTGCGGTCACGAAGTCGAAAAGAAAAAAATGAAACAATGGTTCTTCAAGATTACCGACTATGCTGATGAATTACTTGACGGAATTGATTCTCTAGATTGGCCCGAAAAAATCAAAACCATGCAGAAAAACTGGATTGGCCGCAGTGAAGGCGCCGAGATTAAATTTAAGGTAGTGGAGGACGCGAAGCCTGGAAGCAAGCCTGCCGCAAGTGAGCTATTGGCCGGCGAGCGCGGGTCCGATTCTTTAGATGAGGAGAGCGCTCCCGAGCTCACGTCGGCAGGTTCGCTTTCAGATGTCGTGGTTTTCACCACCCGTCCCGATACGATCTTTGGCGTCACCTTCCTGGTATTGGCACCCGAGCATCCGCTTATTCCATCCCTCGTCAACGATGATACACGCGCCAAAGTTGAAGTCTATCAAGCCGAAACTCTCAAGAAAAGTGAAATTGAACGTCAAGAGAACAAAGAAAAGACAGGTGTATTTACCGGTAGCTATGCCATCAATCCTGCCACTGGTGCCAAAATCCCAATCTGGGTAGCAGATTATGTGCTTATGGGCTATGGCACTGGCGCAATCATGGCCGTACCGGCACACGACGAACGTGATTTTGAATTCGCCGAAAAATTTGATTTGCCAGTAATTGAGGTCGTCGAAAAACCAGAAAATAGCGATGATGCCGAACGCTGTTATCACGGCGAAGGCGAACTGGTGAATTCTGGACAATTTAACGGCACCCGCAGCGAGGACGCACGCGAACAAGTTGTCGCTTGGCTTGAAAGTCAAGGCGTCGGTAAGCAAAAAGTCACCTATCGCATGCGTGATTGGCTGATTTCGCGTCAGCGTTATTGGGGCTGCCCAATTCCGGTAGCCTACGATCAGGATGGCAATGTTCATCCAATTCCCGAAGACCAGCTTCCAGTTGTGCATCCAGAAGTGAAGGATTATAAGCCCGATGATACTGGTCGTTCGCCACTCGCAAAGGCCAAAGATTGGCTCAAGGTGACGCTAAAAGATAAAAATGGCAATGACATCGAATGTACTCGTGAAACCGATACGCTCGATGGTTATGCCTGCTCAAGTTGGTATTTGTGGCGTTATGTCAGCCCGCATGATGATAAGGCAGCGTGGGATCCGGAAGCGATTAAGTACTGGGCACCAACCGATATTTATTGTGGTGGCGATCACGCAGTAGCTCACTTACTTTATGTACGGTTTTGGTGCAAGTTCTTTGCGGATAAGGGACTATTGCCATTCCGCGAGCCGATCAAGAAGTTACTCTACAATGGCTACATAAATGCCCCAGATGGCAAAAAAATGAGCAAGAGCAAAGGTAATGTCATTGACCCGCTTGATGTTATTGATAGCGGCTACGGTGCTGATACGTTACGTACTTATGAAATGTTTATCGGCCCATACGACCAAGATGCTGCTTGGAATACCGAAGCCATCGGCGGGGTTTATCGTTTCTTGAACCGCTGCTGGACGCTAGTATTTGACAATGGTAGTGTGGCGCAAGGTGATTTGCGGACGTCCGTTTCTCCGGCATCATCTCGGGAGGAGCAAGCTGCGACGACGGAGAGAGAGCCCCGTAAAGACGGGCGCTCGAACGGGATGCCGGAGAAATCGGATGACAGCAATATTGTCTTGCGCCACAAAACCATCAAAAAAGTTACCGAAGACATCCACCGCCAAAGCTTCAACACCGCTGTCGCTGCCCTGATGGAATATGTCAATGAATTATATAAAGTCGGCGCAGAGACAGAAGATCTCATTGCGCTAGCCAAACTTCTGAAGCCTTTTGCTCCGCATCTCGCTAGTGAGATGTTAGAGCAGATTGACAGTGACGATGTTTGGCCGGTCTGGGATGAGAAATATCTTGTAGCTGACAAGATAGAGGTTGTCGTACAAATTAACGGCAAGCTGCGTGCTCGTATTATGGTACCAGCGGAGGATCTAGATGACGCCCAGAAGCTAGAAGAAATGGCTCTTGCTGATGAAAACGTCCAGCGCAACATTGGCGATAAAGCTATCCGTAAAGTCATCGTACCAAAGGGCCGAAACCTCGTAAACATTGTCGTGTAAGCATTAGCTACCGTCGTTTTCGTATCAAAATCCCTCTTGCTACTCCCAGAAAAATGTGATAAGATTAAATACAGAATTTTATATTAACAAGGAGCATTATGCCTGAACCTAAAAAACAGAGTAGTCCACGCAAGACTGGTCTCCGTCGTAGCCATCTCCGCCTGAAATTGGCCCGCATGGTAAATCGCACTTCTCCAGTCAAAGCATTTGAAACTGCCAAAAAGACCCCAAATCTGAAAGTTAAAACGGTAAAACCAGCTTCTGACAAAACTGTCAAAGCTAAAAAAGCCGAAAACAAGACCAAAGTCGTCAAAAAGACAACTACGACAAAAGTTACCAATACTAAAACTAAAAAAACTAAATAAAAAGGAAAAACTATGGCTAGCAACCGGCACTTGGGTAGAATAATTGTATTACAAAGTTTATATGAATATGAGTTCCGCAAAGGAGCCGGTGACGCGACTGCCGAAATTGATACGATTGTCGCAAAAAACATTGAGCCATATGCCAAAGCATTAGGCGATACTGAATTCGTCTATAATTTGGCACGCGCAGTCTCTGACGAATTTGCTACGCTTGACGCAGCTTTGCAACCCCTAGCCCCAGAATGGCCAATATCTACAATTGCTGCTATTGACCGCAATGTTTTGCGCATGGGGTTGTATGAGCTACAGTCATCTGCCGAGACCGTGCCGCCAAAAGTCGCTATTAACGAAGCCGTTGAGCTTGCCAAAGCTTTTGGCTCGGATAATTCATCAAAATTCATCAATGGTGTGCTAGGTACTGCCTACCGCCAGATATATAACGAAGACAACTCGGGGGAGGAGAAAAATCATGAAGAGAAAAAACAATCGGAAGTTAAATCCGAAAAAATCACCGACGCCGAAGCTTCCGCCGTCGCAGAAGACGTCCACACCGGAGAAGCCGCAACAGCAGCTTAGAGATCGCAAGATCCCAGAGGCTTTACCGCTGGGGTCCGAGCGTGAGAAGACTACTGCATTTTCGCGCTTGACTACTCGCGTATTCAAAAGGCCAGCTATTCAGGAAGTTGTGCGTGAACCGACCGCCGGAGGCATTGTCTTCCGTATTGATAAGACGGGCAAAGATATCGAAATTCTCCTGATTCAGGATTCAAAAGGACGGTGGACTATCCCAAAAGGGCACATCGAGAAAGGTGAGACCGCCAAACAAACCGCTATTCGTGAAATTGGTGAGGAGTCTGGATTGTTTCATATTCAGGTACTATCATGGCTCGGCAAGATACATTTTCAATATCGTCGTGTCGATAAACTTGTTCTCATGACTACACAAATTTATCTCGTACGCGCTATGGATGACGCCGAGAAGCCGACCAAAGAGCAATGGATGAAGGGAATTAAATGGTTTAAGTTCAACGACGCCATTAATGCGATTGAGTATGAAGATATCGAGAAGCTGATGCTCGTCGCCAAAAACAAAATTCGTCAAGGAATTTAACGGAGGTAAAATGGATCCAAATATTAAAGCACAATATCAAGACTTTGCCCGTGAGAAGCTCGGTTTTGAGTTCAATAACATTGATCTGCTCATAACCGCACTTACTCACCGCAGCTATGTAAATGAACACAAAAAAAGCACCAAAGAGCATAATGAACGCCTTGAGTTTCTCGGTGATGCCGTACTGGAATTAGTGACTTCAGATTTTTTGTATCGCAATTACAACGAGCCTGAAGGCATTATGACGGCCTGGCGTTCAGCATTGGTGCGCACTGAAAGCATTGGCGAATCAGGCGAAGAACTGGGCTATGAACCTCTAGTTAGGCTATCAAAAGGAGAGAAACATGGTTCTAGCCGTGCTCATGCCTCAATTTTGGCCGATTGTTTCGAAGCGGTGATTGGTGCAATTTATCTCGATCAAGGCTATGACGTCGCAAAAGATTTTATTTCAAAGTGGATTTTGGTCAAAATTGATAAAATTCTCGAAGATGGCAGCTGGCGCGATCCGAAGTCATATTTGCAGGAATTAGCCCAGCACAATGATGGTGCGACACCCAGCTACAAAGTCCTCAATGAAGAAGGACCAGATCATGATAAGATTTTTACCATCGGAGTATATGTAGGTGGACAAATCAAAGGACAGGGCACTGGCCATTCCAAGCAAGAAGCCGAAGGCAAAGCCGCTGCTGAAGGCGTCAAAGGCTATCTAAAAATGCGCGGCAAAGGTAAGAAGAAGCAGAAGTAATACGGTATTTACAAAACGGTAATTTTCATTTATAATGAAAATATAATTAATTCAAGGAGAAAAAATGCTAGCGATTCGTATGCAGCGTAATGGCCGCGTGCACGCACCAGTGTACCGGATAGTCGTCCAAGAAGCGCAGCGCCACCCACTTTCGGGTCGTGTTGTCGCCGAAGTCGGCAACTACAACCCAGAGACCAAGCGTGTGGTTCTCGATAAGGAAAAAGTTGAATTCTACCTTTCTCACGGCGCACAGCCATCTAGCCGTGTTGCTCTCGTACTCAAAAAGGAAGGAATTAAGTTGCCAGAATGGTACAAAGAAGCCCCACAGAAACATGCTGTAGCCAAACATGCTGATAAGTTGCGCAAGAATCAGCCAAAAGAAGAAGCCCCAGCCGAAACCACAGCTGAAGAAACTCCGGCTGAAAATCAAGCATAATTCTACTCAAAATCATTATGCTTGTGGTATAATCATCCATATAGCATAAAAATAAACTGGAGATCGTATGGCAACCATTGACCAACAATTTGTAGAATATATCGTAAAGACATTAGTAAATAATCCAGACAAAGTAGTTGTCGACCGGGAGATTGACGAGCGCGGCGTTTTGTTAAGCTTGAGTGTCGACCCTGAAGACGTTGGCCGTGTTATCGGTAAGCGTGGTGCGACTGCTCAAAGTATTCGTACGCTACTTCGTGTGCTAGGCACTAAAAACGGTGCTAGATACAACCTCAAAGTCGTTAATACTGACGGCGTAGAAGGTGGTAGCGAGCGCAGAGAAACTCGTGCTGATGCGGAGGCTGTTGGTGAATTACGAGACCAAGAGCTTGAACATGAGGCTCCGATGGATGGTGGTGAAGAATCCACCGAGCTCGCCGAAAAAACGCGTGCCGAGCTAGCCGACCTGGATGATTTAGATATCTAGATTTGTAACAGAAATAACTAATTCCTACACTGTGCTTGCAGTGTAGGAATTTTGTTGTATACTATAGATAGAGAATTTATTCCCTAGAAAGGAGTTGTACTTTATGAATTTTTACAAAAAATCAGAAAACGTGCTCTATCAAGGCGAGATTGATGCGCAGTGTAAAGATTTAAGTGCCGAAAAATGGTTAAAAATCTTACAGCAGAAATCGGCAGAACAAGGTTCGGCGTTGACATGGCACCAGATTAAATCCGATCCATCTATTGACCATCGACAGGTTTTGGCGAAATTAGGACCATATGCTTCATACGAAAGGGATCTTATGCCTAAATCTGACCTAATTGTGCCAAAAAATCCCGTTATTATATCTTACCCAAAACCCCAGCAGGAGGAACCGGATTCTGACCAGATTGAGATAGAACCGTCTAGAACTGATGAAATCCAAAGTAAAAAGCTGAAATCTATCAGCATCCCTAAAACCGGACAGCTTGTCAACCCGATGAATGAGGTAATTATTGTCCGGATTGATAGTAATCGATCTGAACAAATTATAAGGGTAGAAGACATAGAAATTATCTCTAAACCAGATCAGCTTTCGGAAGATGAAATCGGGGCCATGTTGATGGGAATCACTGAAAACTTTCAGATTTACACGGCCACTATCTTTAGTGATAGATTCGTTGCTGAATTTAATGCTTATCCATCCGGTAGTAGTGTCGAAATCTGCGATAGTTTTGAGGTGGTTTTCAGGCTTGCGACTGGGAGTAGGGAAACCTTGATGATCATACTCTATCTGGAAAATGACCCAGAAAAACAAGAATACACGTTTGTCGTATTGGATGAAAATGGGGACAATCGGATGATTGAGGACGTTGAATACCAGGTGTCTACTTAACCCGCAATATAAAATATAGCCGCTATATATAATATGGCGGCTCATCTGTTATCCTCCCTACTACCTATACTCTAACTAGCTAGGCAGCGGAGGGATTGACCAAGCCAACGATTGTTGCTGCGACTAGAAGGAGCAACGCTATCTGCATAAACTCCTAAACGATAAGGATAATCTAAATATGGTGAAGTCGGGCTACTATTGGACCAATATGTACCTTCGCTATCAGCACCCTGCAGTGAGCTAATACTAATGTAAATGCTCCCGCTGCGCACAAAAAGAGCAATAGCTTTTATCCTTGACTTGGCTCTAGATTGGTGAGAGAATGGGATTACGTTTGGTTTTAGTTATCGCCTAGTTAGGGCGATAACTATTTTTATACTAGATCTCTTGGTTAGCTTGAGATTTAGGTTTATAACCATATAGCAACCTCCTTTCTCCAGTACATAATGACTCGCACTGGCGAGTGTCAAGGTGCTATTGCTCTGGGTGTGAACGTAGCAGAAAAAGAAGATTTGGTGCAAGCACTAGTGCGATATTTAGTGATTTTTTGTGCGCAGCGGAAGCCTCTATAGAGATAGTGATAGGTTGCGGTTCTCTGCACAGTGCAGTTTTTACTGGCTTTCTATGGCAGAATCTGGGACTAGTGGTGCTTCTAACTTGTATTTCGATAATAGTGGTATCTCTACACCAAGCAGCAATTATCGTTATAACGCCTTCCCCCTCCGCTGCCTAGCTAGTTAGAGTATAGGTAGTAAGAAGTAGAGAACAATCTTCAAAAAAGTCTTGCACATATTAAAAGCTTAAGCTATAATAGAAGCAGTTCGAAAGAACATGAGGCTAACTGCGAGCCAACATAAAGTTGAGAGCTTTTATGTTCAAAAAGTCGCCACTGAAGTTGAGCAAGGGCGATTTTTTGGTGATATAAGTAAATCTATTAAACAATTGATAAGCCCTGTTCAAAAAGCAGAACAGGGCTATCGTTATCTAGGGGTAACGGGCTCAAAATCATACTTCTTCACAGTTGCATATAGATTTGAAGAAGTTCTCTCTTTGGTCATACATTCACTATACATTTTCAGCGCTTCCAGCGCCGAATCTTTCTGACTATAGGCCCAACGTTTATAGTCATCGTCACTATGTATGTAGGCCTCTGTGTCGTATATGGCTTGCAGCCACTCTTCTTCGGGAATCCCAGAATAATAAGTTTCGGTAATTGCCCGAAGATCAGACGCATAATAGCCGTCACGAATTGCAATACTCATAATAGTACCACGTAGCACTGGGCCATACGAATCGAGATCGGCACAATACTTTTTGAGTGTTTCGTAAGCTGGCTGATAGACTCGCTCAACGGCGAAACGTGTCTGTATATCATGGAAATTTTCATCCTCGACATAGTCCATCCACTTCCAGTTAGCTTCAATCTCATCACTATTCTGAAGATGGACTTTCCCATTGCTATCTACGTAATAAAATGTCGTAAACGCTTCATAACGCTCGTGGTCATTTTCGACGCAATAGCGGAAAAATTCTGCCAGCAGATGACGATCGTCAAACTGATAACGTCCATAAGCGTGCCCGCCATCGCCTCGAACCGTCCAGACGTCTTCATTGCCACTTTCATAAAAGGCCCATCCCATCCAAAGAGAATTATTAAGCTCTTGTTTGAACTTCGCCATCTCTTCTACGGGATCAGCCATTTCATCAGTCTTATCGTCGTAAGTGACAGGCTTGATCGCTGGAGCAGGATCTAGCTCGCTAGGCTGGGAACGTAAATCGAGCGCATCTGTGGCTACATCTACAACGGACGCAGAAAAACTCTCGTCTGTCGCTAAGTCTGTTGCCTGTAACATTGATAATAGGCATGCAGCGATTGTTATTGCCACTAGCCCTATTACACTTTTATAATTAATTTTCATTTTGAAGCCCTCCCTTCTAACATCAGCCGCGTTATCTCTAGATTTATAATTTTAAACATACAATGGGCCCCAAAAACTAGCCCATACTTACATTATAGCACACATCTCCAGAAATGTCAATAATATAAGCTCTTTCTGGGTCAAATTTTAATCTTTCTGTCGCACATTAAAGTCTTGATTTTTTCGTAGATATTAGGTAAAATCGAAACAAGAAGTAGTGAGTGGTGTTTCCTATGCTCAAAAAATGGCGGTTTTTGAGCAGAAATGCCACAGTTAATCTTCGGCGCTAGAGATTATCAACACTAAACAAGAGGAAAATTGTGAGTAAAGCAACTACCAATGCTACGGATGGTCGCGTCTTTTTCACGGAAGGCGACCAAGCACTCCCTATTCCAGATCTGATTGCTCATCAGAAGGATAGCTGGGAAGATTTTGTCAAAACAGGCCTGCGTGAGGTCTTTAACGAGCTAAACCCTATCGATGACTATACGGGTCAGAAATTATCAATGCGGTTTAAGGATTATTATTTCAAGACTCCGGTCGAGGACGAAAAAACCGCGAAGTATAATCTCTCGACTTATGCTGCTCCACTTCACGTACAAGTTGAATTGACCAACAAAGTTACAGGTGAAGTCAAAGAACAGGACATCTATTTCGG
This sequence comes from uncultured Candidatus Saccharibacteria bacterium, assembly GCA_948648655.1. Taxonomy (GTDB): domain Bacteria; phylum Patescibacteriota; class Saccharimonadia; order Saccharimonadales; family Saccharimonadaceae; genus Nanosyncoccus. The sequence continues at coordinate 85,331 of CAPKVJ010000001.1, read as the reverse complement.
TGATTACCCTTGGATGACCGATCGCGCTACTTTCATCATCAACGGCACCGAGCGTGTAGTTGTTAGTCAACTAATTAGAAGCGCTGGTGTATTCTTTACGGCCGATGAGCTTAATGGCCGTCGTTACTATGGTGCAAAGGTTATTCCTGGACGTGGTGCTTGGCTTGAATTTGAAACCACACCTAGCGGTTGTATCAATGTTAAGATCGATCGTCGCCGCAAGATTCCTGTAACTACCTTCCTAAAGGCGCTGGGAATCGCCAAAGAAGATGAAATCCGTGCGAAATTTGCTGATGTTGATACGGGAACAATTAGCTACATTAACGCCACTTTGGAAAAAGATACCGCTAGTGGTCAATCTGCTGCCTTGCTCGAAGTCTATCGTCGCTTGCGACCAGGCGATCTTGCTACCGTCGAAAATGCAAAATCTATGATCGAACGAGCTTTCTTCGACTATCGCAGATATGACTGTTCGAGAGTTGGTCGTTTTAAGCTAAACCGGCGTTTGGGCTATGACACGCCAAATGATGCTGCGCACCGTACCTTGCAGATGAAAGACCTCATCGCCATCATTAGCGAGATTATTCGTCTCAATAATACTCAAGAGCCAGCGGATGACATCGATAGCTTGTCAAATCGCCGCGTGAAGCTGGTCGGTGAGCTAGTCCAGCGGCAATTCCGACTTGGCATGTTACGCTTACAGAGGAATATCCTCGACCGTATGTCAATGGCAGATCCAGAAGAAGTCACGCCATCGCAGTTACTAAACTCACGTCCAGTTGTGGCCGCAGTAAAAGAATTCTTTTCTAGCTCGCAGCTCTCTCAACTTATGGACGAGGTCAACGGTTATTCCGAGCTTGCTCACAAGCGTCGTCTATCTAGCATGGGGCCTGGCGGTCTGACCCGTGAACGTGCTGGCTTCGACGTGCGCGATGCTCATCCGACGCACTATGGTAGGATTTGTACCGTCGAAACCCCAGAAGGTGGCAACGTCGGTCTCGTGCTTAACTTGGCTACTTATGCCCGAATTAACGAATATGGCTTCATTGAGGCGCCATATCGCGTTGTGAAAAACGGCAAAGTGACTGATGAAGTAGTTTATGTCGACGCTGCGTCCGAAGATGACATGATTATTGCGGACGCATCAGTAAAACTAAATGACAAAGGCGAGTTCGTTGAAGATTGGGTTTCAGCTCGCGTCAAGGGCCGCCCAAGTCAAGTAGCTTCAAACCTTGTCACCCATATCGATGCTGCCCACAAAGAAATTCTTGGTACTAGCGCTAGCTTGATTCCATTTGTCGAGAAAAACCGCGTTGACCGCTCACTCATGGCTTGTGCTATGCAAAAACAAGCCGTACCGCTGCTCAAAAATGACTCTCCAACAGTTGGTACCGGCATTGAACATGCCGTTGCGATGAATACGTCCCAAGTAGCGGTTGCCGAAGATAATGGTGAAGTTGTTAAAGCCGACGGTGATAGTGTCATCGTTAAATATAAGAATGGCGAAAAAGAATATAAGCTAAATCACTTCGAAAAAACCAACGATGACCGCTGCTATAATGATCGCGTAAAGGTCGTACGTGGCCAAAAAGTCAAGAAAGACGACATCCTAATCGAAGGCGCATCAGTCAGCAATGGCGAATTGGCACTTGGTAAAGATTTGTTGGTCGCTTTCATGCCATGGCGTGGCTATAATATGGACGACGCTATTGTCATTTCATCACGTTTGGTTGAAGATGATAAGCTAACTAGTATTAATATTAAGGACTTTGACGTCGAGGTACGCGAGACCAAATTAGGACCAGAACAAGTTACACGCGATATCCCTAACGTCCCAGAACGTAGTTTGCGACACTTGGGTGATGACGGCATCGTGGTGGTCGGTTCGGAAGTCCAGCCTGGCGATATTCTCGTTGGTAAAATTACGCCAAAGGGTGAGCAAGAGCTCAGTTCGGAAGAACGCTTGCTTCGCGCAATCTTCGGTGAAAAAGCCAAAGACGTTCGTGATACATCTGTTCGCATGAACGGATCTAGTACCGGCAAAGTTGTCGGCGTAAGAGTCTATACTCGTGATCAAGGTCATGAGCTCAAAGCTGGCGTATTGATGCAAATTAAAATCTATGTTGCCGAAATGCGTAAAATTAGCGTCGGCGATAAAATCGCTGGTCGTCATGGTAACAAAGGTGTAGTTTCGCGTATCTTGCCAGTCGAAGATATGCCGTTTATGGAGGACGGTACCCCAATCGATGTCTTATTGAGCCCGATGGGTGTGCCAAGCCGTATGAATCTTGGCCAATTGTTTGAGATCCATCTTGGTATGGCAGCAAGAGCTTTGGGTTATAAAGTTGCGACCCCGCCATTCAACGGCGTAAGCGATGAGACAATTTCCGAACAACTTGAAAAAGCTGGATTTGAACGTGATGGCAGGGTGCAATTATATGACGGGCTCACTGGCGAACCGTTTAATGAACGTACTAGCGTCGGTGTCATGCACATGCTGAAGCTGCATCACATGGTTGAGGACAAGATTCATGCTCGTTCCACTGGTCCATACACGATGGTTACCCAACAGCCACTGGGCGGTAAAGCCCAAAACGGTGGTCAGCGCTTCGGAGAAATGGAGGTGTGGGCACTTGAAGCTTACGGCGCCGCCACCACCTTGCAAGAAATGCTAACTATTAAATCAGATGATGTTTACGGTCGCGCCAAAGCTTATGAAAGTATCATTAAACATGAGCCAATTGAAGGACCGAAGCTTCCTGAAGGTTTCAACGTCTTGGTGAAAGAATTTCAAGGCTTGGGCCTAAAGGTCGATCTACTGGATCACGGTGAATCTACTGATGCGAGTGAAGTTATCGAAAAGACTTCCCGTGAAATTGAACGCTCACACGATGATAGTTTGATTTATGCCAGACATCAGAGCGAAGAACAAGCAGACACCCTAGTCGATCTCGATGAGGATGAAGCCAAAGAGATGATTGATGACGAAGGTGTAGAAATAACAGAGGCAGAGGAGTTCGCAGAAGACGGCTCCACTGATCTCGGAGAGGAGATGTAACAATGGCTTGGATGGATAATTTTATCAGTGCCAATGACTTTGACTCGATTCGTTTAAGTGTTGCGAGCAAAGAAGACATCCTAAACTGGAGCTATGGCGAAGTTTTGAAGCCAGAAACAATTAACTATCGCACTCAAAAACCTGAACGCGACGGTTTATTCTGTGAAAGGATTTTCGGTCCAGTCAAGGATATTAACCCACACGATTCCAAACTAAAAGGTGTCAGATCAAGGGAAGCAGCCGTAGATAAGGAAGGGAACCTAGTCACCAAAAGTATCTCGCGTCGTGAGCGCATGGGACATATCACACTTGCTGCACCAGTAGCACACATTTGGTTTATGCGCGGACGCCCTAGCGCATTAAGTACTTTGCTTAATCTTACCGTCAAGAATATCGAAAAAGTAGTATATTTTGCTTCTTATCTCATTATTGATGCCAAAGATGAAGAGATTGCAACTAGACTCGCTGATTTGGAGTCGAGCACAATTGCTGCTCGCGAAGCCATCAAACTGCGTTATGAGGAGCTAGCAAAAGACGCTAATGCAAACGTGGTCGCTCTAGCTGACGAGCAAGCTAAAGAATCAGAAGCTCTCGAAAAAGACTACCTTGAACGTAAATCTTTGCTCGAAAAGATGACCAAAGGTGCTATTTTGAGTGAACAAGAATACCGCAATTTACCAGATGACTATGACGAATTGATCGAAGTCGAAATGGGTGCTACAGCAATCAAAAAATTGCTTGACGAAATCGACCTCAAAACAATGATCACTGGCCTTCGCGCTGAAGCTGCCGAAGCCAAAGGACAGAAGCAAAAGCGCATCATGAAGCGTCTCAAAGTGCTTGAAGGCATGGAAGCTGCCGGGATTAAGCCAACAGATCTGATTATGACGGTTGTCCCAGTCATCCCACCAGACCTACGCCCAATGATCTCATTGCCTGGTGGCAGGTTTGCGACGAGCGATTTGAACGATTTGTATCGTAGAGTAATTAATAGAAATAATAGGTTGCGTAAACTTATTGACCTCAACGCACCAGCCGTTATCTGCCACAATGAGATGCGTATGCTGCAGGAGGCAGTAGACGCGTTGATTGACAACTCGGCCGTACATAGTAGCCGTAGTGCGAATTCGCAAAATGGTCGCAGGAAGCTAAAGAGTATCTCTGACCTTCTCAAAGGTAAACAAGGTCGTTTCCGCCAAAACTTGCTTGGTAAACGTGTAGATTATTCTGGTCGCTCTGTGATTGTGGTCGGCCCAGAATTGAAGCTTAACGAATGTGGATTGCCAAAACAAATGGCACTTGAGCTATTCCGCCCATTTGTAGTCTCTTGGCTCATGGAACACGAATATGCCGCCAATATTCGCAATGCTACTCGCATGATTGATGCTGGCGAATCGGTAGTTTGGGACGGCCTTGACGAATGCATTAAGGGGAAGTACGTGCTTCTTAATCGTGCGCCTAGCTTGCACCGTCTATCTGTCCAAGCTTTTCAACCAAAGCTAATTGATGGTAAAGCTATCCAGCTGCATCCGCTAGTGGCTAGCGGATTCAACGCCGACTATGATGGTGACCAAATGGCTGTCCACTTGCCGCTTTCAGACGCTGCTCAAGCCGAAGCTGGCGAATTAATGTCGGCCGGTAAGAACCTCCTAAAGCCTGCAGATGGCGCACCGGTACTAGCGATTTATCAGGATGTTGTCTTGGGTATTTATTATCTTACTTATGATAAGCCTGGCACCGAGAATAAGGAAGTTAGACCATTTAGTTCAGTTTATGAAGCCGAAATGGCTTATGATCAGGGTGTAATTGAACTTCAAACTCCAATTCGCGTCTTTGCAAAGGGCGAAATCCGCAATACGACTCTTGGTCGCGTTATCTTCAATGAGGTTTTACCAAAAGAATATCCTTATAACAATAAAGTTCAGACCAGCAAACAGCTCAAAAACGTCATGGCCGAAATTTTCGACGAATTTGGCGCCGAAACGCTTGTTAAAACTGCTGACGCTGTTAAAAACCTAGCATTCGAGTACGAGACTGTTGCATCTGTCTCCACAGCAAAGGATGACTACCCGACTTATCCGGAGATTGACGACTTTATCGCTGAAGGTGATGCCAAGACCGCTCTTATTCAGGAGCAATTTGATCAAGGTCTCGTTACGGAAGATGAGCGTTATAATCTAACAGTTGCCAACTGGCGTGATATTGATAAGAAAATTTCAGACTTTCTCAAAGGTAAACTTGCCGAAATGGACACCGATATCGCCATGATGGTCCAATCTGGCGCGCGTGGTAGCATTTCCAACGTAAAACTTGCGTCCGCCGAGATCGGTATCATGGTCGACATTAATAACAACGAAATTGAGCTTCCGGTCAAGAGCAGTTACAAAAAAGGACTTAATACACTCGAAAGCTTTATCGCTACACGAGGTGCTCGTCAAGGCCAGGTTTCAACTGCGCTTCGTACTGCCGACTCTGGTTATTTGACTAGAAGGCTTGTCGATGTTGCCCAAGATGTCTTCACTACCGATGAAGAAGCACCTGATCCAGGTTTTGAACTATTTAAGAGCGAAAGTGAATATACCGGAATTGGTTTTGCCGCTCGTATCGCTGGACGCTATACAGCAGAGGCTGTGCCGGGTTATATTGATGCCGACCAGCTTATTACTCCAGAAATTGCCGAACAAATTGAAAATGATGACAGTATCGAAAGCGTCAAGATCCAGTCCGTATTGACGACGACTGCTGTTACCGGCGTACCGCGCAAGGCTTACGGCGTTGACATGTCCACCCGAGCTCTTGTTGAGCCAAACCAGCCAGTTGGAGTTATTGCTGCTCAATCGCTGGGTGAACCAGGTACACAACTTACGCTTGATACTAAACACGGTTCTGGTGTAGCTGGATCTGGTGCTATTGCACGTGGTTTGCCTCGTGTGGAAGAGCTCCTCGAAGCACGTGCACCAAAGGGTCAGGCCTATACTTCTCCAGTTGCAGGAACCGTCGAAGTCTGGGAGGATAACAATAAATACATTGTCCAGATTACTCCCGAAGCTGGTGAAACAACGCGTATTGAGCTTGACGGTCGTAAGGCAAAGGTAAAAGATGGAGCGAATGTCAGCACTGGTGATGTTATCGCTGACAAGGGTAAGGGAAAAGAGCCTATTATGTCACCAGTTGACGGTATTGCCGAGTTGGTTGATGGAGCAATTATCATTGTCGCATCAGCAGGCGGTGCAGTCCGCGTCGAAATCCCATCCGAAGCCGAAGTCATCGTCAAATCTGGTGATCGTCTCGAAGCAGGTGATAGATTGACTGCCGGTTCATTAAATCTCCAAGATCTAAAGAAGTACAAAGGCGCCGAAGAAACTGCCCGCTACATCATGAATGATGTTACTGCTGTATATGCAGCGCAAGGTCACGAAATCTCGGCCAAGCACCTTGAGATTATTGTGCGCCAGATGTTCAGTCGTGCTATGATTGATGAGCCAGGTGATTCTAGTTTTGTCTCTGGTGACATTGCCTCACGTGCCACAATTCTTGCCGAAAACAAACGACTCGAAGCCGAAGGCAAAGAACCAGCTACCTATGAAGATCTCTTGCTCGGTATTACCAAAGTCTCGATCTGCTCGGATTCATTCTTGTCGGCTGCTAGCTTCCAAGAGACCACGCATGTCTTGATTAATGCCGCTATCAACGGTCGTGTCGATCATCTCAAAGGTCTCAAGGAAAACGTCATCATCGGCCGTAAGATTCCGGTTGGTACTGGCGTTAAGCCTTTAACAATTACCAACACAGAGCGTGACGAAGAGCTAGCCGAAACGCAAGACATGGCAAGTAGCGATCAGCCATCAGCTGAAGACATTGCCGAGATGTAAAACAATCCAAAACAAACCAATACCTCCCGCTACATCAGCGAGAGGTATTTTTTAGCTCTCTAATCGATCTGCATAAAAATCATTCGCACAACGCTGCTCAAAAGTAGTATAATGAATACATGATAGTTAATCAGGAAACCATTCAGCATCTTGCTGATCTCTCTAATTTTGCGCTTACGGATGAAGAATCCCAGCATCTCATTGGAGATATTAATAATATCATCGACTATATCTCACAACTTGATTCGTTAGATACTAACAATATTGAGCCGACTTATCAAGTTTTTGAAATGTCAAATATTTGGCGTGAAGATGAAATTTTGCCTCAAGATGCTAGCCCAGATGAACTTCTACAGCTATCTCGAGACGTCCAACAACATCAAATTAAAGTCCCACAGGTATTATAAATGAAAGTTGCGAATCAAGAAATTAGTGCTGTCAACCTTGTCAAAGAGGCTTTAGAAAAGGCGCATAAATATCAAAAAGATTATAATATATTCACCTGGATCAATGATGAAGCTTTGGCCAGAGCTGCCGAAATCGATCAAAAAATTGCAGCAGGCGAGACTGTTGGCAAACTGGCTGGTGTACCTTATGCGCTTAAGGATAACTTCTTAAGTAAGGACGGCGAAACGACAGCTTCGGCGCACATCCTAGAAGGTTTTTCTAGCCCGGTTACCGCAACTGTTGTCGAAAAGCTCGAGGCGGCAGGCGCCATCATGATCGGTCGCACCAATCTTGACGCCTTTGCACATGGTAGCTCTACAGAAAATTCATACTATGGATCAACCAAGAACTCCAAAGATCTCACACGCGTCGCCGGAGGTAGCTCGGGTGGTTCGGCAGTCGCAGTTGCTCTAGACATTGTACAGTTCGCGACCGGGACGGATACCGGAGGATCGATTCGTTTACCAGCTAGTATCAATGGTGTCTACGGTCTCAAACCAACCTACGGCACAATCTCACGCTATGGTGTCATCGCTATGGCGTCTAGTACTGATTGTATTGGTTTTTTCACACAACAAGCGTCCGATCTTAATCTATTGATGCGCATCACTGCCGGGCAGGATCGTAAAGACCTAACAACTCTGCCGGATTTTTACCATGAGAAACCTGCTGAATTTGATGATCCGGTGAAGAAAATCGGTGTTATTAGAGACTTCGACAATGACGCCGTCGACCCAGAAATCCGGTCTGCGTTAAGAGAAAAAATTGAAGAACTCAAAAATACCGGACACGAAATCATTGAACTTGATATGCCAGTCCTGAAATATGCTCTTGCGGCATATTATGTCATAGTTCCTGCCGAGATCGCCAGCAATCTCTCACGCCATGATGGAGTACGCTACGGTTTTCGCAGTGAAAAATCTAGTACGCTACCCGAACTATACAAAAACACTCGCAATGAAGGTTTCATGCCAGAAAACAAGCGCCGCATTATGATCGGTAATTTCGTACTTTCTAGCGGATTTTATGATGCTTATTATCTTAAAGCAGCCAAAGCCCGTACGCTAATTATTGACGAATATAACAAAGCCTTTGAAAAATGCGATTTCCTATTGACGCCAGTCGGGCCAAGTCCAGCATTTAAGTTGGGTTCAAAAACTAACGACCCGGTCGCTATGTATCTTGAGGATGCTATGACAGTACCACTTAATTTGGCGGGACTACCAGGTTTAGCTATTCCAGCAGGTAAGACAAAAACAGGATTAGACATCGGACTACAACTAGTTGGCCCACGTCGTAGCGATCGCCGTATTATTAATTTTGCTGCTCAACTTGCCGGAGAAGCATCTAATACAATAAATGATAGCCTTGACATCAATGGTGAAAGTGAGGAGGAATAATGCCATCAGTTATATTTTTAGCAATTGCTATAGCTGCAGTTGGAGTTTTGGTTTTAGTCGCAATCGCGCTAGGCGGGAAACGCCGCTACAGCTTTGATACTGAAGAATACCAGACGAAATGGTTGCGAATCGAAAACAGTTTAATCAAAAATGATCCCCGTACTTACAGTCTAGCAGTCATTGAAGGAGACAAATTGTTAGACAAGGCTTTGAATGAGATGGGCACACCTGGCAAAACTATGGGGGAACGTATGAAAAAGGTCAATGATCGTTTCGAAAAGCCTAATGCTGTCTGGTCGGCGCACAAATTACGCAATCAAATTGCTCACGAACACGGTTTCGAAATTGAATATGGCCAAGCTAGTCGAGCATTAACTGCATTTCGTCAAGCCTTAAAAGATTTAGGAGCAATTTAAATGACAAAATATGTTCCCACAATTGGTATTGAGTGTCACGTACAGCTACGCACGCAAACGAAATTATTCTCCGAAGTTGATAATGACGCCAGACTAAAAGAACCAAACACATGCATGTCCCCAATAGATTACGGTCTGCCTGGTATGTTACCCCGATTGAATCACGAGGCTGTCATGTTATCAATCAAAGTTGGGCTAGCTTTAAATTCAGAGATAAATCTCGAAAGCCGTTTTGACCGCAAGCACTATTTCTATCCTGATTCGCCTAAAGGCTATCAGATTACACAAATGTATCACCCTATTATCGGCGAAGGCTATGTTGAGTTACCTAGTGGGCAAAAGATTCGCATCGAACATGCACATCTAGAGGAAGACGCTGGCAAACTTAGCCACGAAAAAGGCTATAGTCTAGTAGATCTTAATCGGGTCGGCACCCCGCTCGTTGAGATCGTTTCAATGCCAGATATGCATAGCGCCACCGAAGCCAGAGATTATGCCAAAGAACTCTGGCGCACTATGACGCATGCTGGGGTGACTTACGGCGATCTATATAATGGCAATATGCGCTTCGACATTAATGTTAGCGTAGCTGCAGAAGGAAGCCCCCAGCTCGGGACGCGCACCGAAGTCAAAAACCTCAATTCTTTCCGTAGCGTTGAACGTGCAGTAGAATATGAAATCAAACGCCAAACAAAAATTCTCGAGAAAGGCGAGCAAGTCGTTCAAGAAACAAGAGGCTGGAATGATGCGACCGGCGAAACTACCGGACAACGCAGTAAAGAATCAGCTACAGATTATCGCTACATGCCCGAGCCAGATATACCCGTTATTAGATTGTCAGAAGAAGATGTAGAAAGATGCAAAGCTGAACTTGCGATGCTCCCGATGGATTATCGCAAATGGATGCGCAAATATTTGCCCGCAGACACCATTGAGATTATTCTGGATTACCCACAGTTATCTAGTAAGTTGACCGAACTAAAAGATAGGTGTCATGAGGATAACTCTATAGCGACTGCCGAAATTATTACAAAAGTTGCCAATCTGTTCACTTCTGTATTGCTAGCAGAAGAAAATACCAGTCTCCTGAATGATGAGATGCCAACTTGCACTCAACTCATCGATTTAATAAATATGAACTTAAAGAATGAACTATCTAGCACGGCCACCAAAGAAGTCTTTTTGAAATTTTATGATCCAGAGATGCATTACAAGCCCAGTCTTGATATCGCCAAAGAGTTAGGCGTCATCCAGGAGAATGACATAAATGCATTGGGAAAGATCGTCGATGCGGTATTGGCAAAACCAGAAACTGCAAAGGCCCAAGCTGATTACAAATCTGGTCAAGAAAAAGTTCTCGGATTCCTAGTTGGTCAAGTTATGAAAGAATCTCATGGCAAAGCCAACCCTGCGAGTGTCCAAAAAATCCTTAAGGAAAAGCTGAAATAGAGCATAATCGCACGCAGAGGAGGGGCAATGGGCGCGATTACGGTTATGCTAAAGAAAAAGAAGCAAATGTTTTAGAAATACAGAATTGGTTTGCTAGACACGTTACATTATTTGGTCAACCTTATGCATTAGACTACGATCAAGCTCTAGCTGTCGCCGATCAACATAAGAATACATTGGTTGTCGCTCGTGCTGGCTCGGGCAAGACGCGCGTCATCGTCGCAAAAGTGGCTTTCCTGGTCGCAAAATGTCGTCTTTCGCTTTCCGAAATCATGATTTTCATGTTCAACCGTGCAGCCGCTGCTGAAGTTAATCAACGCATCGCTGCCGTTAAGGTTGATGGTAAAAACCTAGTCGATACTACGCCACAGATAGCATCAACGTTCCACAAATTTGCTCTTGAGACGATTAAATCTTTTGGAGTTCGCGCGCAAATCATTGATGAAAATGAACATGAATCCCTAGTTTCTTGTTCTCTAGACCAATCACTGAATATACTAAATCGCAAAGTCAGCCTCCAAGAGCGAAACACCCTGCTCGCCATTTCAAATAACTTTATTAACCGCGCTGGGCAAAAATTTCCGGGCATGAACGGTCTAGGAGAATTAAAAGATACAGTTAATCAATATATTGCAAATCATGAGTCCCACCCAGAGTTCCGACAAGCAATACTCTGGCATCGAGTAGCTACGTTGACTTATGAAGCCTATCTTCAAAAACTTCACTCGCCACGAATTGATTTTAATATGCTTATGGCTCATGCTAGCGAAATGCTCGACGCACTTCCTAGTGAGCAGCCACATTTTCAGACTAAATATATCATGGTTGACGAGTATCAAGACTTTTCTTACTTATTTTTTCGTTTAATTATGGCTGTCCGGCGATTAACTCCAAATGCGCATCTTTTTGTAGTTGGGGATGATTGGCAAGCTATCAATCGCTTCGCTGGATCGGATGTTGACTATTTTATTAATTTTGCTAGATATTTCCCCGAAAACCAAATTACCATTCCTCTAGCGACGAACTACCGTAGTTGCCATAGGATAGTTACCACTGCTAATCATTTCATGCTGAATCATTATGATGCTTCTGCCTTGCCAGCGATACCCAAAAATCGTAAATCTGGCAAAGTAATTTTTATCAATCCCACAAAAACTAAATTTGATGTTTCCGATTACCTTGAAGATGGTTTAGCCGACGGACGTTATTTAACGGCACTTTTTGAGGCTAATCCTCATCTAAAACACCAACCACGCAAGCAAGTTTTATCTGCTGCAAAACTTCTTAAGACCGTCAGCAAAATCATCCGACGCCAACCCAATGCCGAATTCATGCTCCTTCATCGACACAACTTCACCACCTGTCCGGGCATGGACCTACTAACTTTTGCGCGCGCCCTTGAATACAGTTTAAACATTGACGGTGTACTAGCGAAGTACGATTTTTGTCAACAAGTCCGCTGCATGACCATGCATAAATCAAAGGGGCTTGAAGCCGAAGTTGTCGTTCTGCTAGAATTTGAACCTGAAGTCGTCCGTGCATCTCATCCGCTTGCCACAATTTTTGAGCTATTCGGCGACACTCCAGCCGCCGAATATGACGACCAATCGCGGCTTATTTATGTCGCGCTTACAAGAGCAAAACAAAAACTTTACGTCCTAACTTCTAGAACTGAACTAATTACCAAATAAGTCCAGAAACCTCTACCAAATCAAACATTTTTATGATAAAATAACGAAAAGTCTATTTTTAATGCCTAATTCTATATATTTTTATATATAGAATTAGGCTAATAATAAAAGGGAAACGACCGTATGGCAAGCGAAATCAAAGATTTATCAAAATTCCGCAATATTGGGATTATTGCCCATATTGACGCAGGCAAGACCACTACGACCGAAGCGATTCTTTATCGTACTGGTCTCAAACACAAAATCGACCTCGTAAAAGGCGGCACCGGTGGTGCCACTACTGACTGGATGGAGCAAGAGAAAGAGCGTGGTATTACCATTACATCAGCTGCTGTTACCGCTTATTGGAAGAATCACAAAATTAACATCATCGATACTCCAGGCCACATTGACTTTACCGCTGAAGTTGAACGTTCTCTACGTGTGCTGGACGGTGCAGTCGTAGTTTTTGACGGCAAAATGGGCGTGGAAGCTCAATCTGAAACCGTATGGCGCCAGGCTACCAAATATGGTGTGCCTCGTATTTGTTTTGTTAATAAGATTAACCAAATCGGTGGCGATTTTTACAAATCTCTTGATAGCATCCACAATCGCCTCTCGAAAAATGCCGTCGCTATTCACTTGCCAATCGGCTTCGAGAAGGACATCTGTGGTGTTGTCGACCTCGTTGACATGAAAGCTTACACTTATAAAGATTATGCCGACCACGAGCTTACTGTCGGCGACATTCCTGAAGATATGCTCGAAAAAGCCAAAAACGCTCGCTCGCTTCTCATCGAAGAAGCTGTTGCTGCCGATGAAGCTTTGATGGAAAAATTCTTTAATCAAGGTGAAGAAGCAATTTCGGAAGTTGAGCTCAAAGCCGCTTTGCGTAAGCGTGTACTTGATGGTGATTTCTTCCTAGTCACCGGTGGCGACGGTCGTGGTGTCATTGTCGAAAAAGTACTTGATTTAGTGGCTGACTATCTCCCATCTCCACTTGATCGTGATCAAGGCCAAACTGTTGGCATTGATCCAAAAACTGGCAACGAGGTCATTCGTAAAGCCGACGACAATGAGCCTCTTACTGCACTTGCATTCAAAATCGCAACTGACCCATTCGTAGGCAAACTTATCTTTATCCGTGTTTATGCTGGCAAGATGAAATCTGGCAGCACTGTACTAAACGCCACTACCGGAGATAAAGAGCGTATTGGTCGTCTCGTACGTATGTTTGCTGACAAACGCGAAGAAATCTCCGAAATTGGTGCAGGCGATATCGCTGCCGTTGTTGGTATGAAAGAAGTTACTACCGGTACAACTATTTGCGACCCAGCCCACCCGATTCATCTTGAAGACATCACTTTCCCAGATCCACCAGTATCTATTGCCGTCGAGCCCAAGACGAAGTCCGATCAGGAAAAAATGGGTCTTGGACTGCAAAAGCTCGTAGAAGAGGACCCAACCCTTCGCGTGCATACCGATGAAGAAACTGGCCAGACTATTATTTCCGGTATGGGCGAGCTACATCTCGAAATCGCTATCGATCGTCTTAATAAAGAGCATGGTGTCGAAGCTAATACTGGTGCTCCACAAGTGGCTTATCGTGAGACTATTCGTGGCACAGCCGAAGCACAGGGTAAACACATCAAGCAATCCGGTGGTCGCGGTCAATACGGTGATGTCTGGGTAAAATTTGAGCCAAACGAAGCTGGTAAAGGATTTGAATTCATTGACCAAATTAAGGGTGGTGTAGTTCCACAGGAATACCGCAAACCTGTACAGCAGGGAATTGAAGAGACTCTAAACGGCGGTGTCATCGCTGGTTACCCAGTTGTCGATGTCAAAGCCACACTTTATGATGGTAGTTACCACGATGTTGACTCTAGCGAACTCGCCTTTAAGCTTGCTGGTAGCCTAGCCACCCGTGCAGGTATCCAAAAGGCCAACCCGGTATTGCTCGAGCCAGTCATGAAACTCGAAGTTACCACTCCTGAAGAATTTATGGGAGACGTCATTGGTGATATTAACTCTCGTCGCGGTCGCATCGATAGCATGGAAGACCTCTCTGGTGGGGCGAAACTCATCAAAGCCTTTGCGCCACTTGCAAATCTGTTTGGTTACACTTCCGATCTACGCAGCATGTCTCAAGGCCGTGCTGCCAGTTCAATGGAGCTCTTCGCCTATGAGGAAGTTCCGCCAAATGTTGCTGCCGAGATCATCGAGAAGAGAAATAGTAAATAAAGCTAAAACAGCGCAATATAAATAGGGCTCCCATGGAGTCCTATTTTGCGTGTGAAAAGTAGCAACAAGACTCTCTCTATCCTCCTACTACCTATACTCTAACTAGCTAGGCAGCGGAGGGAGCGACCATCATAACGCCAACCGCTATTTGATGGTTGCACTGAATTGTCGGCTGTAGTTGTCGTATATAGACCATAGCCATGACTCCCATTTGGATTAGATAATTTAGACCAATAATATATCAAACCTCCCCAACCATACATTGTCGCTATTTCTGTTCTTGTCATTCCGCTGCGCACAAAAGATCACCGTGTAAACACCGTAGTTAATGTTTTTGTCCAGGACGCTTCTCGCTCGGCGACTGATTAGGGAAAGCCTTGATTAAACGACGGTTCAGCCTCCCCTTTCCAGTTAGGATTTCATGCACGCGTTCGGAAATCTCACTTGTGGCGTCTTTTTGTACAGTACCAACCGTCACGCGTACTCCCAACACGAGCCACAGTGAAACACCAACATCAATCAGTAGAACAGTGAATAATCCTCCAGCGATAATATATATCACAAATGTAGGGATAGAATCATAAAATTCAATAAGCGCAGGCGTAAATATTTTAACTATAAACACACCAATAAAACCAAAAGCCACCAAAGCTTCAAGACAGATGCGACCGTTAAGATTCATGGGGCGCTCGCTATAGTCCCACCAACGGACTCGAAAAAGTTTTTCCATGACATAGCTAGTGATATATTCCAGTATAGCTGCTCCGACAAAGGCAACACAGAATGTAGCTAAAGCATGTTCATTTGCTGGTAATAATAGCGACAACAGCAGACCACCAACACCCCAAATTGGACATATTGGCCCTACGAGAAAGCCCCGATTGACAGCTTTACGACGCAATACGATACCATTAATAACTTCAATCACCCAACCAAGAAAAGCATAAGCCATAAAAATCAGAAACCAAACCACAAGTTTTTCCATGAGCTTATTATAGCATATCGTTTGACAGCTATATTTCCAGTTAAGACAAAAAGATGAGAAACTTTATACATAAGTTCTGCATGCCATATTGACTTTCCATGCAATACATACTAAAATAGTACAGAAGCATTAGCCAAGAATTAGGAAACTAAAACTGTGCCAAATATTTTAACTGCTAAAGAAATCGAAGAGCTCGGGCTCCAATCTGTTGGGAAAAATGTTTTAATTAGCCGAAAGGCTAGCTTTTATTCTCCTGAAAAAATATCGATTGGAGACAATGTAAGAATTGATGACTTTTGCATATTGAGCGGAAATATTCAAATCAAAAATTATATACATATTGCTGCATTTTCTGCGCTCTATGGAGGAAAAGCAGGCATAGTAATAGAAGATTTCTGCAATATATCTTCCAGAGTTTCCATATACGCTATCAGCGATGACTACTCTGGTGAATCTATGACAAACCCCATGATACCAGATATTTACAAAAACGTAATCCACAAGAAAGTGATTTTAGAAAAACATGTTCTTGTTGGCGCTAGTAGTGTGATCCTACCTGGTAATCATTTGTCTGAAGGCGCATCCTTTGGCGCCTTCAGTCTGATTAAATCAGACTCAGAGCCGTGGTCAATCAATGCTGGCATCCCAGCTCGGAAAATTAAAAATCGCAGTAAAAACATCCTGAACCTAGAATCCAAGTTTAGGGCCGACCGAAGGAGTGATAAACTGTGATCAAAAAACTTGAGAAACCTTTATTAGTTACCGAGCCCTCATTACCTAGATATGAAGATTATATTGACACCATAAAAAAGATATGGTCGACCAAATGGCTTACCAATCAAGGAGTATTTCATAATGATCTGGAATGTAAAATAAAGAATTTTTTGAAAGTAGATTATCTCACACTTTTTTGTAACGGGCATTCAGCTTTAGACTGCGCTATCAAACAGTTACGGTTTACTAAAGAAAAATGGCCAAAGATAGGCGGAGAAATAATAACTACGCCATTTACTTTTGTCTCAACTACTCATGCTATTTCTATGAATGGATTTACTCCAATCTTCTGCGACATTAAAGCTGACGACTATACAATAGACGAGGATAAAATCGAAGGTTTAATCACCGATAAAACAGTAGCAATTGTCTGTACTCATGTTTACGGATTCCCATGCAATGTGGAAAGAATTAGCCAGCTCGCCAAGAAACACGATCTTAAAGTTATTTATGATGCAGCGCATGCCTTTGGCGTAGAGGTCAACGGGGTACCAATCGGGAACTTTGGTGATATGTCAATGTTTTCTTTTCATGCAACGAAAGTCTATAATACTATTGAGGGCGGAGCTTTAGCTTATAGTAATGTCGCTTTACAAAACAAGCTTAACCTTATGAGAAATTTCGGCATATTAGACACAGAAGAAATAGCCTCATTTGGCATAAACGCAAAAATGAACGAATTCCAAGCAGCAATGGGTATAGAGAATCTCAAATACGTAACAAAAAACATTCAGAACAGAAAAAACGCCGCCCAAATATATTATAAAGAACTTTCCCGAATACCTGGAATAAAATTAGTAGACCTAAAGCAAAACATAAAATACAATTATTCCTATATGCCGATCTTAATAGATGAAAAGTGCTTTGGTATATCTAGAGATCAGTTATACGACAAACTAACTCAATATAACATTTACCCACGCAAATATTTTTATCCTCTTATAAGCAACACCCCCATCTATAAACATCCAAATACACAAAATAATATAGCCGACTATGTCGCAAAAAGTATACTTTGCTTACCTCTATTTGCCGACATACAAAAGGAAGATGTTGAATATGTGTGCAAAATAATTAATGATATAAGCAGGAATACTTAAAATGAGCCATGAAGAAACAATATATGACATTTGCAAAAAAGTAAATAATGATATAGAATCAGATTTCGGCGGAGGATGTCCTGTCGAGAAATCCTTCCTAATGGCGTACCTAGTACAAAATCAAAAGCTAAAGACATATGTGGAGATTGGCGTATATAGAGGGAAAAGCCTATTCCCAGTCTCGTACAGTATTTACCTCAACGGGGGCAAAAGCTACGGTATTGATCCTTATACTTATGATGACGCAAAAGAAATAGATACTCCTGATGGTCTCCAAGAACAAATAGATAGTTTTTTGTATAAATTAGACTTTGACCAAATGTATCAAAATCTAATCATGTATCGTGAACAGTGCGGTTATGGCGATAGTATAAAAATTATTAGGCAACCATCCCAAGAAGCAATCACATACTTTAAAGAAAATAATATTAAAATCGATCTATTGCATATCGATGGCAACCATGATACAAAATTTGTACGTCAAGATTTCGAATCGTATCGTGATATCTTGGCAGAAGGCGGATTCATTGTCTTTGATGACATCAATTGGCATAGCGTGAGGCCTGTTTATGAAGAAGCCAAATCAGAGTTATCTACCATCTTTGAATGCGAATATTATGGAATTCTCTATAAAGAACAAGGTGGGTTCAAGGACTTTGCCAAAACCGAAAAACTACAAAAAAGATTGACAGCAATCCATAATAGAGTACAAGACAAGTCAATCATAAAACCAGATACACTTCCTCTCATAACGGTCGGTATATTAACATATAACCACGAAAAATACATTGAAAAATGCCTAAAAAGCATCATTGAACAGACAGGGTCTTTTCGCTGTAAAGTCATTATTTTAGATGATAATTCAACAGACAATACGCAAAAGATAATCGAAGATTTTCTAAAAAATACTCCCCAATTAGATAATTGGCAAATAGATTACATTAGAAACGAAGAAAATCTGGGAGTCATCAAAAGTTTTTGCAAGCTGACTAGTTTGATTCGTGCCAGCAGATGTGATTTCTTCACCTTCTGCGAAGGGGATGACTATTACCTTACCAATAATCGTTTAGAATCACATTTGGCACTACACCTTCATAATCCAGAATTAGCAATATCATTTAATAAATTATTATTGTATTTTCAAGATGCGAATAGCTATAGTGTCTATCTACCCGAATTCAACGCACGTAAGCTATCTACGGAGGATCTTGCGCAAGATAACAAGCCTGGTTCGTTATGCGCATCTTTTTATAATGCTACCGTACTAAATTATATTAATGATGCATTCTTCGACGACATGTATGCTGGAGATTGGATATTCTGCACGTTTGTTTCACAATTTGGAGATATTGGGCACATTAGCTCCCCAATGTCAGTATACAGAAAGCACAGAGAAGGAGAATGGAGTGGTAGCAGCGGGATTCGAAATAACCGCATTTTGCTCGCAAATATACCCAAATACAACAAATCTCTTAACTTCTTATATGATGCCGAACTCCAAACTGCATATGATTGCTCTGCAAAATATCTTTTAGATAATGATTCACTAGAAGAATACGATCTCGTAGTTATTGATAATATTTTTCCTCATCCGCTTTCTGGATTTTCTTATCAAGAATTTACAAATATCCTAAAGGAATTCAAAAGATCAGCGGTATATACAACTGGCGCATTCTCGAATTGCTTGAGCAAAGATCCAATTGAAAATCTCATTGCCGTTTATAAAAGGAAACATCCCCAAATCAGTGATAGGCTCTTTCGCCTAAACGAAACCACGGTTTTCAGAGCAAAGCTACTCTACGGCATTTTCTTAAACACCGCATACCATAATTTACTATGCTGGGCCGATAAATTGTCTACACCTTTTGCCTTTACTCTTTACCCAGGTGGCGGTTTTTGTCTCAATGATGATAAAAGTGATGAGATGCTAAAGGCAGTATTCGCTTCTCCATGGTTTAGGAAAGTCATTGTAACTCAACAAATAACTTATGACTATCTAATCAATAAACAATTATGTGGCGCTGAAGACATCGAGTATATTTTTGGCGTTATAACGGATAATAAATGTAGCAACTACAAGACAGCCTCCAAACAACACTTCGGTATCGCCAAAAAAACCTTAGATGTTTGCTTTGTTGCACATAAATATAGCAAAAATGGTAAAGACAAAGGCTATGATTTGTTCATTGAAACAGCAAAAAAAATGAGCAAAAAATACAACGATATTGCCTTTCACGTCGTAGGTCCATGGGAAGAAAACGCAGTTGATGCTTCCACAATAAAAAATTTAACATTTTACGGAGCGCAGTCGCCAGATTGGCTGAAAGAATTTTATAAAGATAAAGACATCATTATATCCGCTAACATACCATTTGTACTGGCAAAAGGAGCTTTCGATGGCTTTCCTACCACGACAGTAACCGACGCATCTCTCCATGAAGTCGCAATGTTTTGTACTGATCCATTAGAATTAAACCAAGGCAGATTCGAGGATCAAAAAGAAATCGTCCTGATCAAGCATTCAGTAGACGACATCGTTAAAAAAATTGAATACTACCACGACAACCCCCAGAAATTAGAGGATTTAGCTAAAAATGGAAAGCTAAAATCAGAAAGTATTTACAGTTATGAAAACCAAATGGCGCCTAGAATAAAACTACTTCATGAGATTGTTGCGACATCTGATGAAATGTCGCCAAAAATAAATATGGTCTCCCCAGCTACAACATCCATTCCAGCTAACGCTAATCGACCGCTTGTTCTCCGACGCATGATCGCAAAAGTTACACCAAGCTTAATGAAACGGGCATACAGAAAATCAGCCAGAATTATTAAAAAATTAAAACAAATATAATAAAATGCCAAAAGTCTCAATTTTAATGACATCTTATAATCACGAAAGATTCATAAGAGAAAGCATAGAAAGTATCTTAACTCAAACTTTTAAAAATTTTGAGTTAATCATCGTCGATGATTGTTCCACGGACACATCGCTCTCGATCATCAAGTCTTTCAAGGATAAACGAATAGTAGCTATTCAGAATAAAGCGAATCAAGGCCCAGAACATGCCTTTGAAATTCTACGCAAAAAAGCCAAAGGCAAATTTATAGCAATAGCTGATTCGGATAATGTCTGGGAAAAAGATAAATTACAAAAACAAGTTAATTTTCTAGAAAAAAATCATAGCTACGCTGCAGTTTTCACCCATGTCAGTTTAATAGACGAACTCGGCAGCCCATATACAAATACGAAATCGGCCTATTATAATATATTTAATGTAAAGAACCGCACCAGACAAGAGTGGCTACGTTATTTTTTTTACAACGGTAACTGTCTATGTCATCCAAGCATATTAATTCGCAAAGAAGCCTACCAAGATTGTAATATGTCAGTAAATGGTTTATGGCAACTCCCAGATCTGTATAAGTGGATTCGCCTATGCCTACAGCATAACATATACATCTTGGAAGAAAAACTCACTAATTTTCGAATACATCACAATAATATTAGTGGAGAAAATAATTTAGACAATATACTACGCAGAAATAATGAGCTCTATCATATATATAACCTCTTTTATGAAATAAGTGTACAAGATTTCCTTTTAGTATTTAAAGAAGCTCCGACATTTATGGTTGATGGTCAGATTAATTTAAAATTTGCACTCTCCAAATTACTAATCGAGCACGATGCTCCAGCCGCACAGACACTAGGACTAAATAAACTATTTGAAATGTTAAACCACGCTCAAGAACGACAGCAAATTTTGAAATTATATGGTTACGACAACGTTAGTTACAAGGACGACGAGACAAAAAAATCACCTTACATCTTACCTAACTGGTCGAAAGATATACCAATTTATCATGCGACATTATACTTAGATTTTGGTGACGGTTTCAATGAGCAAGATGCCCTTACAGCTAATTTTACTACCGATTCAATGGGGAACTTCTTTGTAGAGTTCGATAATATTAACACTGTCTGCAAGAATAAAGAGCCCCTGGGAATCCGTTTTGATCCCTGCGATCTCTGTGCAAAGGTCAAATTACAGAATGTTGTTTCATCAAGAGAAAAACTCGGTTTTGAAATAAACAAATCCATCCTTACGAAAGAGCAATATGCAATATATGATGGATATGACGTTTTTTATACCGATGATCCTTCTTATATTATCAATAAACCTAGAAAAACTATTGAAAGCCTAAGTATATCGGGGAAAATTTCAATTCTAAAGCCAAACGAAATAGCAAAATTAAAAGATATCGAAAACAAAATAAGAAACAAAATACGCAAAACTACTCATAAACCACTAAAGGAACTACCAGTTTGTAGTCAAAACATCAAAAAGATCCGAGATACTATCAAGAATTATAAAAAACGACACGACTGACGGATATGTTATAATTATCCCATGTATCAAAATTTTGGTGAATTTCTACAGAACAAAAAGCGACTTTGTATCATACAAGCCGAGAACCCCGATGGTGATTCACTTGGGTCGGCCATCGCGCTTGATTATATTTTGCAAAATACTGAAAACTCACTATACTGCCCAGTAGACTTACCGAAATACCTCCATTATTTCCCGGATTGGTCGCGCGTTAGCAATGAGTTCGATTTCCACGCTGATGGTTATATCATCGTCGACACCGCCGCAAATATATTATTGTCAAAACTACTAGATGATACTGCAATCAAAAATTCGCTATATAATAAACCAGTATTCATTCTAGACCATCATGAAAGCGAAGATGATCTAGAATTTCCGCACGAAGCTATTATCGAAGCTCTGCCCGCTTGTGCCGAGCTAATCTATAAAATTGCCAAGTCAGAAAATCTTGAAATCCCACTACCAGCCGCCAACGCTATCTATTCGGCAATTTCTGCCGACACATTAGGGCTCGTCAGCGCATCGGTCAACTCCGAAACCATGCATATCATGGGTGAACTCATTGATTTAGGAGTGAACCCTGCCGAGCTAGAAGAGCAGCGTCGCGAATTCATGAAAAAATCGCCACGTATTCTCGATTACAAAGCCGATCTGATCAAACGTATTGATTATGCTCTCGACGGAAAACTAGCGACAATTCATATTCCTTTCGAAGACATCCAACAGTACTCTGACGAATACAACCCAAACGTCCTCATACTTGAAGAGATGCGTCTCGTCGAAAACGTTGACGTCGCAATCGCCATCAAGACTTACCCTGACGGCAAAGTGACTGGCAAAATCCGCACCAGCCTGCCAATCGCCGAACAGATTGCCGGGTATTTTGGCGGTGGTGGCCACCCCTTTGCAGCTGGTTTTCGTACTTACGATACAAACTATGACGAGGTCGTAGCTGATTTAATCAAAATATTACCACCCATGCTTGAGGAGAATAGTTAAATGGCGCGCGGTTTGAGTAAGTTTTATAATCTTCGTACCAAGTTGCTGTATAAGATGTTTCATTTCCCAATTCGTATGAAAGTTGCCAAACGTCGTCGTGTCAAACATCCCCGCCTCACGGTTGTTATGTTGCATGGCATTTCTGCGACTTCCGATACTTGGGATACAACTCTGCGACAGCTAGCCAAAAATCCCGACATGAATGACATAGAGTTCATTGCTTTAGATCTGCTAGGTTTTGGCAAATCTTTGCAGTCGGATTGGCTAGATTATGATTATACGGACTATAATGAGGCACTTGCCACCACGCTGCGCCACCTCAAGATTCAAACGCCAATCGTTCTCATCGGACATTCTATGGGGTCATTAATTTCAGCAAATTTCGCAAACAGCGGCAAAACACCTGTAGAAATCATTGGTCTTATCTTGGTGTCACCACCAATCTTACTGCCCGAAGAGATCGCCAAACTACCAGACAAGGTATATACAAAGTCTTACAGTTCGCTATATCGACTTGCCAAAGATCAGCCTGCTATTGGTGCTATTGCTAATTTTATCCAACGTTTCAGTAATTTTGATAGCAAATATCTCAAAACTCCAGCTTTCGCCCGCTCAATGGACAATGTTATCCTCAATCAACAAAATTACCAAACCTTCAAAAAACTCAAAATCCCAACCTTGATTATACATGGACATTTCGACCCATTAGTTATGTATTCTAATCTCAAGCGCGTCGCCGATCAGAGCCCAACTTACGTTCACCTAACCTCCGTTATCGGGCATCATGACATTTCTGCCCAAAAACGCATGAAAATCCTCATTGAGCTCAAACGTTTACTACACGAAGGAGAGGTGAAGTAGTATGCCGCTAAAATTATATAATACATTGACGCGAAAAATCGAAACCTTCCGCCCTCAAGACCCACAAAAAGTCAAAATTTATACTTGTGGCCCAACGGTTTATAGCTCACCCCATATCGGCAATTTTGCTAGCTATGTCTATTGGGACTTACTAGTGCGAGTCTTGCAAGCTAATAGTTATAAGCCATACCGTGTGCTGAATCTTACTGATGTCGGACATCTTGCATCTGACGCCGACGAGGGCGAAGATAAGCTCGAAAAAGGCGCCCGCAAAAATGGACTATCTGTCTGGGGAGTCGCGGAAAAATACATCAAAGAATTTCAAAAAGGATACGCAGAACTAAATCTAACTCCACCTCAAGTTGTCGCTCGCGCCACCGATTATATAAAGCAAGACATCGAATTAGTAAATCTGCTCACCGAGAAAGGCTATACCTACGAGACTACTGACGGGATTTATTATGATACGAGCAAATTCCCACATTATGCCAATTTCGCACGTCTTGACGTTGCTCATCTCAAAGCCGGTGCTAGAGTTACATTATCAAACGAAAAACATAACTCAACTGATTTTGCCCTCTGGAAATTTATCCAGCCAAATGAACAGCACGCTATGCGTTGGGATTATCTCGGACAACCGGGTTATCCTGGCTGGCATATTGAATGCTCTACTATTATCCATGAAGAACTAGGCGAGCCAATCGACATCCACACCGGCGGGATTGATCATATCCCCGTGCATCATACGAATGAAATTGCCCAGAGCGAAGCTGCGTTTGATCATAAGTTGGCACATTATTGGCTCCACAGCAACCACTTGACCAGCGAAGGTCAAAAATTATCCAAAAGCTTGGGCAATGGATATACACTTGATGATCTGCTAGCAAAAGGTTACCACGCTCTTGACTTTAAAATGTGGGTCCTTCAAGGTCACTATCGTTCGGAGCGAGATTTCAGTATTCATGATTTGAAAGCCGCTCAAAACCGTCGACTCAAATGGCGCAATGAAGTTGCCCGATGCAAACAGGGAATTGAAACCGCCGATAATTCAGCTAATGTAATATCGGAAATCGTCAGTACTCTGAATCAAGACCTAAACTCTGCTGGAAGTTTTGCTATCATTGACAATAGCAAAGTCTCAAGTTTAGATTTTTGGGAGAAAGTTGAAGAACTATTTGGGCTTGGACTACTAGAGGACAAAAACATCACAAGTCAACAAGCAGAGATATTAGATCAAAGGGCCGAAGCCCGCAAACGCAAGGACTACGCAGCGTCAGACCTTCTACGCGCTGAACTAGAAAAAACTGGTATCACTGTACTCGACACACCATCCGGTCAAATCTGGCAATATTTATCCTGATATGGTATGATTAAACAATGAAAAAGGTTATTGAGGTTAAAAAATTAAAAAAAATTTACGGTAAACGTTCGACGGCTTTTACTGCGCTTAAAAATATTGATTTGGCCATTGAGGCTGGAGAATCAGTTGCCATCGTCGGTAAATCCGGATCTGGCAAGTCAACTTTGATGCATCTTTTAGCGCTACTCGACCGCCCTACCGAAGGTTCAATCGAGATCGATGGTGTCGATTCTACAAAACTCAAAAACCGTGAGCTCAACCATCTTCGCAATCAGAATTTCGGTTTTGTCTTCCAACAATTTTTCATGAACCCCCAAGATACAGTTTTGCAAAATGTTATGCTGCCGCTCAAGATCGCCGGTGTAAAGCGCAAAGAACGTAAACAGCTTGCCGAAAAAGCTCTACGTACCGTCGGGCTCAGCAATCGCATGAAATTCAAAGCTAACAACTTGTCTGGCGGGCAAAAACAACGCGTTTGCATTGCGCGTGCCATTGTTAATAACCCACAGATTTTGTTCGCAGACGAGCCAACTGGTAACCTCGACTCCACCACTGGAGAAAAGGTCATCAAACTACTATTTGACCTCAACAAAAAGAAACACGTCACCCTAATCATTGTTACTCATGACGAAGATTTAGCCAAACTTTGCGACCGCCAAATTCGTATTTCTGATGGCAGAATCGTCAACGGAGGTAGTAAGAAATCTACCAAAACTTCCAAAAGCCCCGCTACAAATACTAAAGCCACTGCAAAAGGAGATAAATAATGGCATTTTTTGATATGATCCGCACTGCTAACCATAATCTCTTTCGCAATAAGGTCCGCACTTTGCTTACGATAATCGCAATTTTTGTCGGTAGCTTCACCATTATTCTCAATGTCGCGATTAATACTGGTGTCGACTCTTTCATCGATGAACAAACCGCAAGTCTGGGCGGTGATAACTTTATCATGTTGATGCCGCCTGGATCAGCTGAAATGGCTTCAGGCATGACTACCTCTAGTGGCCCTGTAGAATTTGTCGAGAAGAAAACCGGCGAGACTGAAATCGGAGCTTTTTCCGACCAAGATATTGAAACCCTAAAAAACATCGATGGCATCGATGCCGATTCATTTTATTCGCCGACGCCATTCAACGGTACTGGCTATTTCACCAGTGATAAAACCGACAAAAAATATGAAATTCAAACTATGATGATCCTCCCACCGGGCAACTTTCAAATTCCACTTGCCGTCGGTGAACTCGTTGATCAAACTGAAGCCGCCAAACAAAAGAAGCAAATCGTGCTCGAACCAGGCTATCCTCAAGCACTGGGTTATGAAAAAGATGAAGACATCATAGGTAAAACAATCACTGTCAACTTCAAAAACGAAATTACCGGTGAATGGTCCAAAATAAACGTTGAAGTTGCTGGTGTTGAAGCCAATAGTATCGTCTCAAGTAGCATGGGTGCCATTATGTCACGTGCATTTTATGACGAACTGTCAGACGTTTATTATGATGGTTATCCCGAAGACTACAAAGACAAAATACCAAAATATTACATCATGGCAACCTACGACACTAGCCGCTTTAGCGAAGATGAAATCAAACAAATCATTACCGACGCTGGCTATGAGGCTTGGACAGTTTCTGACATGATGGGCATGATTCGCACATTCTTTGACGCCATTATGATTGTGTTTACAATCTTCGGCGGTATCGCTCTACTAGCCGCCGCCATCGGTATCGTCAATACATTATTGATGTCTGTAGAAGAACGCACTCGTGAAATTGGTCTAGACAAAGCACTCGGTATGTCGTCTGGTCGTGTTTTTAGCGAATTTGCCATTGAGGCTATTAGTCTCGGCTTCTGGGGATCAAGCTGCGGCGTAATCATCGCCATGATTGTCGGTAGCCTTGTGAATACCGCCGTACATGCACCTGGCGGATTCCTTGAAGCGCTCCAAACATTCAACCTATTTGAGTTCACTGTCGGCAATATTCTACCGTTTATGCTCGTCATTATGCTCATTGCTTTTCTCGCTGGCACTATTCCAGCTTGGAAAGCAGCACGCAAAAACCCAATTGATGCCTTAAGGTACGAATAGCTTATGGCCGACGACGGCAAAGATAGCTTACGATTAAAGCGCGGGACGAAGGCAGCGGTATCTCTGATGGTTGATAAAATCGTGCCAGGTGGTCAAGCCATCAGTGAACTGTCAGATGGACGCAAAATCTTTCTCTGGAATGCCTTACCTGGTGAAATTGTTGAGGAAGTTGAAATCACCAAGATAAAATCTCACTATGTTGAGGGAATTGCAGTCAAAATTTCCGCTCCCGCTATCCCGCGCATTGAACCAAAAGATGACTGTTATTTATCGACCTCACCCTATCAAATTATGGGCTATAGCTACGAGTTAGAGGTAAAAAGAGATCTGCTCGCGGAGGTCTTTCACCAGCACAAACTAGACTTCAAACAGGAAATACCCACTGTCATCACTGATGGAAAAGATTTTGCATATCGTAATAAAATGGAGTACGCGCTCTATTTCGACCATGCAGACGGGAAGATAAAACCCGCATTTCATGCGCGTGGCTCGCATCGCAAAATACCAGTCAGTAGGTCAAGCATCGAGCGTCCTGAAATTTGGCAACGCGCCAACGAGATTATTCTAGAGCTCAATCGACATAATGAAGACTCACGCAAATTTCAGAGTATATTATTACGTTGCAACCAAGCTGGCGAGGTTAGCGGTGGGCTTTATGAGAACCACCAGCCTCATCCCCAATTCCAAAGATTAGAAGACATGCTCATGGGGCAAAAATTCTCATATTCTCCCAATGGATTCTTCCAGATCAATCTACCAGTTTACGAAATGGTGCTAGACAAAATCCATAAAAGCATCACAACTGACAAAGTCTTGGACTTATACGCTGGAGTAGGGACAATTGGATTAACCGCCGCCCCTGACAAAGACCTAATATCCGTAGAATGTGACAAAGCAGCTTACCTGGAATTAGAGCATAATGTCACGGTTACAAACGCTCAACGTACCCACCCCGCAAAAGGCATCTTTGCTAAATCCGAAAATGCGCTAGAATATATTGCTCCAGACCAGACAGTTATCGTTGATCCGCCACGTGCCGGCTGCGACACAAGATTACTTACAAAATTGCTCGAAGTGCAGCCCAGACAGATCATTTATCTTTCTTGTAACCCCGCAACCCAAGCTCGAGATGTGAAGGTACTAGAAAATCTTTACAAAATTATCGAAGTGCAGCCGTATAATTTCTTCCCGCGTACGCCACATTTAGAAAATTTAATTATATTGGAGCTCAAATAATGGGGTTAAACAAAGAACAAGCCGCAGCCGTCGAATATATTGAGGGTCCACTATTGGTACTGGCCGGGCCGGGTACGGGCAAAACGCAATTATTATCTACCAAAGTCGCCCACATTCTTGAAGTAACTGACGCTAATCCTGAAAACATCCTGTGTCTCACCTTCACCGAATCCGGAGCCAGTAATATGCGTGAACGGCTCGGCAGCATCATAGGACGAGCCGCAGCAAACGTCAATATTTACACTTATCATGCTTTCGGCTCCAATATTCTCGATCGCTATAAAAACTATGCCGAACATTTTGATCGCCATCTCGATTCGGTAATTGATAACGTAACCCAATATAAATTCATCCAAGAAATTCAAAAATCCTTACCAGTTACAGATATTCTCAAAACCGCAAACGTCAACGATTTGGTTGAAACTATTGGCAAGGCCAAATCCGCTAGACTATCTGCCCCCGATCTTGCAAAGATCGCCGAGCAAAATCTACACGATAGTGCCGAAATCAGCAAAAAAGCCAGCGAAATTCTGCAAAATTTACAACCCCGCATGAAATTTGAGCCTGCACTTTTGGAAGTTTATCAGCCACTGCTGGAACTACTCGTTAGCTTCAGTAATGCTGAACCAATTGTCGGCAAAATCGAGCATAGTGCCAACATCTACGCCCGCGAGCTTAATGAACTTATCAAAGCCGAAACTGCAAAAGACAAACCCAGAATTTCTGGCTTTAGCAAATGGAAAGATAAGCGTTTCGAGCGTAGCGCAGATGGCAATTATCGCCTCAAGGATCACATTGCCAACAAAAAATTACTTTCACTTGCTGAAATTATGCAGGCCTATGATGATAAATTGCGTCAAGAAGGGCTATTCGACTTCGCCGACATGATTGAAGAAGCTATTCGGGTCCTTAAAGAAGATCGCGGTTTCCGCTTAAGCCTGTCCGAAATCTTCCAATATGTGTTACTAGACGAGTTTCAAGATACTAACCCGTCACAATTTGAGCTTATTAAATTAATTACAGACTATGATCGGCCGTCAATTATGGCCGTTGGCGACGATGACCAAGCAATTTTTGAGTTTCAAGGTGCCAATGCATCCAATTTATTAGATTTTCAAAATCACTACAATGCCAAAATCATCACTCTAAAAGATAACTACCGTAGTACTGGCGAAATTTTAGCTTTTTCGCACCGTCTCGCCGAACAAGTCAATGATAGCTTCGCCAAACATCATCATATCGCAAAAATTCTCCGCTCCATGCTTGATCTATTAGGAGATCAAGACGACTCAAATGCGGCCGAAATCGAGCGACACGAATTCCTAACCGCTAATGACGAATACTACTGGCTCGCACGAGAAATCTCCCAGCTAATTGAACATGGTATTCGTCCCGATGAAATTGCCATCATTGCCCCCAAACACAAGTACATCGCTCCGCTATTGCCATACCTCAAAGCCCACAAAAACATCGACATAGCCTATGAGAAAAAATCAAATCTCCTTGAAGACTCCCAAATCTACGAATTAGTCACCATTGCTAGCTTTGTCAGTGATTTAGCCCACGAACGCCAGCCCAGCCACCGTTTGCTAGAGATTTTGTCTTTTCCCTTCCTAGAAATATCGCCGTTAACTGCATTAAAAGCAGTGCACAATGCTCGCGAAAAACGGCAATCGACACTTGATTATCTACTTGAATCTGACGATGCAAAGCTTCACAACATTGCCAAGTGGCTCGCCGATCTCGCTATGCTCTCCTTTGATTCGCCATTAGAATTATGGTTTGATTATCTAATCGGCAGTGTACCTCTTCCGCGAAACGATTTCCGCTCGCCCTATCTAGAATATTACTCTACCCGAAACAGTGATATTGAAAACTTTGAATTTTATGAGAACATCAGCGTTCTCAAATCTACTGCAGCCGCCCACACCAAAAATCCTCGCCCAAAGCTAGATGATTTCATCCGCACCATCGAAGATTACCAGGATGCTGGGGCTGCCATTATCAATACCAGCCCCTACCAAGACAGCAATCACGCAGTACAGATCATGTCTGCCCACAAAAGCAAAGGCCTAGAATTTGAATACGTCTTTCTTATTGCTGCCGATGAACTTGCATGGGGCAAAGCAAAAGGGAATAACAATCTTTTTAGCTTACCAGCCAACCTGACCGAAATTCGCCATACCGGTATCACTGATGACGAACAATTGCGACTTTTATTCGTAGCCATCACTCGTGCCAAACGCCATCTTATCATTACTAATTCTGTGACCGATTTTTCGGGAAAGAATGTTGCCAGATTAAGCTTCTTCGATGAGCAGCGTGACGAAAAATCCGAACGCCAAATCTCACCCTTACTCCCTACAAGCCAAAACGAGATCCAGCTGCACTATCAAGACTTTGACGTCGATACTAGAATCCAGGCTAATCGACAAGGCTGGACCGCCGCTTATCAAGTTTTTACTCCCGACCTCAAAACATTACTTAAGTCTAGACTTGAAAATTATCGCCTCACCGCTACTGACTTGACCAGCTTCATCGACATTATCTACGCCGGTCCCGAGAGTATCTATCGTAATCGCGTCTTGCGCGCACCAGACGAGCCGCTTACTCCCACTCTCGCTTACGGTAATCTCATTCACTCGACCTTTGAGCAAATTACGAGTCATGGCATTAGCGACGATGAAGCTCTAGATTTCTTCCGCGAAAAGTGCCTAGAAGTACCATTAGGCAACCATGATATCACCGAACTACAAGAAAAAGGTGCCTACAGCCTAGAAATCGCTCTCAAAGAATTTGCCCCAATTTTACGTGCGCCTGGTAGCAAAGCCGAAGTCAACTTCGGCCCCGAGCGCCTGATACTTGACGGCGTCCCACTAACGGGAAAGATCGATCATCTCGCTATAGATGCCCAAAATAAGACTATCGAAGTTTATGATTTCAAAACTGGAAATTATCACGATAGTAAATGGCAAAGCCATCCTACCCTATATAAATATGCTATGCAGCTTGGTTTTTATAAGCTACTGTTAAATCTCTCGCCAAACTATCGTAATTATCAGATAACTCGCGGTCATATTTTATTCGTTTCGCCAGACGTCGACGGCAAGGTCTATGACAAAATCTACGAGTATAATGAAACAGACGAGACTGAATTAAAGCAATTAATTCGGGCTGTTTATCACCAAATCACCACTCTCGAATTTGTCGAAAACCCCGAGATCAATCTTCCCGCCGATAAGGGCAATACTCTCAAAGATATCCGGAATTTTGTCACAAAGTTACTCGAGCTAGGCAATTAGTTGTTGCAATATATCCCTTATGCTTGCATAATATAAAAGTCTGTGTTAGTATGATTCACAAGATCGATTTTTGATCTTACGGTAGATTTTTAGGGAAACGGCATTCATATCAAATCGAAGGGAGGTGAATATGAATGTTCGAAAGCATATTTGGCGGTTATGGCGGACAGTCAACATTAAGCGAAGAAAGCGCAGATCGCAGCTATTTAACAGGTATCGGTCAAACTACTGTGCCCGGGACAAGCATTACCGGACGCACAGCCGAGGAGGCCTACGACAAGTATAAAGCCAGCGGCGCGACCAGAGAACAGCTTTCAGCATTTGCTAGAAGCTGTCGCTAAATCTAATCATAGCATCATCCAAAGGAGGTGATCTTATGGGCTAAAATCTACTACCAACCCTAATATTAGGGTTTCAGGCTGCTTCAAGAGCAGCCTTCTTTCATGCTTTACAAATTTTCCATATTTTGTTACAATACAAATAATTATGAGTAATAAAGTTTCACATCCTAAAGATTATCGCTACGTGGTATTTGCCGACGAGGCTGCAAATTTTTCGTTCTTGACTCGTTCGACTGCCCAAAGCACCGAGACCATCACATGGGAAGATGGCAACGAATATCCATTAGTTAAAGTCCAGATTTCTTCTGCTTCACACCCATTCTTTACTGGCGAAGAGAAGATTATCGACACTGAAGGTCGTGTTGACCGCTTCAAGGCTCGCGCCAAACGTGCCGAAGCTTTACGTGCCAATCTCGGCAACAAAGTCAAGAAGGCCGAAAAAGAAGCCGCCAAAAAGGCTGCCCGAGAAGATACCAAATAGCTTCAACCAGACATTTAGATAGCTCCACTTGCCGGAGCTATTTTTATATGGTATAGTTAAAATGCACTTTTACAATGCCTCATGGTCAAAGCAAAGGGGTGAAGTATAATGACCAATAGTCCAGCTGCACACAATATCGAAATCCTATATAGCGAAGAAGAACTGAATAGCAAAATTGCAAAAATCGCAAAAGAGATTAGTGCCAAATATCGACACGAGACCGTCTATATGTTTTGCATTCTTAATGGTGCGGCACACTTTTTCAGCAGTCTGACATCCAAAATCACCGATGTTGACGTAATCGAAAAATATATGCGTACCTCTAGCTACGGAGCAAATACCGTTTCCAGCGGTAAAGTCGAGGTAGAAGTGACTTTTGACGCCGGTACCAATATCAAGGATAAGCCTATCATCATCGTAGAAGACATTATCGACTCCGGACATACAATGGAAACTCTAGTTCAGATTTTCCGCCGGATGTCACCGAAATCAATTGAGGTCTGTACTATGCTGGATAAACCCAGTCGTCGCGAAGTTAACGATTTTCCTATTGACTATTGTGGGTTTACAGTCGATGACGTTTTTATCGTCGGCTATGGGCTAGATTACGACCAGAGATACCGTAATCTGCCATACATCGGTTATATTCCACAGTAGTCATTACAAAGAGGCATACTAAAAGTGCGCTTTAGGCCCAACTAGATCTAGTTGGGCTGTCTTTTATTAAGCATCATAGGCTCTTGATTTTTTCAACAATCTGTGATACAATGGGAGTATATAGTTAATTAATGAAACAGCTACAGGATATTTCCTGATTACCCCTGTAGCAAAGAGAAAGGAAATTACAATGGCAACCAAAGTCGACATTAAAGCTTTACTCGAAGCTGGTGCTCATTTTGGGCACAAAACTAGCCGCTGGCACCCAAAAATGGCACCATATATCCACAGCAAACGACAAGGTGGACATGTTATCAACCTCGAAAAGACCGTCGAAGCTCTGGATAAAGCTCTACCAGAGCTAACCAAAATCGCTGCTAATGGCAAAAAAATCCTCTTCGTCGGCACCAAAAAACAGCTCAAAGACATCACAAAAGCTGCTGCCGAATCTGTTGATATGCCCTATGTCACTGTACGTTGGGTTGGTGGCACTTTGACTAATGTCGAAACTGTCAACAAGCAAATCAAAAAACTCCAAGATCTTGAACGCCGCATGGCTTCTGGTGAGCTAGAAGCTCGCTATTCCAAGCTAGAAGTTCAACGCTATCAAGAAGAAATCGACCTCCTCAACGAACGCTACGGTGGTATCAAAGCTATGACCGAGCAGCCAGCTGCTATTATCATCGTCGATGCCATCCAAGACAAAAACGCCATCAAAGAGGCCAATACACTCAAAATCCCAGTATTTGCCATTACCGACACCAATGTTGATCCCAGCAACATTGACTACGTAATCCCGGCAAATGACGATGCAATCAAATCAGTTGAACTCATCTTAAACTACATGACATCAGCCATCAAAGAAGGCGAAGCTAAAAAAGCATAAAATCTTTATAATAAAGCTAAAAGGAGGCAAAATGAGCGAAGAATTAAAAGAAAAGGCGGGAGAAGTGAAAGCCGTATCAATTGAATTAATCAAAAAATTAAAAGAATTATCTGGCGTCGGACTAACCGATGCAAAAAACGCATTAGTCGAAGCCAAAGGCGATTTCGACCAAGCCCTCGACGCTATGCGCAAAAAAGGTATGACTAAAGCCGAAAAACGCGGCGACCGCGAGACTCGTGAAGGAATTATTGAGACTTATGTGCATGATGGCAGATTGGGAGCAATTGTTGAGGTGAACTGTGAAACCAGTTTCGTCGCCAAAACTGAAGAGTTCAAAGATCTCGCCCACAAAATCGCTATGCAAATTGCCAGCATGAACCCTCTATATGTCAGTTTGGAAGACGTTCCAGAAAAAGTCATGAATGCCAAGCGCAAAGAATTTGAAAGCAATTTCAAAGGCCCAGAAAACATGAAAGATCAAATTATTGAAGGCCAAATCAAAAAAGCTTTCTCTGACAAAGTTCTCATGGAGCAACCATATATCCTTGACGATACAAAGACTGTTGCCGGTTTCATTAAAGAGGCTATCGCCAAAACTGGCGAAAACATCACCGTTAGCCAATTCAAACGCCTTGAAGTTGGTGTCACTGAAAACGAATAAAGCGTAAAGTATGGGAGCACGATCTACTCCCATACTTTTTTATCAATAATTAAGAGAGGTTCTATGTTTGACGATAATGAATATAAACAAGCAATGGCAAAAGTAATCGAGCGTTTCGAGAATGAGCTTAAAAAGGTCCGCACCGGGCGAGCCCATCCTGATATGCTTGCGAACGTTAAAGCCGAAGCTTACGGCGAATTTATGCCTCTAAACCAAGTGGCTAATATTACCGCATCTGGAGCGACGCTGCTGCTTGTCACGCCATTTGATCCTGCAAACCTTCAAAACATTGCCAAAGCCATCCGTGATGACCAATCACTCGGTCTCAACCCTAGCGACGACGGCCATGTCGTCCGTGTACCAGTACCACCGCTGACCGAAGAACGTCGCAAAGAAATCGTCAAAACTGCCTCCAGCAAAGTCGAAGAAGCTAAAGTTGCCATTCGTAACGTACGCGAAGACGCACGCAAAGAACTCAAAACCGCCGAGCTACCAGAAGACGTCAAGAAAAAGGCCGAAAAATCCGTCAATGAGCTTACCAAGAGCTTCATTGATAAAATCGATACTATCTTTAAGGCAAAATCTGCAGAAATCATGGCAATCTAATGAGCGGAGAATTGAACCATCTGGGATTTATCGTTGATGGAAATCGTCGCTGGGCCAAAAGGCGCGGTTTACCGACTTTGGCTGGACACGAGCGTGGCCTAGACCGCGTCGAAATGGTAATCAATGAACTAAAGGACACAGAAGTCAACTTTGCTTCTTTCTTCCTTTTTAGCACCGAAAACTGGGACCGCAGCCCCGAAGAAATCAACTACTTGATGAACCTAGTCGAAACCAAATTCCAGAAGCTAGTTAAGAAATGCCAAAATGAGAATATCAAAATTCTCATTTTGGGTCGGCCAGACCCAGTAAAACCAAAAATCTGGGCAAAAATGATGGACGCCGAAGCACAGACGAAAGATAACGATGGCTTGACAGTTTGTATTTGCTTTAATTACGGAGGGCACTGGGAAATTGCCGATGCCGCGACCAAAGCCATCACCGCCGGAGAAAAAGAACTCACTCCCGAAACCTTTTCCAAATATCTCTATCACCCTGAAGTCCCCGACTGCGACCTTATTGTGCGCACTAGCGGCGAGCAAAGAATCTCCGGTTTTCAACTCTGGCGCGCAGCCTACTCTGAATTTATGTTTCTCGACAAATGCTTTCCAGATATGGAGCCCACAGATTGTACGTTAATCATTGATGAATTTCACAAGCGCAATCGCAGATTCGGCAAATAAGCCAAACCTAAACATTAGCGTATGCTATAATAAATAGTATGAGTATTGTTTTTGGGGTCATAATCGGATTATTAGTTTTGATGCTACTAGTAGTAGCGCACGAATTTGGGCATTTCATCGCTGCTCGCCGTAATGGTGTACGCGTGCTTGAATTTGGCATCGGTTTTCCTCCACGCGCTATAGCGTGGGTACGAAACCCTGCCTGGAAAAAGGGCAAAAAAGGCGTCAAAAAATGGCTCAGATTGCCAAAAAGCAAATGGGGAGAAGCGCAAGATACACTGATTTTTAGCATTAACTGGTTGCCGATCGGTGGTTTTTGTGCCATGAATGGCGAATCCGATGCCGATAGTCGCAAAGGAACCTTTGGTGCTGCTAGTTTCTGGAGTAAGACCAAAATTCTTTTTGCTGGTGTCGCAATGAACTGGCTTGTAGCCTTCATACTACTTACCATTCTCGCGTGGACAGGCATGCCACAATTCATCGAAAATCAATTCAAAATCAATAGCGACGCCATGACCGTTGGAGATGGCGTGATAGTCGAAGAAGTCTTGGAAAATTCTCCAGCAGAAAAAGCCGGATTTCAAGTTCATGATAAAATTATCAGTATTGCAGATCAGGGAATCATTTACCCAACTGACATCACAGAGTACAATACTGCCCATACCGGCGAAAAAATCGAAGTCATAGTAGAGCGTGATGGAAACAACATCACTTTATCTCCCACTCTAAACCCCGCTGACGCCGAATACAGTCTAGGAATATCCATGAGCTATGGTCAAACTTTCGTTCGCTCCACCTGGTCAGCACCAATCGTCGGTGCTGCAACCACTATTCAACTCACTGGCGAAACATTTCGCGGGTTAGGGGATTTAGTGTGGAATCTGGCTACAGGCGCCGTACAACAGTTTAGCCCCGATCACGAGGTCCGCGATGCTGGCCGTAATGCCCTACAATCAGCTGGAGATTCTGTCTCTGGGCCAGTCGGGATCATCGGTGTCATCTTCCCAACTTTTGCTAACTCTGGTGCTGCGAACCTAACTTTTCTCGCCGCCCTCATATCAGTTTCGCTAGCTTGCATGAATATATTACCGATTCCAGCTCTCGATGGCGGTCGCTGGCTCCTAATTGCCATCTATCGTTTACGCGGTAAAACCCTTACCAAAGAAACCGAAGAAAAAATCGTCTCCCGCGCCTTTATGGTCTTATTAATGCTAATTGTACTCGTTACCATCCTAGATATTGTAAGGTTCTTTTAGATGACGAAGCGACAAAAATTCTTCAAACAATACGGTTCAACCGTTTTTATCTGTCTTTGGACCTTTGCCGCTCTTATTATTAGCCAATTTATCGTCATTTTTCCAATGTATTGGCTATTAGGTGAAAAATTCTCTCAACCACTCTGGACTTGTATTTATTATGCTATAGATTATATCGTTGCACTGCTATTAGCGATAGTCGCACCATATCAACTATTAAAATGGTGGGAGGAAAGACGCAAAGATCGTAGTAAGCGGTTAACGAGCGAATTCAAACCAGACAAAACTACGCTCGGAATCGATAAATGGCCTTCATTTGTCGATATTGGGTTAGCTCCGATCGGCTATATTATATATATAGTACTCGCCAACATGATTACGAATTTCATGAGTAACTTTAGCTGGTTTAACGCCGATGAAACTCAAGATGTTGGTTTCAGCTATTATATCAGTGGTAACGATCGCCTGATAGCGATACTGGCTTTAGTGTTTATTGCGCCTATTGCCGAAGAAATCATTATGCGCGGATGGCTATATGGTAAACTGCGAGAAAAAACCGGACTTATCATTTCAATTTTGATCACATCATTAGTTTTTGCGATATTGCATTGGCAATGGAATGTCAGTGTAAGTGTTTTTATGCTGAGTCTCGTCCTCTGTAGTCTACGCGAAATCACTGGTTCGATCTGGAGCGGTATGATGCTACACATGCTTTCAAATGGCATTGCTTTTTATGCTCTATACTCTATAGGTGTATAAGATAAACTATGTTACAATATTTACATGCGTTTAAGTAAAACTTTTGTCAAAACCCTGCGTACTGCGCCCAAAGAAGAGACCGCGCGTGGTGCTGCCTTTCTCAGTCGCGCTGGTTACATTCACAAAGAGCTAGCCGGAGTTTATGATTATCTCCCACTAGGGCTCAAGGTACTCGAGCGTATCAAGACGATCATCCGTGAAGAATTAAACGCCATTGGCTGCGAAGAAGTATTGATGTCAAGCCTACAAAATCCCGAACTCTGGCAAAAAACCGACCGTTGGGATATCGAAAAAATGGATATTTGGTTCCGCACCCAGCTTGCTGCTGGTGGTGAACTCGGTCTTGCTCCGACCCACGAAGAGCCAATTACCGAAATGATGAAGACTTATATATCCAGCTATAAAGATCTCCCAGTTTATGCCTATCAGATTCAAACCAAATTCCGCAATGAGCTACGCGCCAAATCTGGCATCATGCGTGGTCGCGAATTTATCATGAAGGACCTCTATAGTTTTTCTCGTACACTTGAAGAGCACGAGAAATTTTATCATCAAGTCGAAGCCGCCTATCGCAAGATCTTCGATCGGCTCGGCATCGGCGATAGTACTTACGAAGCCTTTGCTAGTGGCGGAGTTTTTGCGAAATATAGCCACGAATATCAGACCTTTGTCGAAGTCGGCGAAGATACTGTTTATTACAATGAAGATAAGAGCGTCGTTCTAAATGAAGAAGTATTGCAAGATGACGTCCTCGAAATGCTGGGCGTTAAACGTGAAGAGCTCAAATCTACTCGTGCGGCCGAAGTTGGCAACATCTTTACCCTCAAGGATAAATATTCCGGCCCATTAGAATTGAAATTTACCGACGAGAAAGGGGAACGCCAAACCGTTCTAATGGGATGCTATGGTATCGGCGTCTCTCGTGTCATGGGCGTAATTGCCGAAAAATGTTGCGATGACAAAGGTCTCGTCTGGCCAGACGGTGTCGCACCGTACAAATATTATCTGATTGGCATTGGTGAAACTGGCATGAAACAGGCCGAAGAGCTATATAGAGGACACGAGGCAGAAGTTTTACTTGATGATCGCGATTTGCGTCCTGGTGAAAAATTTGCTGACGCCGAGCTCATGGGCATACCATATCGCGTCGTCATTAGCGACAAGACTCTCGCCGAAGACAAAGTCGAAATTGTAAATCGCAAAACTGGTGAAAATCGTCTAATTCCTAAAGCCCAGCTTTACACGACGCAATTTTAATGCTAAACTCTTTAATAGTATGAAAAAGACCGTTAACCTCACGGCCGCAGGTAAGGCCGAATTAGAACAAGAATTATCAGAACTCATCAGTCAACGTCCAGCTATTGCGGAACGCATTGCGACAGCTCGTGCTTTTGGTGACCTTTCTGAAAACCAAGAGTATACTGACGCTCGTGCCGAGCAAAAAAACGTCGAAAACCGCATTATCGAAATTGAAGAAATCCTCAAAAACGCCACAATCATCAAAGCCAACAAAAGCGACAAAATCGGCGTCGGCTCAAACGTCATTATCGACATGGGAGGTAAAGAATTTACCTATTCTATCGTCGGACCAGTTGAAGCCAATCCGCTTGAAGGCAAAATCTCTAACGAGTCACCTATCGGGAAAGCCCTGCTGGGACGCAAAGCCAGTGAAGAGTTTGATTTCAATGGCAAAAAAGTCAAAATCAAAAGTGTCGCCTAGCAACGCTACTTAATACATGTTATAATTACACTATGACTTTAGATGATTATCGCAATGAGCGTTTGCGTAAACTAGAAGAAATCAAAAAACTCGGTATTAACCCATACCCAGCAAAAGCTCACCGTACTACTCATATCTCGGACATCATTGATCATTTTGATGAGAAAGACGGTCAAGAAGTCTGTGTTGCTGGACGTATTACTGCTATCCGCAGCTTCGGCAAAATTGCTTTCGTCAAACTACGCGATTATTTCGGCGAAGTCCAGATATTTATGCAAAAATCCGACGACATACCAGTAGATGAATTTGGCCTCAAACGTCTCAAGTTACTTGATACCGGAGATTTCGTCGAAGCAAGAGGAAAGGTCGGGAGATCTAGCACTGGTGAAATATCTATTTTTGCTAATAGCGTCAGGTTATTAACCAAAAGCTTACGTCCATTACCTGGCTTTGACGGTCTAACTAACAAAGAAGAACGTTATCGCCGTCGTTACGTCGATATGAATGTTAATCCCGAAGTCCGCGAACGCCTCGTACGTCGATCGAAATTCTGGCAAGCTACACGCGATTTTATGAACCAGCATGGTTTTATCGAAATCAATACGCCAGTACTCGAAACTACTACCGGTGGTGCCGACGCTAATCCCTTTGTCACGCATATGGATGCACTCGATAGCGATTATTATTTAAGAATTAGCCAGGAATTACCACTCAAGCGACTTCTGGGCGGTGGATTTGAAAAGGTTTATGACATTGGCCCCAGATTTCGCAACGAAGGCGTCGATGACGAGCATTTACCAGAGCATATCGCCTTTGAAAGCTACGCTGCCTACGAAAATTACGAAGACGGCATAAAGCTCTATGAAGCCATGATTAAATACGTCGCCATGCAGACTTGGGGCACACTAAAATTCAAAGTTGGCGATTTTGATATCGATCTTGATTGTGAATGGCCGCGCGTGAAGTATGCCGATTTGTTGAAGGAAAAATTTGACATTGACGTCTTCGCACTAGACCGCGAAAAAACACTGGGTATTTTACACAAAAATAATATGCAAGTAGATTCAAAAGTCTCCGACGCCCGCATCATTGATAATTTGTGGAAGATTATTCGTAAGACCTCTGCTGGGCCATATTGGTTAATTGAAGAACCCTTGAGCTTAAGCCCACTGGCGAAAATTAGTGAAGAAAACCCGCTAGTCACACAGAGATTCCATCCAATTATCGCTGGCACCGAGATGGGAAATGGCTATTCCGAGCTAAATGACCCACTGGATCAACTATCAAGGTTTGAGGAGCAACAGGCCATGCGCGATGCCGGTGATAACGAAGCCCAAATGCTTGATATGGACTTTGTCGAAATGCTAGAGTATGGCATGCCGCCAGCCTGTGGTTGGGGTAATAGTGAACGTAATTTTTGGCTACTCGAAGGCGTTAGCGGTCGCGAAGCTGTCCCATTCCCAATTATCCGCCAAAAGTCTTAACTTCTACATAAGTTATGCTATAATATATGTAGTGGTCTCGTCGTCTAGTGGTCCAGGACGCCTGGTTCTCATCCAGGAAATCGCGGGTTCGACTCCCGCCGGGACTACCACAAATATATGAAATGTGTTATAATATAGGTAAAGTCTTCAGGCTTTATTTTTTTTGTTACAACATGCCCCCCCTATCCTCCTACTACCTATACTCTAACTAGCTAGGCAGCGGAGGGAGAAGGCATTATAGCGGCTAAGACCATAATCTATTGGCGGAATAAGATAATCCGATGGACTAACACCAATACTAAACATCAGGAAGTATGCATGTTGATTGTCAACGTAGGACATAGATGACCAAGAGTAACCACGTTCTCCAGTCCACCTTAATTGACCATTGCTGTTACGAATTGCCCCGCTGCGCACAAAGTGGTGGCGAATTTCGCTGCAGCATCCCTTTACTTTGTGCGCAGCGGAGATACAAACATCAATGAGCAAAAGTTCAAATACATCGGCCAGGATAGTTATCTATGGAGTTCACTTGCCTATTCTACTCTAGGCGGAGCCCGTACATTAGGCATTAATGGTGACGCCAATATTAACCCTAGTTATGTTGTCAGTACCTTTCTCGGCTTCCCCCTCCGCTGTGTAACCCGCTAAATTTTCTCCACGAAAATCCAACTACATGCTATAATCATAAGTAATATGAGTGGAAAAATTATGATTGTGGGGACCGGCAACGTTGGCGCAAGCATTGCTTATGCCTTACTCAACCAACGTACTGCCGTAAACGAAATCATCCTCACCGATATCGATACTGCCGATGCCGAAGGCGAAGCTCTTGACCTTTGCGATGCCCTTGCTGTCGCCCCCAGCTGGCTCAAAATTCGTGCTGGCGATTATGATGACGCCAAAGATTGCGACATCTGCATCCTCACCGCTGGTGCCAATCAAAAACGTGGCGAAACCCGCGTCGACCTCGTTCAGAAAAACGCCAAAATTACAAAATCCATCGTCACCGCAGTCATGGCTGGCGGCTTTGATGGCATTTTTCTCGTCGTCACCAACCCAATGGATACTTTAAGCTACCTCACGTGGCAATATTCCGGCTTGCCCCCAGAGCGCGTCATCGGTACTGGTACCATCCTCGACTCCGCTCGCCTGCGTTACCGTCTCGCCGAAACCCTTTCCGTTCACCCGAAATCCATTCACGCCTATCAAATTGGCGAACACGGCGACAGCGAATTTGCCCTCTGGTCCTGTGCTAATGTCGGTGGCGAGAAAATCACCAACCTCTTAAGCGCCAAAGAGCTTCAAGAAATCGAAGATTACGCTCGCAATGAGGCTTATACCATTATCCAAAAAAAAGGTGCCACCCATTACGGCATCGGCTCCTGTACGGTACAGATCATCAATTGCATATTAGGCGATGAGCGTCGTATCTTGCCAGTATCTAATTATGATGATTGCCATGACGTCTATAACGGTTTTCCAGCGGTCGTCGGTCGCGGGGGGATCGTCCGCCGCTCCGAGCTACGTTTGACCGAACAAGAGGGGATTAAATTCCAAAAATCAGTCAATGCCTTGAAACGCACTCTCGAGCGCGCAAAAGAGTAAATAAGCACACCCCAGATGAAGAAAACAACCCTATCTCTCCATTGTATCACACTTATCATAATATGTCAAGTATTAACCCTCTTCGGATTTACCAGCAAACCCACCTTTGCCAGCACCAACGCAAACGATTTCTATTTTGACGACTTCACCGCTGACTATTACTTAAGCAAAGACGACGATGAGCACAGCCGCTTACGCGTCGTCGAAAATTTCACTGCCATTTTCCCAGAAATCGACCAGAATCATGGCATTACCCGCATCATACCGTTTACCAATCAAGACGGCAAAAATCTCACCATGCCCATAGACGATGAACTCAAAATTACGATTAAGCACAACGGAATCATAGAAGAACCATACAAAATCAATACCGGAGATGGGTATTATGAAGTCTTCATCGGTAGCCCTTATGAATTTGCACATGGTCGCCAAATCTACACCCTCGAATACGAATTTGAAAATGTCATCACGGATTTTAGTCAAGATGGTAGCAGTTGGCAAGAACTCTATTGGGACACCAACGGCAACGATTGGTCGCAACGCTTCAATAGTCTAACCGCTAGATTGCATTTTTCAGACCCCGAGATAGCCGATCATTATACCAGCAATGTATCTTGCTATGTCGGAATCTATGGCGCAAACGATCAACGACGTTGCAACATTCGCCAAAACGAGAACGAAATCGAATTTCAGGCCAAAAATCTCGCTGCAGGCGAAAATCTCACCTTTACTGTTACTTTTGATCCGGGCACTTTTAGTGGCACTAAATTACATTATAACTATCGTCTAATTATCGCACTAGGTGTAGAACTCGTACTCGTAATGCTTTCTATAATTGTCGTCTGTTACGGCTGGTCAAAGGTTTCCAGCAAGCATAAATACTACAAGAGCCTCTTCATCAAACCCGAATACACCCCGCTGGGAAGCTATAGCGTCAGCGAAATGACCAAAAACCACATCGAGTCAGGCCTCACTCCCCAGAGCACAATCATCACCGCTACTATACTCGATTTAGCCGTCAATCACAAGCTCGAAATCATCAAAATCGATCCCGACGCTTTTGGTCACGTCTGGAAAATCCGCCTCAAATCTAGCAAATTCACCGACGAAGAACGCACCGTACTCAAACTCATCGACCCCAGCCTAATGGAAATTAAAGCTGGAACAGAGTTCACCATCAATGAAGGCGCTCCCTACGAACTTTATTCAAACCTCTTACGACAATTTGA
The DNA here is from genome assembly GCA_948648655.1 of uncultured Candidatus Saccharibacteria bacterium. Lineage (GTDB taxonomy): Bacteria > Patescibacteriota > Saccharimonadia > Saccharimonadales > Saccharimonadaceae > Nanosyncoccus. The sequence goes on along the minus strand of CAPKVJ010000001.1, from coordinate 41,304 downwards.
ACGCGAAACTATCCAGAATTTACGCCAGAAAGGTCTCTTCGAGCCCAAACCCGCCCAGAAATCAAAATTTTGGACGCCCACAAACTTGCTAATTTTCATCACTATTATTTGGCTAGGACTAGGATTATTAGTTTGGCCTTTCCTACTTTCCGACATCCACAGCTACGACAATCTCATCGGCGGCTGGCAATTATGGGTCGGGATCCTAATCATCGGAGTCGTAAATTTCATCGGCCTAATTATCATCGAAATCATTATCGACAGATATATTGAACGCACCAACAAGGGAATCGAAATTTCACGCTACATGGACGGCCTCAAGCAATATATCAAGCTTGCCGAAGCCGAACGTATTCAATTCCTCCAAAGTGCGACTAACGCCGAACTAACCCACGAAAATATCGTCAAGCTCTACGAAAAACTCCTACCTTACGCCATTATCTTTGGCTACGAAAAAACTTGGGTCGACGAACTCGCAAAATATTACGAATTTGACGATGTGCCGGCCCCCAATTGGTACACCGGAACTGTCGGTGCTTTTGCCATTCGCGATTTCACAAACACCGTATCCGAAATCAGCCAAACCATTTCAGCCAGTGCGATATCACACTCTTCAACCTCCAGCTCTAGTTCTAGCAGTTCAGGCAGTAGCGGTGGCGGCTTCTCCGGAGGGGGCGGAGGCGGTGGTGGAGGTGGAGGTTGGTAATCCACCACTCTAGCAAATCTATGCTACAATATATTATATGTTAGATATAAATTTCATCCGCCAAAATCAAGATCTCGTCAAACATTCAACCTCCGCCAAAGGCTACGATGTTGACATTGATGAGCTACTTCAATTGGATGATAAACGCCGCGAGCTACTTCAAGAGGTCGAAGATCTCCGACGCAAGCGCAACGAAATCACCGCCAAAATGAAAAATGGCAAACCGAGCCCCGAATTAATTGATGCCGGCAAAGAGCTCAAGTCAGAACTCGCCAAAAAAGAGCCAAAGCTAAATGAAATCGAAACTCAACTCGATAATTTACTGAAAAGAGTCCCCAACATCATCTTTGACGATGTTCCGCTTGGGGGTGAAGAAAATAATCTCGAAATCAAAGTCTGGGGGGAGAAAAAAACTAACGGCGTCGACCATCTCAATTACGCTATTAGCCGCGATTGGGTCGATTTTGAACGTGGTGCCAAAGTCGCCGGCGCGAAGTTTTACTATCTGAAGGATGGACTTGCATTGCTCGAAAATGCTCTGCTGCAATTTGGACTCAAAAAAGTCCTAGAGCATGGCTTCCATTATGTCACAGTGCCAGACATGGTCTCTAGTAAAGTCCTTGAAGGTTGCGGTTTTAATCCACGCAGCAGCAAGCAAAGCGACGAATATTTCATTGAAGGCGAAGACCTTGCTATGATTGCCACCGCCGAAATGCCGCTCACAGGCTATTATATGGATGAAATCATCGACGAAAAGGATCTCCCGATCTGCTTTGCCGGCTATAGCGCCTGTTTCCGCAAAGAAGCTGGTACCTACGGTAAGCACACGCGTGGTCTCTTCCGTGTACATCAATTTAACAAGCTCGAAATGTACGCCTTCTGCTTACCCGAAAAGTCTCGCGAGATGCATGAAAAAATCCTCTCCATCGAGGAAGAAATCCTCCAAGAGCTTGAAATCCCCTATCACATCGTTAGTAATGCTGCCGGCGACTTGGGCGCACCTGCGGCCAAGAAATACGACATCGAATATTGGTCACCCGTCGATCAAAAATACCGCGAAATCACCAGCTGCTCCAACTGCACCGACTTCCAAGCACGCAGTCTAAATATTCGTGTACGCCGCAAGGATGGAACTATCGAAGTCCTACATACTCTAAATGGCACCGCAATTCCACTTGCTCGTGCTTTAGTAGTCATAATCGAAAATTACGCCGAAAAAGATGGTAAACTAAAAGTCCCGACCGTCCTACAACCATATTTGAATGGAGTGACCGAATTATAAAATGGCCAAATCTGACACGAAAAAGAAGTTTCATTTTCGTTCGGTAGTCAGCCTTGCCAATCGCAAGCTACCAGTTAGATTCGTTGCCGTCGTTTTATCCGGATCGACTTTGCTCTCTGCACTACTCGGCATTTTTCGCGATCGTTTACTAAACTCATATTATCTTGATACCTATCCTACCGGCATCGATGCCTACACTGCCGCATTTACTGTACCAGATTTTCTCTTCTTCCTCTTAACATCGGGTGCACTCGCCGTTAGTTTTATCCCAGTTTTTAATCAGCGTTTAAGTACTGGCAATAAGAAATCAGCTTGGGAATTAAGCTCCAGCATCTTAAATCTTATGGCATTGTTAACATTAGCCGCTTCGGTACTAATTATTATCTTCGCCGACCCACTTGTACGTTACATTGTCGGACCTGGACTCGATGAATCCGGCATGATTCTCGCCATCAATATGATGCGCGTAATTGCAATCAATCCATTTCTATTTAGTATTTCTACAATTCTTTCTAGCATCCAGCAAGCACTCGGCAAATTTGTCTTCTATGCACTCGCACCAGTATTATATAATGTCGGCATTCTCATCGGCATTTGCTGGTTTACAAACGGCATCAACATCTTCGGCTGGCAAATTTTCGGTGGCGGCATTATGGGAGTTGCACTGGGGGTTGTCTTCGGTGCAGCCTTACAAGTAATTGTCAGTCTAATTGGTGTATTTGGATTAGGATTTGATTATGAATTCAAAATCAACTGGAAAAATCAAGGCTTCCGCTCCGTTCTCAAGCTCCTCCCCGCCCGCAGTCTCGATCAAGGCATTGATTACGTCAATACGATCGTCACCACCAATCTATCATCTCGCATGGGGGCCGGAGCTCTGCGAAGTTACAATCAAGCCTACAGTCTCTCACAGATGCCCGTAAACCTTATCGGCGTCGCTATTTCAACCGCATTTTTCCCGCAACTTACCCGCGAAATCGCCGAAGGCAAAGAAGCTAAATTCCGCCAAACTTTTCGCACCGCACTCGGCACTATTATCTGGATAGTATTACCAGTTACTGTCGTAGCCTTTTTCTCACGTGGTTATCTCGTCAGCTTCATCAAAAACGGTGGCGACCCGCTCATCTCATCTATTCTCGGAACCTTGATTTTTTCACTATTTTCCAATTCCATCTTCCATATAGCTTCACGCGGATTCTACGCCCATCAAGATACCAAAACACCATTCATAGTCTCAATAATTAGCGTCGGCTTCACAATCCTAATGGCCATAGTCTTATCAATCATTGGCTGCGGAGTTGAAGGTCTCGGCTGGGCGCAATCCATCGGTACGTCACTCGAAATTATCATCTTATTATCACTGCTACAAAAACGCTCCAACGGCAAGCTACTCGACAAAACTTTTTGGCACAATACAATCCGCACAATTTATGCCGCCGCTATTACGGGCTGCGTTGCTTATTCGCTAACCAAATTCTTCCCCTTCATGTCCACCGATGATTCGATTTTTATGGTTTTCCCTAAATTCTGCATGATTTGCGCCGGCTCGCTCATCACTTATCTCATCGCCGGGTACTTTCTCGATATCGAACAAGTCAAACCCATTATCCAAAAAGTCAAACAAACACTCCTCAAAAACTCCAAATAATCGTGCTATAATAAACTTATGGATATATTTCAAGCAATCTTGTTAGGTTTTGTGCAGGGAATCACCGAATTCGTCCCCGTATCATCATCAGGACATCTCGAAATCATACGGCAAATTTTTAATTTTTCCGGCGATAATTTTCATTATTTTCTCGAACTCATTAATCTCGGTACCCTACTTGCATTATTAATTTACTTCCGCAAGCGCATTTGGAAAATCATCAAAGACGTTTTTCAGAATCGCAATTATAAACTCGCAATCAACATCGTCGTTACGTCTATCCCAGCTGGGCTAATCGGGCTATTGCTATCAGGCTTTATCGAAAGTAGTGACTTTTTCGGTTCGCTATATACTGTAAGTATCGCTATGGGTATCATCGGAATTATCATGCTTATTATTGATAAATTACCACATTTATCCGCCCTCGAAAGCGAAAGACAACTTACACCATTACGCGCATTAGCCATTGGTTTGTCGCAAGTAATTGCACTGATTCCTGGTGCATCAAGATCAGGCACCACTATTATTGCTGGTCGTATCGTCGGACTCAACTCTGAATCTGCCGCCGAATACTCTTTCCTGGCTTCAATTCCAATCATGTGTGGCGTCTGTCTCAAAGTCTTCATGTCCGAAGCCAGTCGCAACTATTTCTTCGACAACATCGGTTTATTAAGCCTATCAAATCTAGTCGCATTTATCGTCGGAATGTTCGCCTTGAAATTCTTGCTTGACTACCTCAAGAAACCCAAATCTCTCCAATCCTTTGGGCGTTATCGCATCGTCGTCGCCTGTATCACATTAGGTATGGTCTTAATTCTAGGTTAATATGTATCGTATCTCATTAATTATCAGCGAACTATATAATAAATATCTGCCTTCCGCCGAAAAAGCCGATATTCGTCTAGATCTCGACATTATCGACGATCAATGGACCACCGACGAGAGCGACCTCCAAGAGCTAAAATCCGATATTGATAAGCATCTCAAATCCGCTCTCAAGCGTACGCCAAAAGGCGAAATCAAAATCAGCGTCCGACCACATCAAATAATCATTTCTGACAGCGGTACCACGCTCTCCAAAACCGCCTGCAAGCTATTGACGCGCGGACGCGTTTCAGTGAGCTCTCGCGTCGGCTTCGGCACCAAAGTCAGTTTCGACTTTAGTAAAAAAGAATCCGACAAAAATCCCCACGAAAAAGCATAAAAAGTATTTACATTCCATAATGCCTATGCTAAAATGTAAGCATTATGGAAGGTGTTAAAAGGTTAAATCCATTTTATTGGGTGGCTCTACATAGATTCAGCCGCATCAGTAATGGTCAAAATATCAATCAAAGTAGCTTATCTCTGCGCAATCATGTTCACGAGAAACGCTCCATGAGTCGCGGTTTCGGCAATCTACCAACCCGTGCCATACGTGCTCTCGTAATTGCGTTCTTCGGAATTGCAACTCCAATTTACGCCTATATTGGCATGCAGCCAGTTTCTTCAATCGAAGCTTTGAGCTATCCTAATCTCACAATTTCTAATATCAACCTCGAAACTCCAGTCGCAGCTTTAGAGATGGTGGATCGCGAATTGACCCCACCGGCCACCATTGCAGGATCTTACAGTCAGAATACCAACAAGACTTTAATCATCGGTCACTCCTCCACTGTCTTCAAAAAGCTCGAACAAGTCCGTCTAGGCAACGACATTCGCTATGGCGAAAAGGAATATATCGTCACCAACGTCGTCACGCTCGAAAAAGACCAAGTAAACATGGCTAAAATCCTTGCCGCAAGCGATACCGACACACTTGTACTGATGACTTGCGCCGGTGAAGCTCTACCCGACCAAGACGCCACACATCGCCTAATCGTCACCGCGCAGGCCAAAACAGAATAGATAAAACAGGCTGAGCTAACTCCAAAATAGTGTTATAATAAACTCATAGGAGAATCTATGCAGCGAATTATTACCAAAAATTGGTTAAGGCTCAGTCTGATTTTTTTGGTATCTTTTGGTATTAGCCTAACAATCGCCAGTGCTGCTCGCACGATGATCTTTCCTGCGCAACCAGCCGAAGAAGAAACTGACCCCCAGCTCGAAATATCCACCACCGAAAACAATACAGTGAAAGTCCCCGAATTCCAGACTACTATCGATTCGTGGCTAACCAAACTTCCCGAAGATACCGAAGTCGGCATAGCTATTTATGATCTAGACGTAGCGACCCCAATCGCAAGTTCAAATGCAAATACCGTTCTACCTAACGACAGCTTTGGCCGCTGGCTCATGAGTTATGATGGCTATCGCCAAATCGCATTAGGGCTCGCTACCGCAGAAGAGCTTTTGGCCAGTGATTATTACGCCGAATATAGCTTGGCAGACTGCCTTGAGGCAAACCTTACCAATAATAACAGTGTCTGTACATCAGCTCTCAACAGCGATTCAGCGCGTCAAACACGGATCGACGCGCTACTCAATGAACGTGGCTTAATGCAAACAAATTATACCGCACACACCACCACTGCTTATGAGCTAGGGGAGTTTTTACAAAGTTCCTGGAATGATCCCGATTTACCCGAAACATATCGAGAAAGTTTACATTCGGCCATTGCTAACCAAAATCTCTCCGACGGCTTTACCGTCCTTGATTCTCCCGAGAACGACAAGACATACCTTATAGTTGTATTGAAGAATAAAGAAGAGGACGCTAGCCTCGACGTTTCTCTCGAAATGCTACTTGAGCTTCTCAAAAATACCGTCTTAATAGTATAGCTATATTTATCACTGCTTTGCCCTGCATCTTGCAGGGTTTCTTTTTTCGCTCAACCTTACTATAATGAAGATATGAAGCTACTCCCAAAACTCAAAAAATACCGCACTCGACGCATTATTGCAGCCATAGCCATCATCGGTGGACTATTAGGTTTCGTTATCGCAAATCCTAATAGTTACGAATCAATTATTCAACCTACTACCGAAGCTAAAACCGATACTACCTCCACACCTGCTACTGATAGCGATAATTCTGCTTCTGTCATCCTAGAACAGTTAGAAATCAAAGGCCGCGCCCCCAAAACTGGCTACAGTCGCGACGAATTTTACTCCGGCTGGCCCAAAATTGATGGCTGCAACCTACGCCAAATTATCCTCAAACGCGAGCTTGGAGACAGCGCATCCCTAGCAGACGACAACTGTACAGTCATATCTGGCGAATTTGACGAACCATACACCGGATCGCACATGATATTTTATCAGAAAACCGACTTATCTAATGGTCTCCAAATTGACCATGTCGTCGCCCTCTCTGATGCTTGGCAAAAAGGGGCACAATATCTACCCAAAGAAACTCGTTATGAAATTGCCACCGATCCGCTCAACCTCCTCGCTGTCGATAGCAAAACCAATCAAGGTAAATCCGATGGAGATGCTGCCACTTGGCTTCCACCCAACAAAGCCTTCCGCTGTCAGTATGTCGCCCGTCAAGTTTCAGTCAAATATAAGTACGGACTCTGGCTTACGCAAGCCGAGCATGATGCTATTGCAAAAGTCCTCGAAACTTGCCCTAACGAACCCGCTATTATAGATAAATAACCAAAGGAGAAATATGGATCTAGAAATCGAAGCTACTTTTACCGATATCGACAAAGATGAGCTCCGCACAAAATTAAAAGCAAATCACGCTACACTCATCCAACCCGAAATAATGATGCGTCGCACAGTCTTCGACATTGGCGAACACGGATTCGTACGTGTACGTGATGAAGGTAAATATATCACCATTACTTACAAAGTCGTCGAAGCTCTCACTATTACCGGGACCAAAGAAATTAATCTCAAAGTAGATAATTACGATTCTGCTGTAGCCTTTGTCGAGGCTTGCGGCCTCAAGCCCAAAGCTGCTCAAGAAACTCTGCGCGAGAAATGGGAGCTTGATGGCGTAGAAATCGATATCGATACTTGGCCCTGGATTCCCAGCACCGTAGATATTGAAGGACCTAGCACAGAAGCGGTTACCGCAGTATCAGAAAAACTAGGCTTCAATATGAACGACGCGCATTACGGCTCAATTGATGAAATTTATAAGTTGTATTATGACGTAACCAATGACGACATCAATTATTGCCCAGAAATCAAGTTTACCGATATACCCGACTGGCTAGAAGCCAAACGTCTCAAGCACCCATAATCACTACTCACCATGCTGAATTTTGACCCAAACTACATCTTTTTTCAGCAAAGCCTTCAGTGCGCAGGGAACATAAGTTATAAGATAAAAAGGATTTAGCAAAATCACCTTTAGCCACAAGCTTTTATCTAGCTTAATCCTCTCGCTCTTAATTACCGCTATAGTCAAAATCTCCAGCACTATATAAACAAATAATAAAAAGCCGATTACCACCCCTAATGCACCCCACGCTCTTCCTTTTATAATTAGCCAAATTATCACATCCACTCCTATCAAAACTAGGCCTACGATCAACAGAATAATTGGCTTTACCCCTACTCGCGCTTTTACCAGACTGCCATAATTATTGCAACCGTCAGCTTTTATCTTGCGCATCAATGGGATATATTTCTTACGCACATCGAAATACCCCCTTATCCAGCGCATCCTTTGTGCAACAGTTTGCTTATACTTTCTTGGCTGCTCATCATAAAAAACCGCCGTCTCATCATAATACGTCGCTATACCATTCAAAGTCGCATAGAGCGATATCTCATAATCTTCTGTCAAACTATGAAACGGCCACCCCCGCCATTCATCGATCAACCCACCATCAATATAAAATCCCGTACCAGAAAAAGTCATATTTCCTTGTTCTTTCATTCTTTTACGATTACCAATCCCATTTATCATCGCAAAAGTCAGGCTTGAAACCGCCTCTAACACACCAGGATCTGGATTTTTCATATTACGATAACCAGTCGCAATCTGATAACCCTCCACATAATGTTTCAACATCCTTTCGACGAAATCCTCCTCCATAGTATTATCCGCATCAAAAACAAAATACACATCATATCGCCTATTATTTAATATATCTTTTATCGCCTCATCCAGCGCATAACCCTTACGCTGCTTTTTGAGATCCTTCCGCAAAATTATTTTCGCTCCATACTTCTTGCAAATTTCCGCCGTCGGATCTTGCATATTCTCGATAATTACATAGACATCATTCATATCAAGGGTATAAGTTTGTTTCGTCAAACTATCCAGAACATCGGCTATCACCGCACTTTCATCTCTAGCCGGGATCAAAACCGCAACTTGCGGGTTTTCTACGCCCGGTTTCATTCGCAGAATATTCTGCTTTCTACAAAAGAAGCCCCACAAAGCCATTCCCAGCGCCGTAAACAGACAAAGTAGGCCAATTATTCCCATACTACTTTTTCCTCAAATACATCATATTTGGATAAAATCGCTCTAGGTAGACATCAGTGTAATGCTCGTCATAGAACTCGCCAATTGGTGTCCAAGCGGGTAAGTTCTGATGACGCAAAGCCTGACGCAAAAGTGCCGTCCACGATATCGACATATCGCAAAGCATAAAAACTAACATCACCCAAAACATTACTTCACCTATTCTTTGCGGAATTTTTTCAATCAAATTCGACACAAAAGGATAAGCTACTTTTACCAAAAGCAAACCTAATAGCCCCCATACCAACATAAATGGTATCGTAGTACGTCCATTGATATTCAAAAGATACCCGCTATAGTCCCAAGAAATCGTTCCTAGAAAGATCTCCTGCAAAAAGCTAATCACATATTCTACGACCCCGCCCAACAATGCAGCATACAAGAAAACTTGCCAATCCTTATAGCGTTTCCGACATAGTAGCCAACACATAGCTACCGCCCCAAACCCATACACTACATTAAATGGCCCGTAGATTACTCCTCGATGCAACATCCAAATCCCCGTACCCGTCTCATACCAAGTTTTAATAAAAATCAAAACGTCTTCATAAATCGCCCCCGCCACCGAGCCTATCAAAAAGATAAAAAATAATTTCTTAAAATGCAAACCTTCTGCAAACTTGATCCCCGCTAATGCTTTTGTCGCCATACATACCATTATACTATATGTGCTATAATATTAGATACGCGTTATATTAAAACGGAGGAAACATGGAAATCAAGAACTTACTTAAGGACCAAGTAGCAGTCGTCACTGGCGGTACGCGTGGTATTGGCTTATCAATTGTGCGCAAATTTCTCGAACAGGGTGCCAAAGTCGTTCTCTTCGGCTCTCGTCCAGAAAGTGCGGATAAGGCCGTCTCCACTCTACTATCCGAAAATCCACAATATATTGTTAGCGGCATGGCACCAAAACTCGACGATTTCGCATCCGTTGACGCTGCTTTCAAGGAAATCCACGATCAGTACGGCAAAATTGACATCCTAGTCAATAACGCTGGCATCTCCGCTCGTGAGCCTATCGATGAATATTCCGAAGAAAACTTTGACAAAATCATGAATCTAAATGTCAAAGCCGTATTTGACTGCACAAAAGCTGTCGCGCCCTATATGAAAGAGCAGGGAAACGGCTGTATTATTAACACCAGTTCTATGGTAAGTATCTATGGTCAAGCCAGCGGCTGCGGCTATCCAGCATCAAAATTCGCCGTCAACGGTCTGACTAAATCCCTTGCTCAAGAATTAGGCAAATACGGTATCCGCGTGAATGCGGTCGCGCCCGGCGTCACCCGCACGGACATGGTTGCTGCACTACCAGAAGATATGCTAGCACGAGTTTCCGCTGGTATTCCTTTTGGAAGAGTTGGCGAGCCCGACGAAGTTGCAAATGTATTTCTTTTCCTAGCTAGCAGTCTAGCTAGCTACGTTACTGGAGCTATTGTCTCCGTCGATGGTGCCTCCAAAGCCTAAAACATGCTCATGCGCCAGCAGAGTTAATTTATTCTGCATCCCACCACTATACCCCGTCATCTTACCATTTAGCCCCACTACACGATGGCAGGGAATTATGATGCTAATCGGATTCCTCCCCACTGCGCCGCCCACCGCTTGTGCCGACATCTTCTTACCACGTCCTTTTTCTATTGCTTGCGCGATTTCGCCATAGGTCATAGTTTCACCATAAGGTATTTTCGCCACCACCTGCAAAACCTCTTTTGCAAACCCGCTCAATTCTTCAAATTGATATTCCGGCACAAAACTCGGCACTTTTCCCGCAAAATATTTATCCAGCCACTCACAAACTTCTTCTAACTCCTCCGGCATTTCTGTACTACAATCATCAGCATCATCAACAAATTCCAGACCTATCAAACGTTTTCCGTTGCCACGCAGAGAAATATCCGAAAATCCTTCTGGCGTGCGATAAATGTATCCATGCATACATTCTATTATAGCGGAAACCTCTCGGCGGTGCTATAATCAACCTAGCGGGGCTTGGCGCAGCGGTAGCGCGCACGTCTGGGGGACGTGAGGTCGCCAGTTCGATCCTGGTAGCCCCGACCATGTTTGCACGTCACGTTTGATACAAAATAAATAAGGCGTTTGCCCCGATTTATAGGAGTGAACGCCTTATTTATTGAGTAGGAGGAATAATCAGAGAGGGGCTTGAGTGGGTTTTCTAATCGTGTAAAAGTGGAGTAAGTGGCAGTAATTTTGCACGATGCACCCAGTATGCACCATACTGTTTTTGGTTATATGAGTAATTTTACTCAATTTTACACGATTAGAAAAAAGATATATCCATCCGCCTCTTGGTGTTAATATTAGTAACAAGCGTACGAGTTTTGCGTATTTTTCTGTATCAGAATAACACTCGTAAAATGGTAAGCAAATCATCCTCCTACTACCTATACTCTAACTAGCTAGGCAGCGGAGGGGGAAGCCGAGAAAGGTGCTGACGACATAGCTGGGGTCAATATTTGTGTTACCGTTAATACCTAATGATCGGGCTCCGCCTAGAGTAGAGTAGGCAAGTGAACTCCATAAGTAACTGTCTTGTCCGATGTATTTGAACTTTTTCCCACTGATATTTGCATCTCCGCTGCGCACAAAGTAATTACCTTTTACCCATCCTAATAATTAAGACCAGAATATATTTGCCCGACACCGACAAAGCATCTTACAACTTTTCCAAACAGAACTTTTCGACTTCCCGATTAAAGGCTTGAGACCTCTTATTTGCAATAAAGTGATTACCTGAAACAAATACAAGTTTTGCGTCTGGAATACTACCAGCAATTTCTCGAGTGTGATCTTTTTTAATCAACATATGGGCAAACTTTTTGGCAACTTTATAACCCAGTTCAATAAAGAATTGTGTAGTGCCTTTGACACCTTTAGTATTAAGGTTACCACCGTTTAGAATTAGAGCTTTCACCTTTTCGGGGTATTTGAACACAAATTTCATGGCGATATTAGTACCGTCCGAGAAGCCGAGCAGAATTACAGGTGGAAGTTTTAGCTTTTCTAGTAAATGATTTAGGTCGTCAGCAAATTGATCCAATGTAAAAGACGCCGTACCACGTGGCGATTTACCGTGTCCACGAATATCAACCGTAATTACATGGTAGTTTTCGCTAAAATAATCAACTTACGCCTTGAAATAACTGTCATCCTGACCGTTGCCGTGAAGTAAGACGAGTGGCGTACCAGTGCCTTTTTCTTGATAATATAGTTCAATGTCCATTTTTGGTTTTTCTATAAATATTACCGCAAGATTTACAAGTAATTTCTAATTTATAGTCGGACATTTTCTTGTCCAAAATTGTGATTAAAGGTTCCTGGTCCTTTGGGCAACAAAAACGATTTTTTATTATCACTAATTCGCTATCACAGGCTTGTCCGGGCTTACTATCTTCGAAATCTAATAGTATGTTGCCTCGACTACCGCAGTTACATTTGTATTCCAATTCCAGCCTATCATAAGTTGAATAGCATAGATAGCCGATATTTTCGCCGCACTTATCACAATACATCCAGCCGCCATAACTGGTAGCTAATCGAGTATTTACTAATTCCTTATTTTTAACTGCTCTTGCCATAATTTATTTTTTGAACTTAGACTTACTATAATTATATGGAACGCTTGTGCCGACTACGACATCTTCAATTTTATCAATAATTAACCAGTCGTCCATATTGCCTTGATGGTCAAAATCAAGTGGTTCGATTGTTTCTACATTATCAAACTCTACCAGACAAAGGCACTTCTTATGCCAGCGCTCTTTCTGCTTATCGGTAAGTTGTAATTTGTCATTATTATCATCAATCGTCCTTGCAATCTCGTCATCAGACAACTTCACAAAGTTCTAGACATCTTTGACTACGGCTTTTGCAGTGATTTTCTTACTACCCTTTTCCATAAAATAAAGTTCTTCGTCGGCAAATACACGACTATGCGGAATCTTCCGCCCAGCGGCGCCGCGAATCACCATTGTTTTGCTACCATCTAAGATTTTGTTTAGTTCTTTGGACTTATCATCACAATAGACTAAATGAACCATAATACTCCTTACAATTACCTTATTTAATTATTAACATTTTTTTAGTTTGGCTCGAATGAGATAATAAGCATTACTTATTTAACATTTCTACCGCTTCATCTTCAGTGGCGACAAAGAATATATCTTTACCCTGATTACTTTCATAGATAAAGTCTTTCAAAGGTTTGCTAGTGTATGTAGAATAATCACCATAAACCACAAATCTAATGCCGTAATTAACAAATTTTTGTAGAATTTCTCCAGCTAGACCACTACTTAAAATAAAGAAATCTTCAGAGATCGCTGATTTATTGAGCGCAATTCTATCGCAATTCGTCTTGTATTTTATCTCCATCACAAAATCAACCGCCGAAGCGACATCTTTTATAATGACTTTCTTACTTTTTATAATTGCTACACCATCAACAATCTTAGTATTCATTTTACCATCCCTTATTTCTCGCAATTCTTACGGTGGGCTTTAAGCTTCTTCATTGCCCAATCATAATGGCTCGGCATGACACTGACAAAATAAGATCCTAAATCAGTATTGACCCACGGACACACGCCACGACCAAATAATTGTTCATTCGTATATTTGTTGGCGAGTTTCAAAACTTCGGCGTGCGACCGCTCAAACATCTTCTTGGCATCTTCTAAACTGGTCTTTTGGTGCTTTTCCCAAAACTCGCAGTTCATATCGCCGTAAGTTTTCCAAGAGTATGGCTCCGGAATAAATGGCTTTTCTTCTCCATTTTCGTTGGCTTTAATCCAATTCAGCAAAAGTTGATGCCATTCATAAAGATGAATATAGATATCACGCAGGTTTTTATCGCGACCCCAGTGACGCTCGGTTTTCTTCGGGTCGCCCGAAAAATCAAACTCGGTAGCAAGTTCTTTCTCTGTCATCAAAGCAATGCAGTCATTTAACTTTTTGTATTGTTCGTCGGCAACCTTTACTAGGTCGTCCTTATTGCGTGGTCGGGGCATAGTGTCCTTTGGTTAAAATATATTATTCTTAATATAACATTTTTTCGTGAGTTTGGCGTAAGCTATAGAGACGATAATGGAATGTATAACTTTACTTTGTGCGCAGCGGTATAGTAAATATTGCTTCTAGCCAATTAAGATATTCTGGACAATATGGCTATTATTGGGCTTTACAGCCTTATTCTAGCCCTAATTATGCCTATGCTCTATACTTTCTTTCCGATAGCATCAGTCCATCAGGACGTGGTGATCGTTACGCTAGTCTCTCCCTCCGCTGCCTAGCTAGTTAGAGTATAGGTAGTAGGAGGATTACTCTCTCTATGAGCCTCTTACAAACATTTCACAGGCTACGGCCGAGAACTAGGCGCGTGGCACCCGCGACGGCGGGATGGCACGACGCCGTGTTTGTAAGAGGCTCATAGAGAGAGTAATTGTCGTGTAGCTTGTGTGTTATAATAAACCTATGATAAAAGTTTACACAACCACAACTTGTCCTTGGTGCCACGCTCTTATGGACTGGCTAGAAAAAGAGGGAATCGAATATCAAGAAATCAATGCCGCTAGTATGCCCGACATCGATGTCGTTCCAGTTACAGAAATCAATGGAGAGCGCATTGTCGGCTTCGATCGCCCAGCCATCAAAGCCGCTATCAAAAAATCGGAGGATCAATCCGAGAAAGCAGCCTAGTCATCCATGTCGAAACCTCCTATTATTCTTGTGCACGGCTTTCGTGGTTCACCACTCGGCCTAGAAGAAATAGCCAAATTCCTGCACACTGCCGGATATGACGTCTATGCGCCCGCCGTTCCACCATTTGCCGGCTCAAAACCACTAGCCAGTTATACAACAAAAGGTTACGCCAATTTTCTCAAAGACTACATCAAGGAACATAATCTAAAATCTCCTATCCTCATCGGACATTCAATGGGATCAATCATCGTCACCGCAACCGCCGATTTTTGCCCCAACATCTGCAACAAAAAACTTATCCTACTATCTCCAATCTCCACAAAGCCCGCAAAACTTTTCGCTAGTCTGACGCCACTTTCAGCTCTACTTCCACGCCGAATTGTCGATTATATCACTACGCGTTATCTTTTCGTCCCCAAAAACCATAAATTATTCCGACGAACCCTTAAGATCACTCATGAATGTAGTAATGACCAACCGCCCAAAAAGCGCGACGTTATGAAATCGGCCAATTTTTCGGCACACCACAGCATTGCCGAATTTGACCTCAACCACAAAAAAGTTCTCCTACTAGCCGGCGCAAAAGACCGCCTCATCCCCCAAAAATCTACCTTATCTTTGGCTCAAAAGAAATCAGCCCAAACCAAATTCATCAGAAACACTGGACACCTTCATAACTACGAAGATCCCCGTGCCACCGCCGAAGCCATCCTCGACTTCCTCGAACCAAAATCCTAAACTTACTTTTTTCGTCGACGAAGCAACCCAAACCTCGCCTTGCTCGACGCTTTGCCCTTCAACTTAATGGCTTCACCATAAATCTCCTCAAAACGCTTCAAAGTCACGTTCAGATCGTGTTTTTTAGCAATCTTCAAACTCTCCTCACCATATCGCGCCCGCAAATCATCATTCTTTAGTAACTTCACCAGCGCCGTAGTCATTTCATCAATATCTCCCGGATGGCACAAGATACCATTCTTTTTGTTTTGGCAAAGCTCCCGTACCGCACCAGCGTCGACTGCCATCAGCGGTAAACCTGTCGCGGCTGCCTCTATCAATACTATTCCTTGCGTCTCGGTTTCACTCGCCGTCGCAAAAACCGTCGCCGCCCGATAAATCTCCATAATATCTGGCGGATACACTCGCCCGAGAAACTTCACAGATCCCTCAATCCCTAGAGACTCTGCTAAATCCGCCAAGTGCTGTCTGTCCGTACCATCACCCACAATCGCAAGCACCGCCTGCGGAACTTTCTCCAACACATTCGCAAAAGCCAACACTACATTACTAATGCTTTTTTCCGGATCAACCCGCCCCACATATAATACGATCGGTCGATTCGTCGGCAAATGATATTTTTTGTAAATCTTCGCCACTGGCTTTTTTGGACCAAACTTCGACAAATCAACACCATTTGACAATGGTTCCACCGCCACTTTGAAACGCTTACGATTCTTCGGCACCAAATCATCAATCGCCATCTCGGTCGGCATCGTCGCATATTCCGAATGTTTCAAGAAACTCGCCATATACGTCCTAAGAGCCGCATCCAATGGACGTTTAATCGGTCGCAGAAGCTTCAATTGTCCCGTAATATTATCCGGATAGGCATGGCCAGTACTCACCATCGGTACATCATATCGTTTAGCATATCGTCGCGCCGCAATCGCAATCGTCTCCGCCGTCTGGTTATGAATTACATCCGGGTGAAACCTATCCAATGTCTTTTTCATAGCTTTGTACGGTTCAATCGCTAGCCACAAACCATGCCGATAAGCTAAACGCGGCAACGACACGCCCAATACTTCTTTCGCCTCTGGCACATCATTAATCTGATCCGGATAAAACGGGAATCTCATCGAGCGCATATATACCGTCGTCACGCCATCGCGTTTCGCCCGATGATGCTTGCCATTGAAACTTGGACAAATCACCAATACCTCATGCCCTTGTTTCGCCAATCCTTTCGCCAAATTATGCGCAAAAACCGCCACCCCATTCGTCATAGGATAATATAAATCTGAAGTAATCGCAATTCTCATCTCGATTAATTATACCATAATTTATGGTAAACTTTTGTGCTATAATCATAATATGAATAAACATCCTACAATTCTTACCGGTATCCGTGTCAATAGCGAAATCACTCTTGGCAATTTTCTCGGAGCACTGCTGCCAATGGTGCGTCTGGCCAACCAGCACAGTGATAAATCCCAAGTCAACATCTTTGTACCCGATCTCCATTCCATCATCGACCAAGTCGACGGAGAATTACAGGCCAATATTATTCATTCTCTGAAATATTATCTTGCCGCCGGATTAGAGCCAAATCCCAATATTCACTTCTATCGCCAATCCCGCGTTCCGGCGCATTCTGAACTCTGTTGGATCTTAAATTGTATCGCCACAATGGGCGAATTAAATCGCATGACCCAATACAAAGACAAAAGCTCTGGCAAAGACAGTGTTGACGTTGGAATCTTTGACTATCCTGTACTCATGGCGGCCGACATTCTACTCTATGACGCAGCCTATATCCCCGTCGGCGAAGACCAATTCCAGCATATCGAGCTTACGCGCCGTCTTGGTGAACGCTTTAATAAACGTTTTGGTGAAACATTTGTCCTTCCTGCCACTCCCAAAGCTCAAGCCGAATTCATGCATGTAGATGAAGGAATCCGTATCCGCGACTTGCAAAATCCAGAAAAGAAAATGAGCAAATCCAACCCCTCTCCCAACGGCAAAATTATGCTTTCTGACACCCCCGAATCCGCCGCCAAAAAAATCATGTCCGCCACCACCGATTCCATCGGCAAAGTGCAATTTGACATGTTCAATCAGCCCGGGATCAGCAACCTGCTACAAATCGAATCGCTGATAAACAATCTCCCTCTACAAGATGTCATTTCAACATGGGCTGGCGAAACTCATTATGGCGACCTCAAACAAAAAGTTGCCGAAAGCACCCAAACTTTCCTCGCTGATTTTCAAGAAAAACTTGCCGCCATCGACGATTCAGTAGTCTACGAACTTCTCGAGACTGGCGAAACTTACGCCAATCAAGTCGCCAATACCAAACTCGCCAAAGTGCAAAAACTCTTTGGCTTAAGGTAGATCATGATTATCACCGGCAAAAAATTCAGTAAACCCAGCCTATCCCGCGTCGTTAATGGCGACACGATCCTGCCAGACGCCCCCGAAACTCCCAAAAAAATCCGCCTTGATCATCTCCTTGTTCAGCAACATCCCGAATATAACCGTTCTAGCCTACAAACTTTCATCAAATCCGGCTTCGTCAAAGTTAATGGCGAAGCCGTCACGAAACCCAATACGAAAGTATTACCCGAAGTTGAGATTACACTATCCATACCTGAAGCCGCCGAATTACCGCCATTGCCTCCCGTAATCTACGAAGACGAACACGTATTAGTTATCAATAAACCTACCGGCCTCCTCAGCATGGCAAAAGGTGAATACTGCCCCGAACCCACACTTGAAGATTATGGCTTGCTCGTCCATCGACTCGATCGTGACACTAGCGGTGTCGTTATCCTTGCCAAAGACCTTGCCACCCAAAAAATGCTCCGCAAACAATTTCAGGATCGCAAAACCCACAAGACCTACTATGCACTTGTAGAAGGTAAGCCTCAACTAAATGAAGCCCTGATTGATCTACCCATCGCGCGCAATCTCAAACATCCCACTACCTTTCAGGTCGATCAAAACGGCAAGCCTTCCCAGACCTATTACAAGGTCATCCAGCAAAACGACAAATACTCACTCCTCGAGCTCAAACCAACTACCGGGCGCACACATCAGCTCCGCGTTCATCTCAAATATCTCGGTACACCGATTGTTGGCGACATAATTTATGGTGATGGTAAAGGGGAACGTCTCTTTTTGCACGCCAAAGAACTTGAAATTACCATACCCGGCGAAAACGGTGGAGAACGTAAAATATTCACGGCCGAACTACCAGAGGAATTCACCCATGTCTTTCAAGAAAAATAAACCTTATCTCTCCATTATATCACACTTTATTACAAAAGTCAATAGTAATTATGTTTTTTGAAGACCTCAATCAGCTAAAATCAATTATTCACCACACAAGCTGCGCTATCGTAGGTATGTCACCAGACACAGAGCTTGGACTTGACTTCGCAACCATCTTACGCCCCAGCGAAGACAAAAAAACCCAAACCATTACCGTAGAACAAATCCGTGACCTTATCTCCCATACCAATAACCATGAAACGAGCGAGCGGTTTTTCATTATTACCCCCGCTGACGCCATGAATGACGCAGCTCAAAATGCCTTCCTCAAAACCTTTGAGGAACCCAAACCTCACTGCCATTTTGTTTTGCTCACCCAGAACCCCGCCAGTCTTCTGCCCACCATCCTTTCCCGTGCCCAAGTTTTTTATCCTAAATCCACAAATATCCTCGACCAGCCACCATCCGCCCAAACCAAAATCATGGATTACGCCAAGAAGCTTATCTCCGCTTCACCCACCGAATTAGCTACAGTTGCCACCGAAATTTCCAAACAGAAAAACCAGCCCCGCGAACAAGCTCTGGAGATCATTGGCACTGCTATCGAATTATTATATAAGTCATATTTCAAAACTAATAATCAAAAATTCCTCACCAAATTGCCCAATTTCATCAAACTCTATGAGAATGTGAGTCAAAACGGTCATATCAAGCTACACATCGTCGCCGACTTGTTGTAGCCACCTCGTCTTACGCTGCCCTACCAACTCGTGAAATACTGCGACCAATACGTCTGATACGGCGCACTGGGCTCAAACACAAATCCAACTGCCAAATTCTTAAAATCCGGATTCAGAATGTTTGCCCGATGCTCGGGTGAAGCCATCCACGACGCCACCGTAGTCTCTGGTGAAACGGCAGCATTACCAGCATTCAAATTCTCCCCGCTTACCCCACCAGTACTCGGAATCGGACAAGCCGTCGACCACGAACTGCCATCCGGACGCGTATGTGAATATGCTGTCATCAGTTCCTGCGCGCGCAAATTCGCCGCACCTTCGCAATCCGAACTCCACCCCAAAGCTCCCAGACCAGCCTTACTCCGCTCTTCATTTACTAATGCCAAGACATCACGCTTCCATTGCTCAACTGGCGGCGCAATCACTGTTACGGTTAACTTATCATGCCTACTACCATCATATGTCCCAGCAGTAATCGTTGTCGTCCCTGTGCCTACAATCGCTGGATAGCGACAACCACCTGGATCATATCCCAACCAAGTCCGTGCAGTATTATAAAACCCCGCAATCACCGAAGGATCACTAGATTGCCAATACATATCTCCTAGCCCCGTCATACCTCCGCCCACACAAAGATCAAAATCCGCCGTCTGAAAAATTACAATCGAATCTTCATTCCATAGTTCGCCATTAGGAACTGGTGCCTTGCTAATACCCCCACTGCTAGTCGTACTACTACCAGTTGCGACATATCCGCTGCCACTATTATCCGCCCCCTCTCCCGCTCCAGTACTTGTGCTCACAATTGGAGCGCTCAGTTCATCAGTTACCGGTGCTACCAAGCCCAACTCTTCCAACGAATTCCCCACAACGTCATCACGCTCTGCCACCACCCGGAATTCAATTCCGCCATTTAAGTTAATCGCACCAAAAATCATCACGCCGACAATCAAAATCGCCACCGCATTTAGCGACAGAAGGATCATCATCTTCGTCTGGTGCATTAACTTCGCTGTCATTGTCTCTATCTAGCCTCGTTTAAGCCCGCAAATGTTTTTCTGAATCAATAACCATCGCAACAAGATTTACAATCATCTCTAGCTGTACCAAATCCCGACGTTCAAAATTCGACTTACCTAAAGGTTTCCCGACAATAATCTGCCCGAAAGGCTTACCTTTAGCATTCTTTAGCTCCGCCACTGCCTTCAAATCCAATTCATCTAGAATCTCTTTGACTGCCTTTGTTGGCTCCTGCCAAACCCCATTCGCCACCGAACGTAGATGCGAAATCTTTGACAGCTCATCAGTTGACACTGCCAGAGGCTTCGAACCATACAAACGTCCATTTATTACAAACCCGACATAAGCGAAGTGTAAATGATCCGCCAAAAAACCTGCCAAATCCCGCAAATCAACATTTTTTGTCGCGATGCGGTTTAATTTCTTAATCACATACGCGAGGTCAACTTGCCCCACCATAATCATCGAGCGCACCGATGCATTGACCTCATTAATCACCGGCATGAGCAATAATACTATTACAATCATCAAGAAGTTCAGTACCAGCACTGACGCTGATGGATTCGGAATCTTAAATAACGCCGTAAATACGATATAAAACAGCAACATATAGATCGCTGCACCCGTAGTTAAAATAACCACATATGCCATCACTCTCAACCAACCGGTCGATACGGATATAATCCTGTACTTCAGGATCGCATAAAAATACGCCAGCATAGAAATAGATACCGAAAGTGGTCCAACCCAGATCGAATCGTAACGTCCCATGAGTGGCAAGAAGAGGTCAAAAGTCGCAGAAAGCGCGCCACTAATTGCGAGTCCCCCTAGCAAAATATAATCACCATTTCTTACCCGCTTATTATTAGCATGCTTGGCA
Source organism: uncultured Candidatus Saccharibacteria bacterium (assembly GCA_948648655.1). GTDB lineage: Bacteria > Patescibacteriota > Saccharimonadia > Saccharimonadales > Saccharimonadaceae > Nanosyncoccus. The sequence continues at coordinate 19,898 of CAPKVJ010000001.1, read as the reverse complement.
TGATAATAGGTAGCAAACAAAAACGCAGAAATATTCAAGACAAAGAAAATCGTATAGCACCAATAATACCAGCCATTAATTAACTCGACCGTATTGCCAGCATTTGACAAAGTGTAAGAAGTATACAAGAGGCCACGATCGCCCACTAATAGAACTGCCAAAACGACCGCCCACAGAATAAAGAACACAGTCGCAACCTTCCCCCAAATATATTTCCATGACATATATCCCAGCAGTGCCGTCGACATTACCATCGCACCAGTATAAATACCCAAAATTACATTCGGTGCAATTGGATCTGCCGTCGCTGGTAATGCCAAATAAATCCCAATTGATAGTGCCCAAATCACCGCACCAATATTTGATACCAATAGCCACGCCGAACGACCACGATCGCCACGCGATGAACCAAAAAGCGACAGCAATCCAGAAGACACCGTCAGAACTGCAGTCACAATTAGTAGAATCGAAATTAAACTCACTTGACCTCCTTGTATATTACTACATATTATAGCATGCAAAAACATAAGGTCAATAAATAAACCCTGCCATTTTAGATTCCTATGGCAGGGTTTCAAACATTATAACCAAAAGATGGCATTTTGGTTATGCGATAGTATCATTTATCCAGAAAACCACGCCCAGCGGGCTTGGATTGCGCGGATCAATTTCATAAGAAAACTTAAAGTCCAAGTTTCTACAAATCCGTCGCATCTTCCGGACGGCGATCTTTGCTGATAATTCAGGGTGCATTGCGAAGTTCTTATCTTCCGATACCCAACCCTGCACCACAGCACAACGCAACAAACTCCAGTCAAACACCGTTAAATCGCAAAAGATAACACTGTTTGCCGGATCACACAAACGTTCCGCACCATAAATGTAATTCTGTATCTGCCGCTCATTTTTGCAATAAGACAAGATGCCGTCCATCAGCACAACGTTCACTTTGCCGTATAACGTATCATCCTTCAACAGTTCCTCTACCGCACAAAAACGGTATTCAATACCCGTCTCCGCGAAAGACACGCCAAAATCATACCGGCACACCATGTCTAATTCCTTGCGTAACGACTCATCCATATCGCAGGCAATGACACGCAAACTTTGGATCTGCGCCAAAGTCATGCCGTACTTCCGAAGTTCAATCAATAGTCCCGCTCCAGTCGTCACAACTGTTCCCAGCTTTTCTTCTGACGGTACGGAATCAATTTCCTTCAATACAGGAATATGTCTGAAAATACATTCCCGTGCATGGTGAGCACGCCGACGTAACTCTACAAGTTCTGGCTCCACTGCCGCACTACGCATCGAAAGATCCTGCACTCGCAAAAGTTTGCGATAAATACCGGCATTATCATAATTCACGCCAAAAGCACTTTCGAGAGCAATAGCTCGCGGCACCAGCGAGACCGGAAATTGCGCAAATGACAATGACTCCGCTCCGGAATCACGCATCATCTTCCATAAACCGCGGTTGCCCAGCATCTTTTGCTTCAGCGCAGGCCATAAAACATTCAGTCCATCCATATGTCGATGATATTCGACCAAATCAGTCACGTTTTCTGAAATGTAAGATGACATCATGTCATAAATTTCATCCGCTTGGCTCTCCTTCACCCTGCAACAAGGCAAAATCTTACCCACTAAAGTCGCCACGATATATTTTAGCGAATCACCCCAGACTCGCATCGGAGGATACAGTCGGTAATCCTGCATCACCTCCTCCATCACTTCGCCGCTATAGTGCGGTACATGCGTATAATGGTCTTTTGAAATAGCCAAATCATGCACCTCCTTCTCAATTCAAGTTACACTGTCAGTCATAATAGTCGCCATCTAACCTATGACCCAGCCACATTAGTATACTATATTCTCCCATCGACGTCTATATGTCATCCCACAATACTTGACCATAATCAAAACATAAGTATAATATATATTATATGGTATCAAAAAAGGCTAAACAAAAAATTATGAAACACAAAATCTGCACCGTTGCACGCGCGATCGCTTGCACTTCATTTCTTATCCTCACAATTATCGGAGTATCATCTCTCGTCCGCGCCATGTCGCTCGAAAACATTGCCAACGAAAATGGCGTCCCTGCGTCATGGGAGACGGCTTCATTAGGTAATCCCGATACCATTACTGTACCAATTACCTATTGGGACCAACGTCAAGATGATTGTAACGACCCCAACCGTCAATTTGAATGGGTCATCTGCAATTACTGGACAGCCGGCGCCTTGCAGGGAATCGTCAAAGATCATCTCGGATCAGACGGCTTGCCTATCCCGACATACACCAACTCAACCGACTCTTGGAATGCTAATTATGACGTCTTTAGCCAAAATGTAACCGGGCAAGACCCTGTCCAGCCAACAGACAATTTCTATCGTTGGTTCCATGATACATCCGTTTCACAACATTACGACCGCCAAATCACCTTTACTCGCACCGGCAAAAATACTTACACCTACGGCGAAACCAATGTCTTCCCAATGGATAATGTCGACTTTTCTAACGGTGATTCTGCTTGGCGTACCAACGGGCATAATTACCATTTCACCGCTCACCTCAACTTTGCCACTAAAATCGCCGCCGACGGTAGCGAGCTTTTCGAATTTTCTGGCGATGATGATGTCTGGGTCTTCCTTAATGGTAAGCTTGTCCTCGATATCGGCGGCTTACACGAAAAACTTAATGGTTGGTTCCGCATCAATACCGACGGTACCATTTCCACGTATGTCCAAAATGTCAATGACCCAGCACCACGCGCCAGTCTCGGTGAGCCCAGCAATGATTTTAATAGCTATGTCGGACCATTCAATAATCTCATTCGTACAACTTTCCAAGATAAGTACGAAACTATCGATGCAGGAATTAAACCAGGCGATGTCGTCAACCTTGATTTCTTCTATGCCGAACGTAGCACCACCGAATCCAATACCAAAATCACCATTTCAAATATGAACTGGCCAATTTCCGCCGATAGTAACATCGATGCCGAGATCGTCGGTAAATTGCCCGACAATAATAGCAACCTTGTCAGATACAATACCAGCATCACCAACCGTGATCCTGACCACCCGTTAGATCTCGAACGTTTCGCAGCTTACGTTACCGAAGACGCTACTGATAGCAATAACAATAATATTAGTATTTCCGGCTTCTTGCCTCTCGATGAAACGACATTATATTATAGCGCTACCCCAGCAGATGAAAGCTCCTGGCAACCTGTCCAAATATCTGCGCCAGCGAACTCTGCTAGCGGTTTCAACCTTGCCACTCCTATCCGTATGTCCCCCAACGGGCAACCTGGAGATACACTCTATTTCCGCTATTTCGGTGAAACATCGGAACACTCTGGCACTATGACTAGCCTCGTAAGTTACTACACAACGATGGATGGCGAAGCCGGCGTCACTTACGACTATGCAACCGTAGAGTATGTCGCCCCACCAGTAGTTGAAGATGAGAAACATACTGTCACCATCAAATATCTCTATGAGGATAATAGCGAAGCCGCACCAACTTATACTGGAACCTTTACTCCCAACGAAGAATTTAGTATAGACTCACCAGAGATACCAGAGTATAAAGCTGATTTTGATTTTATCAAAGACATAATGCAGGATCATGACCTAGAATACACAGTTTATTACAAAAAACCAGCTCCAGAAACGCCTACAACTCCAGTCGAACCAACCCAGCCAGGCCCGACTCCCGAGACTCCTAGCAACCCTACACCAGTTGTGCCTATGCCTCCCAGCATACCAAATATCCCTCGTTCCGATATTATTGGTGGTAATCTGCTTTATCTAGCGCCACTTGGCCAAATAGCCTATGTACCAAATACCGGGATCATTAGCGATGCCGCTGCCTCCGTATTCGAAGAAGGTTTTGCTGAAATTATCCTTTCTCAAGCTGCGGTCATGATCATGCTTGCAGTCTTTGCTGGATCATTCTCAGTTTATTTCAGCCTACGTCAATTTATTAAATTCCAGCCAGCTACAGCCACAACCGCCTCCAAAACATCACGCACCCAGAAGTCCTCCGCCAAAACTCGCAAAAAATCTTACGCCAAAATGACCAAAGCTACAGCCAAATCTACAAAAGCAAAAACCGCAAAGAAGAAGTAGCACTAACAAAAAAACAGCTCCCATAAGAAGCTGTTTTTTTGTTATTTTCTATTTCTTTTCCAGCTCTTTCAACTTCTTATCGATCTTTTCTCGCATCGTAGCAAGAAATCCTGACCCCATATCTTCACGCTGGATCAACTCATCGCCCAACCAAATCGAAGGTGTCCATTCAAGACCAACTTTATCAGCCAAACCGCGATCAAAGGCGATTTTTTGCGCCACATCGTTACCTTTCATATCGTCACGAAATTGCGACAGATCACCCTTACCTTCAGAAGCTTGCATAAAGTATGACTCAAATAGCTCCTGACGCTCCGCTGCATTCGCTGAATACCAAGCATCCTGATTTGTAAACATCAAATCCTTAAACTTCTTCCAATAACCCTGCTTCGCTGCTGCATTTGCTGCCGATGCCGCCGCTGTACCGTTCTGATGATAGCTCTGAATATAAGTACGAAATACCACTGCAACTTTACCATCATATTCCTCCACCAATTTGTTTAACTGGGGATTCATCGAAGCACAACCTTCACACTGATAATCCGCATAATCAAAAATCAAAATCGGCGCGTCAGTCTCTCCATCAATATTTTCCGCTAAATTTCCCGTCGAATCATCCGCAGCAATTATCGTAGTTGTATCATAATTATTATAATCAACCTCTGTAGTCGCCACTGTGCTCTCTCCATCTCCATGTTGCCATAACGATATGCCAACTAGCCCAGCAAAAGCTGCTATAATCACACCAACAATAATCCACGTCTTTTTGTCCATACATTCCTCCGCATTCTAATTATGTTATAATCAATTATAACATGCATAGAGCAAAAGATACATCCCTAACTTTCGTCGATCAAATTACCGCATCGATTAAGTCCAAACTTCGCGCGCTACGCACTACCTGCAAAAACTTCAAAACGCATATTTTGACCAATTTTACCCGTTGGTCTGATCCCAAACTCGAGCCCTACCGTGTCCAATCACAAAAAAATCCAACCAGCAAGAAAAACTACCAAAATACACTCCAGCCACAAGCAAATAATCATGATACGATAGTGGGGGAACCAGAATCTACCGAAAAAACCGAGCATCACCCTACTCCGCAAACAATCAATGAGTTTCTCGATCTCATGCGTCGCACTCCACGCAACGTTATCAATCAACGCGAACGCCATGTCATTGCTACAATTATGAATTTTCCCAATACGAAAGTCTCCGAGCTTATGCTTCCGCAGAGCGCAATCACTTATGTCCGTGACGACGAAGTACTTGGCCCATTGACTCTCGACCGTCTTTACCATTCTGGCTTTCAACATTTTCCTGTCATCGACAAAAACCACAAGATTATTGGCATAATCCATACCACCGCACTCAATAGCCTCGAAATTCGCGAAGCCAGCCTTGCTCGGCAAATCCTTGACCCTAAAATTTACTACATCCGCGAAGACTATACACTGAATCAAGCCCTCGCTGCATTTCTGCGCACCAATTGTTATTTTTTCCTCGTTATTGACCGCTTTGAACGAATTGTCGGGATTATCACTTATCAAATGCTCGTCGACCACTTACTCGGTGAAACCCCCGCTGACGACTTCGACCGCGATGACGATAGACTAGCCGTAGCAAAACGTAAAATTTAATTATTCTGCATTATGCTATAATCAGTCTATGGCTAAATCCCACATTCAATTTTCCTGTCAGCAATGCGGCGCGACTTACAAAAACTGGACTGGCCGCTGTAACCAATGCGGTGCCTGGAACTCGCTCATTCAGCAATTTGATGATTCTAGCCGCGACGAAAAATCAGCCGTCGGTCGTAGTCAGATGTCCGGCAAACCGCTTGATTTTGTTTCTATCCGCGATCTTGAAGTCTCCGAAGACAAAAACCGCCTCAAAACTGGTTTCTCCGACCTCGATGGTGTACTCGGTGGCGGAATCTTACCTGGATCGGTTATGCTATTAGCTGGTCAGCCTGGTATCGGTAAATCCACCCTCCTCATGCAAGTTTGTGCCCATATTGCAGACAATTGTAAAGTCCTTTACGTCTCCGGTGAGGAATCTGCTGGACAAGTCAAGCTTCGCGCCATTCGACTCGGTGCCGAATCCGACAATCTCAAATTTGCCAGTTCCACCTCCGCCAACGATATTGCCAAAACCATCGAGGAAGAGGGTTTTGACCTTGTTGTTGTCGATTCCATTCAGACATTAACCATCGCTGAAATTGCTTCAGCGCCTGGTGGCATCTCCCAAGTTACTAATTGCGGCAACCTCATCATTCGTGCTGCCAAATCCTCAAGTACCGCCGTCATCATCGTCGGCCACGTCACCAAAGAGGGAACTTTAGCCGGGCCAAAAGTCCTCGAGCATCTCGTCGATGTCGTCATGAACTTTGAAGGTGACCGCTATGGCGGTTTCAAAATCATCCGCGCCGTCAAAAACCGTTTTGGCTCTACTAGCGAAGCCGCAATCTTCGAAATGAATCAGCAAGGCCTCGCAGAGGTCGAAAATCCCTCCGCCGCCCTCCTTGCCGAACGCCAAAACACTGATGGCTCTATCATCCTTGCCACCCTAGAAGGGACACGACCCATTCTAGTCGAAATCCAAGCCCTCGTTACGCCTACCAATTTTGGCTATCCCAAACGTACCGCCTCTGGCTTTGACCTCAACCGATTAAATCTCCTCATCGCCGTCATCGAGCGCCGCACCAAGCTCAAACTTAATGACAAGGACGTCTTTGTCAATGTTGTCGGTGGACTTAAGTTACAAGATTCTGCGGCCGATCTCGCCATTTGTCTCGCCATTGCATCAGCTGTTGCTGGACGCAAGCTTTCCGAAGATTTTGTTGTCTTCGGTGAAGTTGGACTCGGCGGGGAAATTCGCTCTGCCTTTCGTCCTGATCAACGCATTTCCGAAGCCAAAAAGCTCGGCTTCTCCCATGCTATCGCCCCCACCACCGTCAAAGACAAATTCGTCATCCCCGTCAAAGATTTGAGAACTACCCTAATTGAATACGTCAATGAGTAGAATTCTTGGCATTGATCCTGGCACCGGTATTTGCGGATTCGGCGTCATCGAAGGACGCACTGCTATAGATTACGGAGTCATCTCCACTCCACCCCATACACCCTTGCCCGAACGTCTAGAAGACATCTACAACTCACTTCACGAAATTATCAAGCTCAATCAACCCGAAGCTATGGCTATTGAAAAACTCTTTTTCAAACAGAATATCACCACCGGTATATCCGTCGCCGAAGCACGCGGCATCTGTCTTCTCGTCGCTAGACAATGTCATCTCCCCATCTATGAATATGCCCCTAACCAAATCAAAATGGCTATCAGCGGAGACGGCCATGCTCATAAATCTCAAATGCAAGAAATGGTGAGGCTCCATCTCGGTCTCAAGCAAGTCCCCAAACCCGACGACGCCGCTGACGCCCTCGCTTGTGCTATCGTTCATTCTTTCGCCGTCAAAAACACCCAAAAACTTTCCTAGAAATCATCCTCATGTTAAAATAGACAAAACAAAAGGAGGTTTATGAATCAAAAAAGATTTTTTATCGGTGTATTTAGTGCACTAGCTTGTTGTCTAGCACTCGTATCACCAGCCATCGCTGAAAGCGATTCTGAAACAAACACTACTATCGTCGAAGAATATGATGATAGTACCACCACAAGCGAACCAGTCGTCACTAGTGATGATGCCCCTTCTGATGCCGATACTACAGAAACGCCCAATACTCAAAATCAAAAATGCATTACTAATACCGATGGTAGCGTCATCTGCACTGATCTCGCCGAAAATGAACTTGACAACGGTACTTCCGGAGAAGCCGAAGTCGTCTGTGCCGACGAAAATGAGCCTGGTTGTAGCCAACCAGAAACAACCGCCATTGAAGATGCTGAAGTCGAACCAGAAATTTGGCCAATGATTCTCTCGCTATCCGCGCTAGGCATCACTGTCGTCTGTATCGTTGTCTTCAACATCATCGGTCATAAGAAAGCCAAAAAATGATCGCGCACTTATTTGGCACGATCACCGAAAAACTGGCAACCTCTATCATTATTGACGTACAGGGCGTAGGCTACGAAGTCATACTCACCGCACCAGATATTGAACGGCTCAACCTCAATGATCAAACTAAACTCTATACCTATCACGCAATTCGCGACAATAGTGAAGAACTATACGGTTTTTCCAGCCTCACTGCCAAACGTCTATTTGAATTACTAATCTCTGTCAATAGTGTTGGCCCAAAAGCCGCCATGTCTATATTAAGTCTAGGAACACCCGAAGAAGTACGCAATGCTATTGCTAATACCGACTCAAGTTTTATCGCAAAAGCCTCCGGCGTTGGCAAAAAATCTGCCGAACGCGTTATTGTTGATCTCCGCGACAAAGTCGGTGCCCCCAGCAAGTACGGTACCAGTATCGAAGGATTCGTACCCGCAACCGCACTACCAAACGATGAAGCCCTTGATGCCCTAATCGCACTAGGTTTTCCACTCAAAGAAGCTTCAGCCGCCCTTGCCGAAGTCGACCCTACACTAACCACCGAAGAGAGAATTAAACTCGCCTTAAAACATCGCTAACGCAAAAGGTCTCTCTGGATTCCAAAGAGACCTTCATTTAGCGTAATACAAAAACTCATATAACATGGTATTACGATTTTGGTCACCCTTTAGAGTGTGTACCAAAATCGTAATCTTTGCCAGGCAAAATCGCATTGAGGATTATCCCGACCATAGATGCAATTGCAAGCGGAGTTAATGTTACTGTTGCTCCGACCAAATTAAACGTCACCCCAGATCGCAAGCCCAGACCGCAAGCCAAAATCATCGCCATCACAATCTGATTACGCCCTTTTGCCAAATCGACTTTGTTTTCGACCATGTTCCGAAACCCAATTCCAGAAATCATCGCATATAGCAGAAAACTTACGCCGCCAATAATCGCTGTCGGCATCGTCGCAATAATCGACGAAAACTTCGGTACAAAACTCACAATAATTGCCATTACCGCCGCAGTCCGAATCACACGTGGATCATGCACTTTTGTAATTTCTAATACTCCGGTATTTTCGCCATAGGTCGTGTTTGCTGGCCCTCCAAAAAGGCCCGCAAGTGCCGTCGCCATTCCATCACCAAATAGCGTACGATGAAGTCCCGGATCAGATACAAAATCCTGTCCCACTGTCGCTGAGATCGCCGAAACATCCCCAACATGTTCCATCATTGCCGCAAGCGAAATCGGTACCATCACCAAAGTCGGCGTCAGATCAAACCTTGCTATCTGAAACCCTTGCCATCCGACCCAACTTGCTTCTGCTACTGGAGCAAAACTCAAAATCGCCGAGCCATCAGCATTTGTCATACCGCAGGCGTTCATTACGACTGCTACGATATATGCCACAACTATACCCATCAAAATCGGTACAATCTTCAATATGCCCTTACCGCGCACCATCAGCACTATAATCGTCGCGAGTGCAATCAACGCTAATATCCAGTTTTGGCTTGCATTCGTCACTGCTGACGGCAAAAGATTCAACCCAATACAAACGATTACCGGTCCAGTTACTACAGGAGGTAAAAAACGCATTACACGTCTCACGCCAACCCGATAGATAATAAAGGCCAAAACCAAATAAACCAAACCTGCGACTACAATACCACCGCAAGCATAGGACACCTTTTCATTTGCGCCCATCCCCGCAAATTTGCCTGTGTTCAAATTCGCAACCGTTGCAAATCCGCCCAAAAAAGCAAAAGATGAACCTAAAAACGCCGGCACCTTTTTCTTCGTTACTACATGAAAAAATAAAGTCGCAGCCCCCGCACAGAATAATGTTACAGCAATCGTTACGCCCTGTGTAATAGGCTCACCGGTCGCCTCGTAAAAATATGAATTTACTAAAATTGGCACTAAAATCGTCGCGCCGAACATTGCAAACATATGTTGCAATCCTAAAAGTAACATCTTGGGTTTCCCCAATGTCCTTGCATCCGTTATTGCATCTTTCATTTCTACACCTCCTATTTCGTCCCATAGAGCCGATCTCCAGCATCACCCAAACCTGGCAGGATATAAGCATTCTCATCCAATTTTTCGTCCATTTCCCCAATATAGATATCCACATCAGGATGCGCCTCCCTCAAAGCTGCTACACCTTCCGGTACCGCCAAAATACAGATAAAATGAATTTTTTGACAGCCCGCATACTTAAGCTGCGTAATTGCATCAATTGCCGAGCCGCCAGTTGCAAGCATTGGGTCAATCACGAAAACTTCTCGCTCAGCCACATCGCTCGGTGCCTTGAAATAATACCTAGTCGGAGATTTTGTCTCCGGATCACGATAAATTCCGATATGCGCCACCGCCGCCGTAGGCAAAAGTTCCAAGACGCCATCAATCATACCCAAACTTGCTCGCAATATTACCGCAATCACTACATCTTTGCCGCTCAACTTCTGTACTTCTGCCTTCACATTCATTCCAGTAACGATCTCGGTCGTCATCACAAGCAAATCTCGAGTCGCCTCATAAGTCAGCAACATCGCCAGTTCATTTACTAACTCACGAAATTCCTTCTTATTCGTACCAGCATCGCGCAAAATCGCGATCTTGTTATGTATCAAGGGATGATCAGATATATAAACCTTCTCATCTGCCTTAATATGCACCCTAGCTACTTCTCTCTGTTCATCAGTCATCATAGTTCTTCCCATCAGAACTCCTCCTTCCATGCGTTCGTAAGTCAACGGAACAAAATTTAGATAGTATCACACTATTAAACTACTCCCGAGCTACCACCAATTCGTCCCAAGCTACTCTAATTTTAATCATCTTTCCCAGTTCTGTCAATTTTACTATCTTTACCTCTTCTCAAATCACGCAAAGTATGCTAAAATAAACTCCAGTTTAATATATAAAAGGTTAAAATATGAGTTTTACAATTTTAAAAGAGATTGGTGACGCCCAGAAAAAACCAGCCGTAGTTGATGTCCGCTCCGGCGACACGGTCCGCGTTACCCAAAAGATCAAAGAAGGCGAAAAATTCCGTTCACAAGTTTTTGAAGGCGTTGTCATCCGCACTGACCGCAAAGGATCACACACTTCTCGTATTACAGTACGCAAAGTTACTTCAGGCGTTGGTGTAGAGAAATCCTTCTTGATTCATAACCCTCTAGTCGAAAAAATTGAGATCGTTCGTCGTGCCAAAGTTCGCCGTAAGAATCTCAGCTTCCTCCGCGATCGCTCCGGCAAATCAGCTCGTCTCGTCAACAAAGCTTTTGATCGCAACGCCGTCAATAATCCAGTTGCCCCAGAAGTCGAGCAGCCAGTAGAAGAAGTCAAAAAAGCAGAATCTTCTAATACTGAAACTGAAGCAGTAAAAACCGAAGCTTAATTTTGAATAATCAAGAACCAAAAATCATACTTGGAATTGACGAAGTTGGACGTGGCCCCTACGCAGGGCCACTTGTCGTTGGCGCAGTCATTTTGGAGGCAGAGCCAATCGAGAAAACCGACCCCGAATTATCATTCTTCTGGGATAATCTCACCGATTCCAAAAAACTTACCGCCAAAAAACGTACAAGATTAGCCCTCCTCATCGAAAAATACGCACTCGCCAGCGCAACTGGCTGGGTATCAGCCGAAGAACTTGATAAGTACGGCCTTTCTGCCAGTCTCAAGCTGGCTACTCGTCGAGCCGTCAAACAAATCCTAGCTAAAAAGATCAAATTTTCCGAAATCATCATTGACGGCACAATCAATTTCTTACAAAACACACCCCTCGAAAACCACGTTACTCTCCTCCCCAAAGCCGACGATCTAGTCAAGTCCGTCTCTGCCGCCTCAATCATCGCCAAAGTTGCTCGAGATAATTACATGGTCGAAATCGCCAAGAAATACCCTGAATACGGTTTTGAAAAACATGTCGGTTATGGCACAAAATCCCACCAAACCGCACTCGAACAATACGGCATTTGCCCCGAGCATCGCCAAAGTTTTCGTCCAATACGTGAAATCATGAAGCAACAACTTTCTCAAAAATACCCTACACCAGAACGTCACATTGTATCAACACAAAAGCAAACCCCCGCCACACATTTAGAGCACGGAAAGCGCGCCGAAAACGCTACCGCCGAGTATCTCATCAAACACGGGCACAAAATCATCCATAGAAATTACAGAACCAAGACTTACGAAATCGACCTTATTTCTACCAAAGCAAACAATATCTATTTCACTGAAGTAAAATATAGCAAAACTAATTCCATCGAAGGCACACCGCTTGTTCGCATCACACCACAAAAGAAATCTCAAATGCGTTATGCCGCACAGTCTTTTCTAAACACTCATCTCGCTTATCAAGGTCTCAATCCTCTATTGGCAGCTGCCAGCGTTACGGGAGAAGAATACACTGTGGATTTTTTTGAATTAGCAGAATAAACCTGTCTTTTTCTATCCTCCTACTACCTATACTCTAACTAGCTAGGCAGTTAGAGTATAGGTAGTAGGAGGATAGAAGCTAATGGCTCGATTTGTCCTAAAAAGTGGAGATTACCAAGTCGTACAGAATACGATAAGCTTCTGACCACCTACAAACCAGACTCCGGCAATATAACTGGAGCTACTATGATAGCTCCAGTTATATTTCCCCTACGCCGGGTCCATCTATGCTAACAATGGAAGCATCTCTTTTACTGGCAGCTATGGTCTCTATTGGACTTCTACGACTCCCAGCAACACTAGCGTTAACGCTTTTCATATGAGCTTTTACAACAACGATGCATTCGTCAGCTTCTTCGAACGCTATGCCGGCAGCTCCGTCCGCTGTGTAGCCAGATAAGCCTACACAACCCCTGCACCATATGCTACAACCGTTTCTTCACCTCCCCCGCCAGATACACCGACCCCAGCACAATCAGCGGCACCTTTTCCGCATCCGCCATCGCGAGAACCTCCGGGATGAATTTATCATAATCACCATCTACTACCACTTCCAATCCTTCATTCCGAAACGCTTTTTCTATTTCCGCCAAATCCGATTTACGGAAATCTCCCGGCTGCGTCAAATAAATCTCCGTAAAAATCCCACTTTTCGCAATCAGCCTCACCATCCCCTTGACATTTTTACCTTGCAAACAACCAAAAAGTAACTTTCCCCGCACCCCGTCGCTTTTCATCCTCGCGAGTACATGTTCCATACTATGCGACGTATGCGCCACGTCAACCAAAACATAAGGAATATTCGGGAACCCCTTCACGCCCTCTATCCTCTCATACCTTCCTAGCAGCCTCACTTTTTCCATACCTTGCTGTGCTACATCTCTATTAATCTCTGGCAAAACTTTGTGCACCACCCGCCATGCTACTTCTTTATCTTCAGCGACATAATCATCCGGCTCACAAAATTCAATCTCCGCCGATTTCTCTCGCGCTTCTCTACGCAAAACTTCTTCCACCTCCGCATCCTGCGCCACTGATACTGCCGGGACTTTCGTTTTCAGAATTCCAGCCTTTTCATGCGCAATTTCCGCCAAAGTCTCACCCAAAAACTCGGTATGTTCAATCTCAATCGGCCCAAACGCCACACATTCTGGCAAAATCACATTCGTCGCGTCCAATCTCCCGCCTAATCCCACCTCATATACCGCATAATCAACCCCTGCCTCTCGGAAACACAACATTGCAAACGTCGTCGAAAGTTCAAACCAGCTCACATCATCCTTCGCCAGCTCTCCGCTCGCCAATATCTCCTCAACGCCTTTTTTCAGCTCACAAAACGCCGCATCATAAATCTCCTGCGCAAAAGGTTCCGCTCCCGTCCCCACGCGCTCCGTATAGTGCAGGACGTGCGGCGAAGCATAGACCCCAGTCTTATAGCCCGCTGCGCGGAGAATCCCGGCAATATTGGCCGAAATCGTACCTTTACCCTTTGACCCCGCTACGTGAAAGCACGGGCAAAACTTCTCCGGATGCCCAAATTTATCACATAGTTTCTCCATCGTCGCGAGCTTCAACAGCTCCCAATTTGGCTGTTTCTCGAAATTCAAGAACCCCAGTAGCCACTCATTCAATTCCACCAAATCCAAATCAACACGCATAATTCCTCCTTTTAATTAACTTCATAGTATGCGCGCTGACTCTACACCATCTCATACTCCCTAGACATTAAATCGAAACTCTACGATATCACCATCCTGCATAACATAAGTCTTGCCTTCAGTACGCAGTTTGCCCGCCGCTTTTACCGCTTGTTCACTTCCCAGTTCCGCCAAATCATCAAATTTCATCACTTCTGCCGCAATAAATCCACGTTCAAAATCCGTATGAATCGTCCCCGCCGCTTCTGGCGCCGTCGCACCTTGCTTAATCGTCCAAGCCCGCACTTCTTTCTTGCCCGCTGTGAGAAAACTCTGCAAGCCCAAAGTCTCGTACGCCGCCTGTATTAGCTCCGTCAACGCGTCGTCCTCAATCCCATATTCATGCAAAAACTCCTTTCGCTCTTCCGACGTCATCCCCGACATTTCCGCTTCCAGTTTCGCATTGACAAAGACCGCCTGACTCGGTGCTACACTTTCTGCTAGTCGTGCACGCAGCTCAGCATCTTTCAGCTCCTTCTCGCCCACATTAAACATATAAATCACCGGCTTTTCCATCAGGTAGGGAATTACGCTTCCAGTATCGTCCTTACCGCCCTTTTTGCGCTTCGCTTCGGCTTTTTCGCGTGTCTCCATATCCGCGAGTTCTAATTCCGTCCGGATTACATCAATATCATGCGCCGGATCCTTCGATCCCTCCGCCCGGATTACGTCATCATCTTCAAACACTCGCACCACATGACAAATCACTTGACATTCCCGAATATGTGCAAGGAATTTATTCCCCAAGCCTTCACCTTTCGATGCCCCCTCGACCAGCCCCGCAATGTCCACAAATTCCACCGTCGCCGGGATGACTTTTTCCGTATCATACATCTTCGCGAGCACCGCTAGACGCTCATCCGGCACCGGCACAATCCCTACATTTGGCTCAATCGTCGCAAACGGATAATTCGCCGCGAGAGCCCCCGCATTCGTCAGCGCATTAAACAGAGTCGATTTGCCTACATTCGGCAGTCCTACAATTCCTACTTTCAAATTCATAATTATCTAATAAAATTCTATCATATCGACAAAATTCTGCCAATATTATTGATTACCTATTTACAATTTTAACAATCTGTGATATAATAGAAGTATGGACAACGCCAAAAAGATTGCTATTGCCGATCAGGTCATCAGAAACGTCAAGGTCTGCTATGACCGCGAACAAAGCCTCTTGCAGAGCGTTGCAATAGACTCAAAAACCGAAGGCGAAATTCGCGAAGCTGCCGGAAAGCTCGTCGAAAATATCCTCCAAGACATCATTAATACTATCAATTCCGAACTCCCAAATACCAATCTCATCTCAAGAGTCGGCTCAACTGACTTTCTTTCCAAAACTATTCATTATAAAGGAAAAGAGATTATCTTTGACCGCATTCAAGTCGACCGCCACGTTTGGGCAGGGAACAAACGACTCTGTTTTATCGAAAACAAAACTTATCTCGATAGTTGCTACTACGACCGCGCCCTTGCTGATTTTCGCAAAATTGCTCAATCTCTAGCCGAACATGGCCAAGATCCATCAAATTGTAAATATATTGTATTTTCTGGACAAAATGCTGCCTCCAGCAAAACCCTTTTCACTTACGAAGCTGATTTTTGGAATGATACCAAACATCTCACAGCTAGTCCCAACGGTCTTGAAACACGAATTTTCTTCTTCCTCAAGGGCAAACGCAGCTCCCAACAACCGCTCTATCGCATCAAGCACGAGCTCGATATCGAAAGCATCCGCAATTTTGTCTTCTACTTGCTCGATATTCTAGATCAACGAAGCCTGTTGTAATAATTCCGTAACTCCGTCCGTATCGTCAGCTATTGCGTCCGTCAAGCTCCTTGCCGGTGCAAGTTTCGCTATCGCTTCCTCAATACGCGCTTTCGCCCGCTCAAAATACATCTCATCTTTCTCAAAACCAATAAACTTCCTTCCAGTATTCATGCAAGCAATTGCCGTCGTTCCACTCCCCATACAAGGGTCCAGCACCAAATCCCCCTCATCAGTATAAGTCTTAATCAGCCACTCCATCAAAGCCACCGGTTTCTGCGTCGGGTGCAGTTTACCTTCACTCTCCGCCGTCACGAAATATTGCACCGAACGTGGATAGCGCAGACCGCTATCATTCTTCACTAGAACCGCTTTTTCTTGCTTTCCATACGCCATCGTATCCCTAACCGCCTTGCCTTTATTATAAGGCGTACCTTGCGTCATCTGCGGATTGTATTTACACTGTTTTTCATAAAAAACCAAAATATCCTCATGTGCCCGCATCGGCTGTTTTTTTGCATTCAAATAACCTGTAGCTTTAGACTTTTCCCAGACCAGACTATACTTAAATGCCTTGTAATTCGTCGAAACCAAAAAAGCCGTAAATGGCATCTGCGCCGTCGAAATTGTCGGAGTGTTCGCCTTGCCAATTCTCCGCGCTTCACTCCAAAATGCTTCATAATCAATTACTTTATCCCAATGATTACGCTTATTGAGTGTACCATAAGGAAAATCCGTAATAATCGCATCTACCGCACCATCATCTATCGCCAGCAAACCCGCATCCGAAAACATATCGCAATTAACGATTTTTACATCACCAAAAGCAAAACTATTTCCCATAGCACCTCCGCATTAGCTTAATTATAACCCAAGTTAATGCCAGCGTCAACGCGCTTCCGCTTGCGGCACCACTGCAAACCGCATAACATCACAACTACTACTTGATTTCAAACTAACAACTAATTTCTCGCAGTTTATCCAGCATTTTTTCTCTCCGCGCATCAATGAATTCCCGAAAATCCCCAATCTCCAGACTCGTATCATCTTTCACCATCAAATCCTCGCGCGACACACCCGCCTCTTTTGCCCAATCCACCAAACTAGCTTCTTTCTTCTCTTTATTCGCATACTCTTCCAACAACTGCAAGTTCAATACCGTATTATAATTTTCTAATGCAAACTTCTCGTCCTCTTCCGAGAAACCAATCTCCTTTAATTTTTTCCGATTACGAAACATCACTTTTGGATGCATATGGTCCTGCGCTACCGCCGCGCCGTGCTCCGACACAACTTGCGGATAAAGTAACATCAATACCAGTCCCGCACGCGGACTCTGATATTTCTCCTGTAGCATACTCTCCAAGGCGTCATCATCGAAACTATAATTCTTCTCCAAATTACCCCGAAACTTCTCAATAATCGCCGCCGCTGGGAACCGTTTCGCGCCTTTCGCCAGCTCATCCTTAATCACCCCACGCATCGTCGTAAGCGTACTATCCGGATGACCGCTAAAGATCCCTTTAAGTAGCGACTTCGTCAACCACGAAACCACTTCCTGACAATCCTCCGGATCATAGTTTGGCTTACCAAATTTATCACTAATCCCACGCTTATAAACATAATAGACAATCGGGATGACTGCATTTTTCGCTTTCAACAAATCATTATTAAATCCCATCCGCCCCAACATCTCATAAGTCGCAATGATACTGTCACGCATACTTTCCCAATTCTCTTCAAACCCGTTCTCGTGCATCGTGTTAAAATTGCGAATCTTAAATCGCACATCTCCATCCGAAAGTACCAGCATCGTCTTCAAAATAAAATCTGGCGAAATCCGAAACGGCACTTCACGCCCATACTTGCTCACCCGATCACGAATTTCCTCCATCTCTTTGCGCACCTCATGATCCCAGCTATCAGCGATCATCGACATCATGAGGTTTGATGGCGAAAGTTTCGTCCCGCCACTATTCGTCCGGATAAAAATATTCAAAATCTTATCTTGATTCTGCCCACTGATCACGCAATAATTAATCAGCTCATCAATACTAACACGCTCATACAACGTCATCAAAGTCTCATCAGCGAATTCATTATCATCCAGCCCATATGACTTCAAATACCGCCGCACATCTTTACGATCTTCAAATTTCAGCACCTCGCCCACCCGGAACCAAAACTTTCCGTCATCCATCTGGTCGATTTTCTTCGGATCCAAGAACTTAAATTCGTACTTCCGCTCAGTATTATTTGTATCTTGCAACTCACTCGTCAAATTCAGAAACAAAACCTGCGGGATCAAATTCTTCTCATGATACTGCTTATTCGGCAACTTATACAGATACGTCCCCGTCATCCCCAGATAAAGACTGGTCAGGCGCTGCTGTCCATCCACCACCGCATAAAAATCCTCATCTCCCTTCAGCTCCGTCGCAACTTTTGGATTTTCGTCCTTAAATTTCTCGGCATATTTATCCAAAAATTCATAAAAAGTGTAATTTTTCTTCACACTAGCGTCCGTCACCCGCCAAAACATAAAAGAATTAATTGGATACCCTTGCATAATACTATCAAACAGCATCGTAATCTGCTGCGCCTTCCACTCAAATTTCCGCTGAATACCGGGCAAAAGGTAATTTCGTCGCTGGATTTCGCGCAAAGCCTCTCTGATGCTAGTTTTCTGGTATTTACAATTTTCCATAAGTATATACTCCCTATCTCTCCATTATAGCACACATTACCAGAAAAGTCAATAGAGAATCGCTTAAAAACTATGCTAAAATAGTCATATGTTAGGTATCGCGATTGTACTTATGCTAGCTATCTATGTCGCTTTTTTGTACCCCATTTTTCGTCACGAAGAAGCCGAAGCCCAGCATGGCGCGCGCTATGATATGCAAATGAAGAAGCTCTGGAATGCCGCCCAAACTTCCATGCGCGATCACAAACCTCTCCGCGCCGAAAAGGCTCTTCTCACCATCCTTAAATTCGACGAAAAAAACGCTGCCGCCTATAATCGACTCGGTATTCTCTACGCCAAAGAACAAAAATTCAGCGAAGCCATCGAATGCTTTGAAATTGCCCAATCTCTAGACAACAATCCGTCGTCCTTGCATAACGTCGGTTTGATCTATCTTGAGACCGGAGCTTTCGAAAAAGCCACGATGGCTTTTGAGCAAGCTATAGAATTAGAGGGGAACGTCCCTGCGCGTTTTATCGCCCTCGCCAAAGCTCGCGAACGGCTTGGCCAGACCAAAGGTGCCGTCGAAGCTCTCGAAAACGCCTATGCTCTTGACCATAGCGTCAATACTTTACGTCAAATCCTCGCCCTTTATGAGACTACCGGCGACACCGAAGCCCTTGCCAGTATTACAGCCCGCATCGAAACTCAAATCGCCGCTGATGCTGCCGCGAGAGAGCCCAAACGCCGTAGCCCGCGCAATACCACAACTCGTAACCGCGCCACTAGGACAGTTCCACGTACTACTGCCCCCAAACGCGCCGTATCTGCTCCCCGCACTACTAAAGCCTTGCCAGCAACAAGGAGTACAAAACCTCCTGCACGCCCAGCCACTCGGACAGCAACGAAACCTACCCGCACCGTCCGTCGCAAACAGATATAGTTCCCAAGTGCACCCCATAGACAAGCAATATTTTTAGATAAAAATGGAGCTAATTTGCATTCTATCTAGCGAAGCGCGCCTTTGGGCGAGCGAGCGACGATAAAACTTGCAAAGTAGCCCATTTTGGAGCCGTGTGTCAGACTTGAACTGACGACCTGCCGCTTACAAGGCGGCTGCTCTACCAACTGAGCTAACACGGCTTAC